>JBAUWE010000699.1:0-1946 GCA_049583595.1 Terriglobia bacterium
GGTTAGCGGGATATCGCTGCCACATCATGATGACGTAGTCTTTCCAGCCGGCGGGGGGACGGGCGATAAAATCGGCCTTGGCGGTTTCCTGTTCGCGGATCGGCGCTCCGTTGACTCCCTTGCCGTCCAGCGAAAGATTGACGGTGAGATGGTTTTCCATTGCCACCGCGCGCGCAAGATTGATGTGGAACGTCATGCTCGTTTCATCCAACAAATCATACGGGACTGTCTTGTCCTCGACCACCCGGCCCAAGCTGTCTGTCCAACGGATGTGCAAGGTCGCGCGGCCCGTGAAGCCTCGTTCCAGCTGATACACCACAGGAACTTCTCCCGTGCGGTCGAGCGACGAGGAGGGCAGGACCAATCTTCCGGAGCGATAGGCTCCCTGGGCCGGACTGACGGAGATCAGCGCGACGGCGGCGATAAAAGCTGCAATCGAGGTTTTCAATCTGTGCATGGTCATCCTCCTCAAATAGTCCTGGCTGAAGGCAGAGATTGCCCCTCGATAGCCTTACGCTGTATCGTCAATTCCCGAAAACAAGTGGTCGAGCAACTCCTGAATTTTTTCCGAGGCTACAACAATGAGGCCCGCACTTTTTAATGGACTTGCACACTCAACGCGTCCGACTCCCGGGACCCTTCGCAAATGACGCGGGTATTTTGCGGCCAGCCAACGTTTGAAGGGAAGCATTGAGAGGCGCCTTCATGGCCCGGCTGCCGGTCTTTCATCATTGCCGCCAAAACTAACATCGCGAGGGCAATTCAACCTGCGGAGGCTACCCGCGGGCGCTATTTTCTGAAGGTTTCCTGAAGGAAACACTCATGAGGGCTTCCCTTTCGATTTGTTCCACGTCGCAGAGAAATGGTGCGCGAGTCTAGCAGACCACGCTGGCAGTGTGAAACAGATTCTGCTTCGTGGTCAAGGCTTTTTAGATCAGGCATATCCTGATTATGAAGTCACTACATCAAAAGGGGACATTTCTAAAGAGCTTTGACAATCGAGTTCAATTCCTTGACTTTAGCCGTGCGAAGAACTAAGCTACAGGGTGCATACCCGCACCAAAACGAGGTCATCTTGATATGGCATTCCAAATAGGCGAAAAAGTAGTCTATCCCAATCAGGGAGTAGGTATTATCGAGCAAATTTCAACACGAAACCTGACCGGCCACCCCGAGATGTTCTACCTGTTAAAACTGAATTCCAGCAGCCTTCGAGTGATGGTGCCGATCAGTAACGTCAACAACGTGGGCTTGCGGAAGGTCGTCCGAGGGAAGGACGTTGAGACGATCCTTGAGTTTCTCCGCAAGGGCCAATGTAAAACCCAGCAGGATTGGAAGGGGCGCTTTAAGGAAAATTCCGAGAAGATGCGAAGCGGTTCACTGCAACAGGTGGCGGAAGTTTTTAAGAGCCTGCTTGTTTTGAGCCAGGGCAAGTCCCTCTCATTCCGTGAAAAGAAAATGTTCGACCGGTCCTGGCAATTGCTGGTGGATGAAATTGCAGTTGCCCGGGGGACTGCACGCGAGACTATCGAAGCAGAGCTTGTTCAATCGCTGACCCGGTCGAACCTGAAAGTTCAGCTCCCAAGCTGATTTTCACCGCATTCAAACTAACCTGACCAGGGGGAGGGGCCGTTTCATCAGGTGGAAGGAAAGACCCCTCGCCTTGACTCCTCTGGGACCCGCGTTTCCCTTGCGTCCCAACCCCTCCCGGAGTATCGTAAAAAGAGAAGAAAATTAGTGTCAGGCCCTGTTCTTGGAGGGGTGGAGGGACTTTGTCAGGCAAGCCTGCGACACAACATATTGTAGTTAGTAATTAAAAATCCCCCACCTTTTGTAGTTTTTTCTTGACATGGCCATGCCTTGGGGGTTACATTCCGCGAAGCGCGTTTATGATCTGTTGTAATAAGAAAAGTGATGTTGCTAATGAAGCAGAGCAAGCCTTGCAG
>JBAUWE010000700.1:0-3396 GCA_049583595.1 Terriglobia bacterium
ATAATAATCTTGGGTATTCTTCCCCAGGTATTCCTCGATTGAAGAGAATGTTGGGTCCGAAACTCCCTTAGAAGAAACCGCGAGGGTGTGAAGGCAACGGGCCATTCTGCCATTACCGTCAGAAAACGGGTGGATCATTGCTAGATTTAGATGAGCCATAGCCGCTTTAATCAGCGCGTGATTAGAATCGTCTGGACCGTTGATGTACTGCAGCAACTCAGAAATAAGTTTCTGAATCGATTCCGCAGGGGGAGCCTCATATACATTGACGTTTCTGGCCTCATCTCTAACAAAGATAGGTCCAGGTCTCCAATTGCCAGGGTTCTTTGAGAGATCGTACTGCATAATCATGAAATGCAAACTACGGAGATAACCCTCACTCATCCGAAAATGAGGGTCTCTGCAAAGCTGTAAGACGTACGTCATCGCATTCCGGTAGCCTATAATCGCCTGCCACGTTTCCTGCTCTGCTTCTAGGGGTTCTTCACCTTCTGCTGCGGCCAGGGCATCCTCGACGGTCACCCTGTAGCCCTCTATGCTGTTAGAGCCCATGATTGCCCGAGCGAAGGTGCTTCGTCTTAGTGACCCCTGCCACCTGGACGGATTGGAGAGGACGTATTTCAGCGACACGTACATTTTGCCTATAGAACGTATCACTGATAACTCTCTCTCCCCTAACGTCGAGCTTTTGAAAAGCATTTTCATCCTCCACATTATATAAAAACTTTCATCATTTAGTATAAATACTTATTGACTTGATGTCAAGATGTATTGTACTATCCTACTTGAGAATAGAGATGGACAAGCTAAATCTAACAAAACAGGCCCAAGTTATCTCAGCCCTGGTGGAAGGACACTCTATTCGCGCCACACAGTGCGCTGGGGTATCGGACACCCGAAGAGTTCGCAGCCCAGATCGCGGCTCGACGGGCGTCTCCCCCCACGCCCGTCGTCTTCCCTCCAGGAACCTTAACCCATTCCCCGGAACTCGCATTATGATTGGACCTAAAACGGGTAGCAGCTCACATTGACTACCGGCTGCGTCACATTAGGGTTTGCTGGAACCTCTGTCCTTACGATCTCAGCGATGGCTTTATCGCTCTTTTCTGGCACAAAGCACCTCCTAGATTTAAGAGGTGTGAATTGTGTAACTTTATCCATAGATTTCAAACTGCACCACTACCCCCGCGGGGAACGCCTGCCTCAAGTTGCCTGTTTTCCGCGAAGCCATGCAAGCAGGAGATTGCTGTCCAGCCGGCGCGTGGGACGGTAGTTGATCCAGTCCTTTCCCTGGGATTCAGCGACTTGCCGAAATCTCTGCGCCAGGACCTCCGCGTCGGGGGCCTGATGATCCAGGGATTGGCAGAAGAGAACCCTGCGGGGGGCGATGAGCGACACGAGATCGGGCAGATCGGCATTCTCAAGCGCAAAGGGAACCACAGACCCCAGATCAACTTGGCAATCTTTCGAGTGGATAGCTCCATCTTGCTGCGGTGAGTTCCAGAGGCGTGAAAAATCGGATCCGGCCGGGACTTCGATGGCCTTCATTTGGGAAACAAAGCTGCTGAAGTAGCGCCCAACTGCGACATCTTTGATGCGGCTATCTGTTGCGGCAGCGATCAGAGCCGGCAAGGCGTCCTGACCCAGGCCCACAACGGAGAGATGCCCGGACCCCGGGTCTTTGCGCAGACTCAGGTAATCGACCGCGCGTTTCAGGTCAAACGCCCGTCTGCCGGCCAGAGGACGCCCGAAAAGAACCTGGTTGGCCACCAGACGAAAATTAGTGTTACGGCCGCGCCTGATCCATGCGAGCGTTTCACCTCTTCCCCGCAGGTCCACGGAAAAGACATGGAACCCCGCCTTCAGCAGCGGTTCGATCCAACCGGACGTGGCAACAGATTCCTTGCCACGATCGTCCACGATGATGACCGTTCTGGCAGGCGAAGCGCGATGTTCCGGCATCCAGGAAAGGCCTGGAATGTATTCCCCCTCTTCACTCAGAAACCATATTTTCTCCAGGACGCCGCCCTGGACGGGCGTCTTTTGAACCGATTGGGGATCCAGGTAGCCGCCGCTCAGTTCCGGCCCGTCCGCCAGTTGACCGGCCCACTGTCGCAAAGATTTCTGGTGGGCCGCCGAGCGCTTTTGCGGCAGCCTGTTGACGCGCTCCAGGGCTTTGCGGCGAGCACGCTCCACGACAGAAGGCGACGGGCGGATGATGGAGCGATCGGGATCACACAACAACCTGGGATCACTTTCATCGAGAGGCTCGACGTCGCCTTCCGGGATCGGTTCTCCCTGGCCCTGCCCCAACAGATGCCAGGCCATCCACCCGTACATCTTCTCGCGATAGGGGCGCGAATAGGCGTGGGGCTGGCCGGAAACTTCGACAAACCGTACCCGCTCCGGCACGCCCAGATGCTCGTAGATGGCCCGGATTTTGTCCCCTGCCTGCTTCCCGCCGCTGATGGGAAAGATCGTGTCCCTTTCACCCTGGAGCATCATGAAGGCCCGCGGGGCAATCAACCCGCCGATCTCGAACAGTTCCGCCGCCCGAAACACGCCGGGAAGATGAGTGCAGGTGCAGTGCGCGCTGCCGTACTTGAGCCACACACTGTATTCGCACGTAAAACCTGCCGCAACGACCACGCGGATCCGACGGTCCAGCGCGGAAGTGTAAAAGGTGTTCAGGCCGCCTCCGGAATTTCCGGTCACGCCAATTCTTTTGGGATCGACATCCGGCCGGGAGAGCAGATAGTCAATCGCCCTCATGCTGTCCCAAACCATCCAGCCGGCAATGGTCTCGCCCAGCGGCAGAAGTGCGTAGCCCGCATCGTGATGAGTATTGCCGGGAATCATCCGCTCACCGTGTCCAATGGCATCGTAGGTGAGAACCACAAAACCCATTTGGGCCAGCTTGATGCAGCGGGCCTGGACTTCGTGGGCTGACTTTCCTGCCGACAGGTGGTGGCCGATCGGACAGAGGATAGCCGCGCGTTTTCCCTTCGGAGGCGCTTTGGGCTGATACAGATTGGCGGAGACCGGGAATCCCGGCCGGCTCTCGAACAATACGTTCTCAATTACATAATCGTCCAGGGAATGGCGGGCGACCACACGCGATTTCAGCGGCGTCCGTTCGGGCATCCTTTCCAACCCGATAGCTCTGACGAAGGCGGTTTCAACTTCCTGGCGCCTCTTTTGCCAGTCGGCTCGAGACTCGTGCGGCCTCCACCGGTGGAGGTATTCAGCCGCATCTCCCAGCGATTTGACCAGAGCATGCGAGTTTGGAAGCAGGCCAGCCAAATCCAGGAGCGATCTGTCCGGCGTCACAACCCACTGATCCTCCAAAGACCCTGCTGTACCGGCATGGCCGCCTGTGCCCTTCGTTGCTTGCAG
>JBAUWE010000701.1:0-6117 GCA_049583595.1 Terriglobia bacterium
GACTACGCCTGATTCACCGATGTGCCGGTGCTTCCTCTTATACTCATAGGCGAAGCGTACAACCTGGTAATTGACAAGCAGCAGGGTTGTGGCACCGATCAGCCCACCTGTGACAGAATCGTCGGCACCGATCATCGCACTTTGAACCGTGTTGGCAATGGTCGGCAGGATAACCAGGTCAAAGGCGTTCAGTTAAGTAAGTTCCCGTCTCCCGGCCAGCTTCAATCCTGCCACCAGGAAGAAGTAGACAATCACAGCGCGCAGGATCTTGTCGATCAGCGGGAGGCCCGGAAGAAACAGATCGGTCCGGATTTCTTCATCTATGCGGGGCTCCTTATCTCGAGGTTGGAGGGACAGGCGCGGGCGGTCCTTTCAAATCGGTCGATCCCAGCTTTTGTCCTCCCTCATCCTAAGGTGTTCAATATGAAATGATCCACCTATCATACGGAAAATGAAGCTTTTTCCTGTCCTGTTCTGATTGCCCGGTGAACCGGCCAGGGAGTCGTGGTATGATTCACCAATCGATCCAGAGGATGGTAGTCTTTGTTCGGGGCAGCTTCAAGCCACGGAGGACCATCGCATGAAAGACAAGGATGAGAAACCGACGCGAAGAGACTTCCTGGGGCAGGTGGCCGTGGGGATCGCGGGCATCAGCGGAAGCAGTTTGAATCCCTCGGCTGTGGAGAAAACATTGGCGGCAACAACATCACCAGACATGATCTACCGGAAGCTTGGGCGCAGCGGCGAAAGGGTTTCACTGCTGGGGCTGGGCGGTTTTCACATCGGCATGCAGTCCAGCGAGCAGGAGAGCATCCGCATCGTCCGCACCGCGATTGACCACGGCGTCACCTTTATGGACAACTGCTGGGACTATAATGACGGCGTCAGCGAAGTCCGCATGGGTAAGGCGCTCCGGGACGGTTACCGGCAGAAGGCCTTTCTGATGACCAAGACCGACGCCCAGGTGAAAGACGCCTGGGACAAGCAGCTCCACGAATCGCTGACGCGCCTCGAGACCGACGTGATTGACCTGATCCAGTTCCACGAGGTGATCCGCCCCGGCGACCCGGACCGCATCTTCGGGCCGGGCGGCGCCTTCGAAGCCGCGCTGGCCGCACGCAAAGCGGGCAAGGTGAGGTATATCGGCTTCACGGGGCACAAGGACCCGGCCTTCCACCTGAAGATGTTGAACACGGGCTTCCAGCACGGGTTTACCTTTGACGCCGCCCAGATGCCTCTGAATGTTCTGGACCCGCATTATCACAGCTTCGTGAAGGAGGTTGTTCCGGTCTGCGTGAAGCACGGCATCGGGGTACTGGGCATGAAGCCGCTGGCGGATGGAGCCATTCCCCGCAACAACGTGGTTCCGGCCATCGATTGCCTGCACTATGCCATGAACCTGCCAACCTCCGTGGTGATCAACGGCTGCGAAACTTTGGAACGTCTGAACCAGGGACTTGAAGCGGTTCGCACCTTCAAGCCGATGAGTGAAAGCCAGGTGGCCACGCTGCTGGCGAAAACTGCAAAAGCCGCCGCCAATGGAGGGCTGGAACCGTTCAAGACCTCGCACGAGTACGACGGCACCTATCAGAACCCCCAATGGCTTGGCTAGCGGACATTTCCAAAGGAGGGAAACCTATGAAACTGAGAGTAATTTTGGGCATCATGGTTCTCTGTGCATTGCCTGTTTCACTGCTCGCCCTTCCCCAAAAACATCCTTCAGTTGATCCTGCGGCCCATGAGACTGACGCAAAACAGCTCCATTCGCTTCTCGACCGTGAGGGGAAGGTTCTGATCCTCGACGTGCGCACCGCCCAGGAATACGCCAGGGGCCACGTACCCGAAGCCGTGAACATCCCGATCGATGCCCTCGGCCATAAGATCAAGCAGATGCAGGTGTCAAAAACCACGACGATCGTTACCATGTGCGACCGTGGAGGACGCAGTTCGCGGGCTGCTATGGAGCTTCAAAAAATGGGCTATCACGCTACATCCTTCTGCCGGATTGACTCCTGGCGAAAGGACGGTTATAAAATCACGAAGGGAAACGCAAAGTCAGGCGCCGAATAGCAGCTCAAGCTATAACCCCTGTCCCTCTTTCACCGGTCCGGGGCCGGCCATCTGAAGCAAGGCATCATGGAATGCCGAAAAGATCTGCGTCCCCAAACCCAAATCAGGCAAGCCATTGAAAATCAAGGAAACTTTTGTTGAATTCCCTAACGCACGCGGCAGGTTGCTGCGCGGCATGCTCCACCGGCCGGCCAGCACACGGGGAGGAGCGCCGGGAGTCATCTTCTTCCACGGCTTTACGGGCGACCGCATGGAGTCGCACTGGATCTTCATCAAGTGCGCCCGCGTCCTGGCACGCGAGGGGATTGCCAGCCTGCGATTTGATTTCTTTGGCTCCGGCGAATCCGAAGGGTCTTTTCACGAAGCCACCCTGCAAAGCGAAATTGCAGACGCCCGGGCCGCCGTCCGCTTCATGCAGCGCCAGAAAGGAATCGATCCGGCCAGGCTGGGGCTTTGCGGCCTCTCACTGGGAGGCTGCGTGGCGGCCTGTGTCGCACCCGCGGCCAGGGCCAAAGCTCTGGTTCTGTGGAGCGCCGTGGCGCATCCCGCCATCCTCCAGCAGCTTTCAAAGAAACTGGGGAAACCGTCGCCCAACCATGCGGACGATTTTGAATACGACGCGCGTGAAATCTCCGCGCGATTTCTGAAGGATGCCGCGAAGGTCGATCCTCTCAGCGCCATCCGCCGGTTTAAAAAGCCAACCCGGATCATTCATCCCGGCAGGGACGAAACCGTGCCTCGCTCCCACGCGGCTGATTTTCTGCAAGCTTCGGGCGCCGGCATCAAGCAGAAGGTCATCATCCCCGGCGCGGACCACACTTTCACCTCCATCGCCTGGGAGTCTGCCGTGATCGGGCAAACCGTGGAATGGTTTCGGCGTTACCTGTAGGGGTGGGGGTTAATCGGCATTGCGATCGTCGCAGGCGGGACTGAAATCCAGTTCTCTTCCGGCCGGGTTCACTTTTCCTCGGGCCAGTGGAAGATCTTCTGGAACATTTCCTTCCCGCCGGCCAGAGCCGCCACTACCACCAGCGCGCCGAGGGTGGCAAAGCTGACGGTAAAACCCACAATCACAACCTGCCGCGCGAAATCGAGCACCGTCAGGGCCATGGCGCTGAAGAACATGACCAGCGCTCCCTTGGTGAATCTAGCGATCAGCGACGCCCGCGGAATCCCTTCCCGCAACACCGCCATGTGGACCACCACCGCGATCCGGTTGGAAAGGAAGAGTCCGATCGCGAAAATAACAAAGCATCCCACTACTCTTGGCAAAAAGAAAATGGTGTGTTCCAGAAGGCTCGAAAGGACTGTGAGTTTCAGCGTTGCCAGGGCCCCGTAAATAAACACGATGAACACCGCGATGAACACCAGATTCCCGACGTAGTTGAACATGGCATCCCGCACGTCCGCTTTCGACAGCGCCTTTTGCCATCGCATGCGCGGCAGGTAATGGTGAACGCGAAAGATCATGCACAGCTGGATGACAATCCGTTTCGCCAGCCAGGCGATGAACCATCCCACCACCAGCAGCAATAGTGAAGCCACCACGCGCGGCAGGTAGCTCAGTATTTCAAAAAACACCTGATCGACCAGTTTCGAGATCATCTGTTTCACGTTTCAGTCTCCTCATGGCCAGACTTGAAGAGAGATGCGACGAAGGACGGCCGTTCTTCGTATTCCTTGACCCACAGGACGGCACAGGGGGCGCCTTCAGTGATCTCACGGGTCAGCGATTTCCCCAGCAGAAGCTGGAGGAAGTCGCCGGTTCGCGCTCCCATCAGTACCAGGTCGGCTTCCCTGGCTTTTCTCAGGATTGCCCGCAGCACGTCAGTCTCGTGGATGGCCTCCACTTCTGCTTCCAGCGAATTTTCACTGACCACCTTTCGGATATCTTCCAGTTTTTCACCCCGTTCGGGGAAAGAGACTTCCGGCTCAAACACCACGGCGATCTTGATGGAGCAGTTGTAGTAATCCTTGAACGCCTGCGCCATTTCCACGGCCAGCCGCGTGTGAATGTCCGATCCGAAGGGAATCAGAACCCTGCGAATGCCTTCCTTTGGAAAGGTGCCGTGGAGCACCGCGGTTTCAGTGGGAGAATTCTGGACCACCGTATCAACCGCCGTCGTAAAAAACCTCTCAAAAAACGTCGGCTGCTTCTCTCTCACCTGGACAATCAGATTGCACTCTTCCTCTTTCGCCGTGTCCACGATGCCATGGGAAAGCTTGTGTGAGACACGCACAATCGAGCGGACCGGAATGCCACGCGCGATCGCCATCCAGCAGGCTTCATCCAGCAGTTCCTGGGAAGCAGCGGATTCCGTCAGGCCGGCTCGCAGGGGCTCGCGCTCCTCCACCTCGACAACGTGCAGGAAGATGACCTCAGCGTTGTGTTTCTTGGCCATCACAAAAGCTGCTTCCGCCAGGCTCGGAAGGGTGTCCTTATCGGAAACACAGGCCAGCACCCGGTATTCCTTGCGTTCCAGCCGTTCCAGGGCAAGAACTTTACGTTCGTGCTCAAGTTCGCGGGAACCCGAGTAAAGCTTGTAGATCACCACACCTGCAACAATCCAGGCGCCGGTCACAATCCACGCTTTGAGGCTGTAGGTAAACATGTAGAGCGCCAGACCGAAGTTACAGACAATCCCCGCGATGGACAGATACGGGAACAGCGGAACAAAATACCCCCGGTCCAGGTCCGGCTTCTTCTTGCGCAGCTTGATCAGGGCTATGTTCACCAGCAGAAAGATGAGCAGGAACATGACGTCCGAGGCCGTGGCCACGTCCTCGATGGGGAGCGAAACGGCCATGCCAATAACGATCAGGAGCGACAGGACAATCGCCCAGTGGGGTGTATTTCTTTTGGGGTGAACGCGGCTGAAGAAGCCGGGAAAATTCCGGTCCCGTCCCATCGCAAAGGCCATGCGGGAAGAAGAAAAGACCGTTGCGTTCAGGGCCGACATGGTGGAAATCAACCCCGCCACCAGGATCATCAACGCGCCGCCCCGGAAAAAGTGGCGCGCCACGTTCACCAGGGCAATCTCTTTCTGCGCGCCCAGGTAGTCCCATGCCGTCACGCCCTGGGGAGGATGGACGGCCCCCAGGGCCACAAAAGCCACCAGCAGGTAGATGGGAATGACGATAATGAGCGAATAGAACACCGCCCTCGGAATATTTCGTTTCGGATCCTTAATCTCTTCCGAGCTTTGGGCGATGATCTCATACCCTTCGAAGGCAATAAACGTCAGCCCCATCGCCTTGATCACTCCACTCCATCCGTTCGGCATGAAGGGTGTGAAACCCGACGTTTCCCAGTGGGGCTGGTGCAAGACGAATCCAATGCCAAGAACAATGAAGACCAGGAGGATGACAATCTTGGTTCCGGTTACGATGTTGCCGACTTTGCCCGTTTCAGACGCCCCGCGGAAGTTAATATAGGCAAACAAAACGGCAATAGAAACTGCCAGCAGTTTCTGGGGCGGAAGGAACGCCCAGTGGGGCACCTGGTAGCCCATCTCGTTCAGAACGTATTCAAAATAGGCCCCGAATCCCAGCGCGTACACGCTGCAGGCAACGGCATGCGCAAACCAGTCCATCCACCCGGAAAGAAAGCCGCTCCAGCGCGGCAGGGCTTCCTTGGTCCAGCGATACCCGCCGCCGGCATCGTGATAGCACGAACCCAGCTCAGCGTAGGACATGGCCGTGAACATCGTGACCACTCCGTTCAAGGCAAAGGCCATAATCAGAGCCGGCCCGGCCACTCCGGCCGCAATGCCGGTGAGGACAAAGATCCCGGCTCCGATCATGGCGCCTACGCCGATCAGGGTGGCATCCAGCAGGGTCATTTCCCGGCTCAGCCGGACTTCTGTCTGAAACTTAGCCATAGAAGGTCACTCGGCTCCGAGAGAGTCTCTCCACCCTTTCCGTGTCGTACCCGATCTGAGCCTTACAGGTTCCAATAAACGGCTGATAGTGTTTCGTTCCCTCCGGCGTTCCCCTCTGCCGGGGTAGATGCCATGCCGGGCCAGGGCTTGACCGCCGGAAATGAGC
>JBAUWE010000702.1:0-10844 GCA_049583595.1 Terriglobia bacterium
CTGTCGATATAGCCCAGCGACGTGGAAAGCGCCACGCAAGGGGTGCCCACGTGGATCGAAGCTTTGACAACCTCGCGCAGGTCGGCCGCATGCTTGTTGATGGTTGCGCTGAAGGTCGGAGCCAGCATCAGGTTCACCAGGGCCGGATCTATGGCGAACGACGGCTGAATGTGGTCGAGCATTTTGGCGCGGATGATGCAGCCGCCCTTCCAGATGCGGGCGATCTCCGCGTAATTCAGGTCGTAATGGTATTCGTTGGAGGCCACACGCAGCTGCTCAAATCCCTGCGCGTAGCAGACCATCACGGCAACGCGGTAGGCTTCGCGCATATGGGTGAGAAAAGCCGTGAGGTCGCCTGAAAAGACTTCCTTGGGGCCGCTCAGGATGTCGGCGGCGGCGACGCGCTCTTCTTTCTGCCCGGAAAGGATGCGGGCTTCCACTGCGTATGCAAGCGTCGGCACGGCGACGCCCAGGTCCATGGAGTCCTGCGCCGTCCATTTCCCCGTGCCTTTCTGCTTGGCCTCGTCCACGATCAGGTCGACGAGCGGCTGTCCGGTGGCATCGTCCTTTTTGCCCAAAACCAGTGTGGTGATTTCCAGCAGGTAGGAGTTGAGGTCTGAGGCGTTCCACTCGGCGAAGATATCGTGGATTTCCGGCGTGGTCAGCCGGAGCACATTCTTGAAGATGTCGTAGGTTTCGCAGAGCAGTTGCAGGATGCCGTACTCGATCCCGTTGTGGACCATCTTGACGTAATGGCCGGCGCCGCGCGGCCCGAGGTAGGTGCAGCATGCGCCGTCTTTTGTCTGCGCGGCCATTTTGGTGAGCAATGGTTCGAGGTGCCGGTAGGATTCCTCATGGCCGCCGGGCATCAGCGAGGGGCCGTGCAGGGCGCCTTCTTCGCCGCCGCTCACACCCATTCCAAAGAAGCGCAGGCCGCCATCCTCCAGCTGCTGCACGCGGCGTTCTGTGTCTTTGAAGTAAGAGTTGCCGCCGTCAATAACGATGTCTTCCTTGTCGAGACCGGGCGTCAGGTCATTCAGGACAGCGTCGACGGCCTTGCCTGCCGGGACCATCAGCAGAATGCGCCGTGGCCTTTCAAGGGCTGCCACGAAGTCCTTCAGGGAGTTTGTGACGGTGATTTCTTTTCCGGCAACTTCCTGTGCAACCTTCCCGACTTTGTCCTCGTCGATATCGAACCCGGCTGCGGAGAATCCTTTGCTCTCTGCGTTGAGGGCAAGATTTTTGCCCATGACTCCCAATCCCACAACTCCAAGATGTCGTTTCGCCATCGTCGCCTCCTTTGCTTACGCCCAGCCAATTGGTGATTTTTCGGGGCATCTGTGGACCAATGCCACAGCTTTGGTGTTGAGATACGCGATTTCGTCCCGCAAAAGGAATATAATACACCCCTTGGGCGTTACATTCTGGTCCCTCGCGCATCTAAAAAAACGATGTCGAGCTGAGCGAATTGCGTACTTCGCTCGTCAGGGGCCTCAATTTATCTGTGCGCAAATCCAGAACAGGAGCGCAGCGCTTTGGACGGACACACAGCGGCTCAAACTTCAAAAGGTATCCGGAGCGGAGCAGCGTTGGACCTGCTTTCGATCAATACCATTCGCGGCCTCGCCATGGACGCCGTGCAAAAGGCGAATTCCGGCCACCCCGGAATGCCCATGGGCGCAGCGTCCATGGCCTACGTGCTTTGGACACGACACCTGCGTTACGATCCGCTGAAACCCCGCTGGCCCAACCGCGACCGCTTTATTCTCTCTCCAGGCCACGGTTGCATCCTGCTCTACAGCCTGCTTCATTTGGCGGGCTATGATATGCCGCTGGACGAACTCAAGCTGTTCCGGCAGTGGGGCAGCGAGACGCCAGGCCATCCGGAATACCACCTTGACCGGGGGATCGAGACTACGACGGGCCCGCTTGGCCAGGGATTCGGCAATGGCGTCGGCATGGCCATCGCTGAAAAATACCTGGCGGCGCACTTCAACCGGCCCGGGCACGAGCTGGTCAATTACAAGGTTTATGCCATCGTCAGCGACGGCGACCTGATGGAAGGCGTGGCGTCAGAAGCAGCCTCGCTGGCGGGCCACCTGGGCCTGAATAATCTGGTTTATTTGTATGACGACAACCACATCTCCATCGAGGGCTCTACCGAGCTGGCCTTTACGGAAAGCCGCGCAAAGCGCTTTGAGGCCTATGGATGGTTCGTGCAAAGCATTGAAAACGGCGACGACCTGGAAGGGATCGACAAAGCGCTGAAGGCCGCGCGGGCCGAAACGGAGCGGCCGTCCATCATCATGGTGCGGACCCACATTGCTGACGGTAGCCCCAACAAGCACGACACGGCAGGCGCCCACGGCTCGCCTCTGGGCGAGGAAGAAGTGAAGCTGTCGAAGGAAAATCTCAGGATACCGCTGGAGCCGAAGTTTTATATTCCGGATGACGTTCTTGCCCATTTCCGCAAAGCCATCGAGCGCGGCGAGCAGGCCGAAAATGAATGGCAGGAACGCCTGAACAGCTATCGCCAGGCCTTTCCGGACCTTGCCGCCGAGTGGGACCGCTACGTGCGCGGCGAACTGCCCGAGGGTTGGAAATCAAAAATTCCCGCATTCAAGCCTTCCGACGGCCCCATGGCGACCCGGCAGGCATCCGGCGCCGTGCTGAACGCCATCTCTCCAAGTCTGCCCACCCTGCTGGGCGGTTCGGCGGACCTGGCGCCTTCCACCAACACTCTGATCAAGGGTGAAACGGCCTTTGAGAAAGGGAACTACGGCGGCCGCAACTTCCATTTTGGAGTTCGTGAGCATGCGATGGGTTCCGCGCTGAATGGAATGGCCCTGAGCGGACTGATTCCCTATGGGGCCACGTTCATGATCTTTTCCGATTATATGCGGCCCACTATCCGGCTTGCGGCCATGATGAAGATCCGTCCCATCTATGTTTTCACGCACGACAGTATTTTTCTTGGAGAAGACGGACCTACGCACCAGCCTATCGAGCAGGTTTCGTCGCTGCGCGCGATTCCGAATGTTTCGTTCATCCGGCCGGCGGATGCGAATGAAACCGCGGTGGCGTGGCGCGTGGCAATTGATAGAAACGACGGCCCGGTGGCCCTGGCGCTGACCCGGCAAAAGCTTCCGGTGATTGACCGCGAAAAGTACGCTTCCGCCGAAGGTCTGGCGAAGGGGGCCTACATCCTTGCAGATTCCAAGGGCCAACGGCCGGACGTGATCCTGATCGCCTCAGGCTCAGAGGTTTCCGTGGCGCTGGACGCTTATGAGAAACTCATTGCCGAAGGAGTTGCCGCGCGCGTGGTCAGCATGCCCTCGTGGGATTTGTTTGAGAAACAGACGCAGGATTATCGTGACGAAGTCCTGCCGCCTGAAACGACGGCCCGGCTGGCTATCGAGGCGGCTTATCCCTTTGGGTGGGAGCGGTACATCGGTCCGAAAGGCGCCGTGATTGGCATGACGCGCTTTGGAGCGTCGGCGCCTTACAAGGTCCTGGCGGAAAAGTTTGGCTTCACGGCGGACAACATCGTTCGCCGGGCCCATGAACTGATGGGGCACTGAGCTTTTTAATCGGGGCGGCGCCCGGCCGTCCGCACGGGTATTTCTACAAGCCGGTTTCGGGCGGCAGGGCCTTTATATTTTCTGTCCTTCCCGAAGACGGCTTCGCACGCGGCAATCCTGGCGCGAGGCAAAAGAAGCCTGAGCCGCAATTTGCCGGACGGAATTACGCAGAGGAGGTAGTACTTGATGAGCGAGAATCCGTTGAAACAATTAGACAAATATGGCCAGAGCGTCTGGCACGATTACATTCGCCGCAAGGAAATTCTATCCGGCGGATTGAAAAAGCGGATTGATGAAGACGGCCTGCTGGGTGTTACCTCGAACCCGAGTATTTTTGAGAAGGCCATCGCCGGCAGCGACGATTACGACGAAAGCATCCGCCAATACGTCGTCGAAGGGCTTGAAGCTCCGAAGATTTTCGAGAAGCTCGCCATCGAGGACATTCAGAAAGCGACGGATGAATTCCGGGGCGTGTTTGAGCGGACGGGGGGGCGCGATGGCTATGTGAGCCTGGAAGTTTCGCCGCTTCTCGCGCACGATACGCAGGGAAGCATCGAAGAAGCCCGGAAATTGTTCGCTGCCGTCGACCGGCCGAACGTGATGATCAAGATTCCGGGTACGAAAGAAGGACTTCCCGCCATTGAGCAGGCGCTCGCCGAGGGCATCAACATCAACATCACCCTGCTGTTTGGGATTGAGCGTTACGCAGAGGTTGCCAACATCTATCTGAAGGCACTTGAAAAGAGAGTGGCCAAAGGTAAGCCGATCGACCGGGTGGCTTCCGTTGCCAGCGTGTTTGTGAGCCGGATTGATACGCTGGTGGACAAACAGCTGGAAGCCAGGCTGGTTGCCGCGAAGACGCCGGAAGAGCGCAAAATGGTTGAAGGTCTTTTCGGCCAGGTGGCTGTTGCTAATACCAGGCTGATCTACCAGAAATACAGGGAAATCTTCCTGACGCCTCGATTCGAAGCGCTGGCGAAGAAAGGCGCGCGCGTTCAGCGGCCGCTGTGGGGTTCGACCAGCACCAAGAATCCAAAATACAGCGACATCCTTTACGTGCAGGAACTGATCGGCCGCGACACCGTGAACACGATGCCCACCGCGACCATTGATGCCTATCGCGACCACGGGAAGCCCGAAGCGGACACCATCGAGCAGGGGCTTGACGAGGCTGGAAAGACCATCTCAGCCCTGCCGGAGGTTGGCATCGATCTGGCTGCGGTGACCCAGCAGCTTGAAGACAACGGCGTCGAAGCCTTTGCGAACGATTACAAGAATCTGCTGGCAAGCATCGAGGAAAAAAAAAAGAGTTTTCACGGGCAGCAAGCGGATAGCCGGATAACAGTTTCGACCGGCCTCGACAGGACGGTTCAGGAAACACTGGGAAAGCTTGAGCGTCAGAAATTTGCTCATAGGCTCTGGGACAAAGACGCCACGCTGTGGAAATCAGAGCCCGAACACCAGAAGATTATTCGCAACGCTCTCGGCTGGCTGAACATCACCCGGGAGATGCGAAAACACCTGGGCGAAATCAAAAGCTTCGTTGGAGAGATCCGGGAAGCCGGGTTTCGCCACGCGGTGCTGCTCGGCATGGGCGGCAGCAGCCTTTGCCCGGACGTGCTGCGGGCCACCTTCCGGAGCGCTTCCGGGTATCCTGAACTTCACGTGCTGGACTCGACCGTTCCGGCCAACGTGGCCCACGTTGAAAAGAGCATCGATCTTGAGAAGACGCTCTTCATCGTTTCCAGCAAGTCGGGCGGCACGACGGAGACGCTGAGTTTCTACAAGTATTTTTACGGCCGCCTGCAGAAAGTGAAAGGCGACCGCGCCGGCGAGAATTTCATCGCCATCACGGATCCCGGAAGCGGCCTCGAAAAGCTCGCCAGGGAAAAGAACTTTCGGCACATCTTTCCCGGCGCTCCTGACATCGGCGGCCGTTATTCCGCGCTGTCCAATTTTGGAATGGTCCCCGCCGCTTTGATCGGCATTGACCTTGCTGACTTTTTCGACCGCGCGGACCGCATGGGTGCAGCGTGCGGAGCGAATGTTCCCACTGCAGAAAACCCCGGCGTCAGCCTGGGCGTGACGATGGCGGAAGCGGCGCGAGCAGGGCGTGACAAGGTCACGTTTGTTATATCCCCTGAAATCGCAACCTTTGCGGACTGGGTGGAGCAGTTGATCGCCGAGAGCACGGGTAAAGAAGGCAAGGGCCTGGTTCCGGTGGCTGGCGAAGCGCTGGGCGAGCCTTCGAGCTACGCCGATGACCGCCTTTTTGTCCGCATGCAGCTGGCATCGGATTCTGACGCCGCGACCGAGGCGAAACTCGCGGCGCTTGAAAAGGCGGGCCATCCGGTGGTTCGCATCCCTGTGGCCGGCAAACTCGACCTGGCGCAGGAGTTCTTCCGTTGGGAGATTGCCACGGCGACGTCGGGCGCCTTGATGGGGATTAACGCTTTTAATCAGCCCAACGTCCAGGAAAGCAAGGACAACACCAGGCGACTGCTGGAGCAGTTCCGGACAGACGGGAAGCTCCCCGCAGCGTCAGCGGTGCTTGCTGCTGAAGGACTTGAGTTTTACTGCGATGCCGATACGGGCGCGGCGCTTGAAAAGCTGACCAAGGGGAACGCGTCTCCGGAGGCTTTCCTGGCTGCATTCTGCCAGTTGGCCCGGCCGGGAGATTACGCGGCCCTGATGGCCTATCTTGAACGGGCCGATGAAATTGAGGCCAGTTTGCAGTCCATCAGGCTGGCCCTGCGGAACGCTCTGCGCGCGGCGACGACCCTGGGTTTTGGCCCCCGGTTCCTGCACTCCACCGGCCAGCTTCACAAGGGAGGGCCGAACAACGGACTGTTCCTCCAGATCACCGCGTCGGATTCGCAGGACTTGCCCATACCCGGCGAGCCCTACTCGTTTTCCGTGCTGGTGCAGGCGCAGGCTCTTGGCGATCTACAATCGTTGCAGAGCAAAAGGCGGCGAGTGGTGCGAGTCAATCTGGGCCGGGATATGAAAGCCGGTCTCAATCGATTGTCGAAAGCGTTGGAAGCAGCGGCAACCAGGGTACAGGCCACATCGGCGGGTCTGTAATTCATCAGTGAACGGGACCACGGACGAGGGTCCGGAAAGGACTAAGAGCCTTATGGCGGATACAACGGTCGCCACAAATCCCCTGCGCGAAGGCATGCGTATCCGAAGGACACCGAGCCCATGCTCGATCGTGATCTTTGGCGCTTCCGGCGACTTGACAGCGCGCAAGCTGATTCCTGCTCTCTACTACCTGCATTGTGAACGCCTGCTGCCCCAGGGGTTTTCCGTGATCGGGTGCGCGAAGACATCCTACAGCAATGAGAAATTCCGCGAGACCATGGCGGACGCGATCCGCAAATTTTCTGAACAACCGTCTTCCGTAGACGAGGCCTCTCTTAAGAGTTTTACGGAATCACTCTACTACCTGACGGACGATTTTGGCGACCGCAACGCTTACACGCAGCTCGGTGAATTGCTCGGCAAGCTGGATCAGGAAAGGGGAACCGGCGGAAACCGGCTTTATTATCTGGCGACTCCGCCCAGCTCTTTTCCTGTGATTATCGGCCATCTGGGTTCCGCAGGCCTGGCGTCTCCCGAAGACCCGGGAAAAAGCTGGACTCGCGTGGTGATTGAAAAACCCTTTGGCCACGACCTGAAGAGCGCGCGCGAACTGACCACCGCCGTGAACTCGGCCTTCAAAGAGGAGCAGGTCTACCGGATTGACCATTACCTGGGCAAAGAGACCGTCCAGAACCTCCTGGTGTTCCGCTTTGCCAACGGAATCTATGAGCCCATCTGGAACCGGCGCTACATCGATCATGTTGAAATCACCGTCGCCGAAGACCTGGGCGTGGAGGGCCGGGGCCGCTATTACGAAGAAGCCGGTTTGCTGCGTGACATGATCCAGAACCACGTGATGTCGGTGCTGAGCCTGGTGGCGATGGAAGCGCCAGCATCATTCGACGCCGTGGAAGTGCGCGACGAAAAGGCCAAAGTGCTGCGTTCCGTGCGCCCGATCGATCTGGAACGTCTGGATGACTTTGTGGTGCGCGGTCAATATAGCGAAGGCTGGGTGAAGGGCGAGAAGGTTCCCGCTTACCGGGCCGAGCCGAACGTCTCCCCAAAATCGACGACGGAGACTTTTGCCGCTCTGAAACTGTTCATCGACAACTGGAGATGGGCGGATGTGCCCTTCTATGTCCGTTCCGGCAAGCGGCTGGCCAGGCGGGTTTCGGAGATTGTAGTCCAGTTCCGGCGTGTTCCTCACATGGTGTTCGGCCGTAAGATTCAGAACCCGGTGGAACAGAATGTTCTGGCCATGCGGATCCAGCCGAACGAAGGTATTTCCATCAACTTCAACGCCAAATTCCCGGCTCCCATGATGGAAATCCGGCCCGTCAAGATGGAATTCCGCTACGCCGAGTCATTTGGAGGCGAGCCGCCCAGCGCCTATGAGACGCTGCTGCTGGACTGCATGCTGGGGGACCAGACCCTGTTTAACCGCGAGGATGCGGTGGAGCTTGCGTGGCAACTGTTGACGCCGCTTCTCGAACGCTGGCAGGAGGATGGAGAGAAAGGGGTGCAGCTCTATGAGGCGGGAAGCTGGGGCCCGGAAGCTGCGGACAGATTGCTCGATCAGGACGGCCGTCGCTGGCATCGGCTTTAGGCCGGACGGTTCATGAGCCCCGGGATGGTCCTGCAAAGACACGGATTATGCGTGCCGCAGAAGTGGATGCTCCGCGAAAGGGCACGACTTCAGTGGTGCCAAAAAGGCGGCTCTAGCCGCTGAAAATTCTGCGTCATGAATACTCTGTTCAGGGGCTGAAGCCCCGATAGGAGCTTGTGAGGCGCTCCAATCGGCACGACAAAAGTCGTGCCCTTTCACGGAGCCCTACTGCATCATGAATAATCCGGCTTGAGTTCATCGACGGGGGGCGCTCGTCGCGGTTCCCAGCCGCCGGAAACCATCAGGAGGAGGACTCGTTGCCTGTATCAAAGAAGTTCAAGTCGCTCACGGCAGGTGAACTCCAGCCTGCCAACGTTGCCACCCTGGAAGTTGAATTGTCTGAGCTGTGGCGGGCGGCGGCGGAGGACCCCGGGACAGATCAGCCCGTGATGCGTGCTTCGGTCCTGACCCTGCTGGCATTTGTTGAAAGCGAAGACGAGGGCCGTGAGACGTTCAACCTGATCAGCCGCGTCATTGCCCAGAACCCCTGCCGCGCAATCCTGATGGTGTCTGAACCCAGGGAACGCCCGGAGGGCCTGTCGGCTTGGATTTCGGCTCAGTGCCATCTGCCCGCTTCAGGCGCAAGGCAGGTCTGCTGCGAGCAGATCTATGTGCGGGCCCGCGGCGAAGCGGTGAAGGGGCTGGACAATGTGGTCCTTCCGCTGATTGTTCCCGAGCTTCCGGTTTATCTGTGGTGGAGAGCGGGACGTTTTGCCCCACCATCATTTCTGGACCAGGTGCTTCGTGTCACCAACCGCGTGCTGGTGGATTCCGGGCGGTTTGAGGAGCCGGAAGTGGACCTGGCGACGCTGGCGCGGCAGATGGAGCGGTTCCGCAATGCGGACGGCATGGCCTTCAGCGATCTCAATTGGGCCCGACTCACGCCGTGCCGCGAACTGATTGCCCAGAATTTTGACTCTGACGAAGCCAGCTCCTGCCTGCAGGACCTGGCGGAGGTAACGCTCGAGTGGCAGCAGGAAGCCGGCGCGGAAGGAAGCCGTACTGCTCAGGCGCTGCTTCTCACAGCGTGGCTGGCCAGCCGCCTGGGCTGGCGGCCGGCAGCGCGCCTCACGCCCAGCGCAAATCCCAGCCGGGTGCTGGAGTTCCAGCGTCGAGACAAGCCGGTTCGAGTAGAATGGGTGGTCCACCGGGAGGCGGGCAAGCCGTCAACGCCTTTCCAGGTGAAGTTGAAGACAGGTTCCGCGCCTCCTGCAAATTTTTCGGTGACGGAATCGAGAGAAGAGGGAATCGTGCGCACGCGTACAGAGGTGCCCGGACGTGGGCCCCTGGAAAGAACCGCCCGGCTTGTGGTGATGGGCGAAGTGGAACTGGTCAACGAAGAACTGAAATTTCCGGACCGGGATAGAGTTTACGAAGAGGCCCTGAACCTGATCGCCCAAATGGTCGAGTTGTAAGCTTCAGCAGTTGATGCGACTGGTGTTCGGATGAGTGAAACGAAGGTTGAAATATTTTCGGGCTTGGAGGATGTGAGCCGGGCGGCAGCCGTGCGATTTACAGAGCTCGCACGGGAACGCGTCCAGCAGGGGAAAGTGTTTACGGCCGCTCTTTCGGGCGGTTCAACGCCACGCACCTTTCTGGAAATCCTGGCAAACCCGGAGTTTTCCCAGCGCATTCAGTGGGAGAGCGTTCATCTTTTCCAGGTTGACGAGCGATGTGTCCCGCCGGAACACCTCCAAAGCAATTACCGAATGATTCACGGGACTCTGCTGCGACCGGTGCCCGGTGCGGCCGATAATTTCCATCGTATGAAAGCTGAGTTGGAAGACCGCGATGCCGCCAGCGCCGAATATGAGGCGGAGATTCGCAGCGTTCTTTCTCCGCCGGAGGGACATCTGCCTCGCCTCGATCTGATTTTTCTGGGATTGGGGTCTGACGGGCACACAGCCTCACTTTTTCCAGGTTCGGCGGCCCTCGCTGAAAGCAGCAAATGGGTTTGCACGAACTTTGTGGAAAAGCTCCAGATGCACCGATTGACGCTGACCTATCCCGTCCTCAACGCGGCCAGTGAGATTGTGTTTCTGGTTGCGGGAGCGGGCAAGGCGGAAATCCTCCGCCAGGTGCTGGAGGGAGACCGTGAGGCAAAGCAATTCCCGGCCCAGGGAATCCAGCCGGCTGAGGGGCGAGTGAACTGGTATCTGGACCGGGCGGCAGCGCAGCTTCTTCGAAAGAGCCATAGCGACAGGAAAAAGTCTTGATCAAAATTGCTCCCTCAATTCTCTCTGCGGACTTTACGCGCTTGGGCGAACAGGTTCTGGAAGTGCAAGCCGCTGGAGTGGATCGCATCCAGATCGACGTGATGGACGGGCGCTTTGTTCCGAACATTACCTTTGGAACCCAGGCGGTAGCTTCTTTGCGGCCGCTCACGCGCCTGACGCTGGAAACGCACCTGATGGTTGAGCCGCCTGAGGATTTCATTGAAGCGTTTGCAGAGGCGGGAGCCGATACCATCATCATCCACCAGGAAGCCACGCCGCACCTGCACCGCGCCATTC
>JBAUWE010000703.1:0-4516 GCA_049583595.1 Terriglobia bacterium
TGACCGACGACGAACTCGCTTACATCCGTAACAAGGAAATCGGCTTCGTCTTTCAGACCTTCAATCTGCTGGCGCGGGCCACGGCGCTTCACAATGTCGAGTTGCCGCTCATCTACAACGGGACGCCTCCTGAGGAAAGGCTGAGACGCGCTGAGGAGGTGCTCCGCATGGTGGAGCTGGGCGACCGCATGGACCACCGGCCCAACGAACTTTCCGGCGGCCAGCGCCAGCGTGTGGCTGTTGCGCGCGCCCTGATTAACAATCCTTCCATCATTCTCGCTGACGAGCCGACCGGCAACCTGGATTCCGCCACCGGCGACGAAATCATGAACCTGTTTGACCGCCTCCACCAGTCCGGCAACACCATCGTTCTGGTGACCCACGAGCATGACATCGCCGCCCGCGCCCATCGCATCATTCACCTTCGCGACGGCAAGATCGACCGGGACGAAAGAGTGGGCTAGGCCAAGCGGCAAGGCCCGGGACACAGGGCATCGGACAGGGGACCCCGTGGAGAATTCAATCAATCGAGAAATGCCGGCCAAGAGCCCTCGCCGCAGGCGGGGTGAGCTGTTCAACGCCTGGATCACAGGCCGTGAGGCCTTCTGGATTGCTCTTGAGGCATTGCGCGCGCACAAGCTCCGCTCCTTCCTCACCCTGCTGGGCGTGGTAATCGCCACCACCACCCTGATTGTGGTGATGTCGGTCATAAACGGCATGAACCTCTACATTGCCGACCACATTGCCAACCTGGGCGTCAACACCTTCATCGTTACCCGCTTCAAGTGGGCCCAGGGCTCTGAGTACTACCTGAAGGCCCGGCGGCGCAATCGCCCCATTCGGCTTGAAGATTACCGCTTTCTGAAGGAAAACCTGGAAGGCTACAAGACCATCGGCGCAACCGCCGGATACGGTAGCCGCACCGCGCATTATGAGAACCAGACCCTCTACGATGTGGACCTGACAGGCGTCACGCCCAGCATGATCGATATCGGCCAGCAGAAGGTCAACTATGGCCGCTACATTTCCGAGTCCGATTACACCCACAGCGCGCCTGTGTGCTTTATCGGCCAGGACCTCGTCGACAAATTCTTTCTCAACGTTGACCCGATTGGCAAAGAAGTTCGTGTGGGCGGCCGGTCGTTTCGCGTCATCGGCGTTGCCGAAAAAATCGGAACAACCTTCGGACAAAGCCAGGACAACTTTGCCATCATACCGCTCACGACTTTCCGCAGGTTCTTCTTCTCCCGGCCGGAGCTCAACGTCAGCGTTCAGGCATGGTCGGCTGTGCAGATGATCCCGCTGGAAGATGAAGCTCGGATGCTGATGCGCGTCCGGCGTCATCTGACCTTCCTCGAAGAGGACACCTTCGGTGTCAACGCCTCTGAAACCATCATGAGCCTGTGGCAGAGGCTGACCGGCACCATCTTTGCCGTCACCATCGGCGTGGTTGCGGTCTTCATGGTGGTGGGCGGCATTGTCATCATGAACATCATGCTGGCCAGCGTCACGGACCGCACCCATGAAATCGGCATCCGCAAATCGCTGGGCGCGCGCCGCCGCGATATTTTGACGCAATTTATCATCGAATCCGCCGTGATGGCCGGCACCGGAGGTGTGGTGGGCATCATCCTTGCCCTGCTGGTCAACGTGCTGGTCCAGCGGTTTATCACTTCCACGGTCCCGCTCAGCGCCATTTTGGTTGGCGTGGGCCTGTCAATCATCGTGGGACTTTTCTTCGGCATTTATCCGGCCAGCAAGGCCGCCAAGCTCGATCCCATTGAAGCTCTTCGGGCGGAAGTTTAGGCATGGCAAACCAACTGCGGAACGTCCGCGAAAGCCTGCTGCTGGCGCTTGACACGCTCCGTACGCATAAGTTCCGGTCGTTTCTCACCATCCTGGGAGTTTTGATTGGCACCACCACCGTGATCGCCGTGGCCTCCATCGTCACCGGGCTCAACAACCAGCTTGTCAACACCATGGAACAGTACGGCTCCCGCACCATCTGGGTTTTTAAGTTCGAGCCCGGCATCCGGTTCCACCTGAGCAGGGAAGAAAGGATGCGGAAACCCCTGAAGTACGAGGATGCCGTCGCCATCCGTGAGTATTGTCCTGATGTCGAAGAGGTGGCTGCGGTGATGTTTTTCCGGGGGCGTACCCCGCCGGGCGCCAAGTACAAGGGCCAGGATATGCTGGACGCCAACCTTCAGGGCGCGACCGCGTCGAATTTCGCAATCAATGGTTCCAGCTTTGCCGATGGCCGTCCCTATACCTCTTTTGAGGACACCCACCGCCGCAACGTGGCCGTCATCGGCGCCGACGTCGCCAAGCGCCTCTTCTTGAGCGAGGACCCGGTGGGCAAAGAGATCTCCGTAGGAGGCAACAGCTTTACGGTTGTCGGCGTGCTCGAAAAAAGGCTGTCGTTCCTGGGCGATAACCGCGATGATCAAACCGTCTTTATCCCGTATTGGACCTTCAGGAAAATCTACCCCCAGGACAAAGAAAATCTTCTCGTTGCTATGGCCTACTCCGGCCACATGGCCAAAGCCATGGATGAGATCACCGTGGTCCTGCGAAGGATGCGCAAGGTCAAGCCCGAACAAGAGAACAACTTCGGCATGTCGAACGCGGCCGCAATCATCAAGCAATTCAATGAAATCACAGGTACGGTGGCGCTGGTGGTGGTGGTGCTCTCCTCCATCGGCCTGCTGGTAGGCGGCATCGGTGTCATGAACATCATGCTGGTGTCCGTCACCGAGCGCACGCGCGAAATCGGCGTGCGCAAAGCCATCGGAGCCCGCCGGCAGGACATCGTCTGGCAGTTTCTGCTGGAAGCCATGACCCTAACGGGCGTGGGCGGCGTCATGGGCATCATACTAGGCTACCTACTGAGCTTCTCCATCCGCGCACTTCTTCCCAGCCTGCCCTCCAGTGTGCCGCTGTGGTCGGTCCTGGTCGGCTTCCTGGTTTCCATCAGCATCGGGTTGTTTTTCGGAATCTGGCCGGCCCTGAAGGCTTCGCGCCTGGATCCCATCGTCGCCCTTCACCATGAATAGGTCCATGCCTTCGCGTGGAACTGTAGCGGCAGATTGATCCCACCCAAGGGAGGCAAGGCCGGTTGGGGAGTTCACAAACACCCTTATCGCGAGGTCTGCTGCGCTGCCTGCTCCTCAAATTGCGCCTTCAGGCTTTCGGTGTAGGGGTCGCGGGCGATGCCGCGCTCGGTGATGATGGCCGTCACGTAGCGGTGCGGCGTCACGTCAAAGGCGGGATGCCGGGCGCTGACGTTATCCGGCGCAGTCTGGATTCCCCGCCAGTGGGTCACCTCGTCGGGCGAGCGTTCCTCGATGGGAATTTCATCCCCGGTGGCCAGGCTCAGATCAATGGTCGAAAGCGGGGCGGCCACGTAGAACGGGATCTGGTTTTCGTGCGCCAGCACGGCCACCGAGTAGGTGCCGATCTTGTTGGCCACATCGCCGTTCGAGGCAATGCGGTCCGCGCCCACAATCACCGCCTGGATTTTCGACTGCTTCATAAAGTGCCCGGCCATGTTGTCGGTAATCACCGTCACCGGGATGCCGTCCTTGGCCAGTTCCCAGGCCGTGAGCCGCGCGCCCTGCAGAAACGGCCGGGTCTCGTCGGCGAAAACGTTGACCTGCTTCCCGGCTTCGATGGCGGCCCGGATCACTCCCAGCGCCGTTCCGTAGCCGCCGGTGGCCAGCGCTCCGGCGTTGCAATGCGTGAGGACGGTTGAAGAATCCTTCAGCAGCGTGGCTCCGTGCCGTCCCATCGCCTCATTGATGGCGATATCTTCCACCAGCACCCGCTGCCCTTCCTCCACCAGCAGCGTCTGGGCACGGGCAACCTTCTCAGCATCGGAGCCCGGCCCGGCCAGCGCTGCTTCAAACACCCCCCGCATGCGCTTCACCGCCCAGAACAGGTTGACGGCGGTCGGCCGCGTTCTGGAAATCGTGTCCGCAATGATTTCAAAGTCGCTGCGCAGTTCCGCAACGGTCCGGGCGCTCGAATTCTTCATTCCCAGCGCCACGCCCATGGCCGCCGCCACGCCGATGGCCGGGGCGCCGCGAATCACCATGGCGCGGATCGCTTCCGCCACTTCCGCATACGTCCGGTAGGTGTTGTAAACTTCTTCGCCGGGCAGCAGCGTCTGGTCAATCATCCGCACGCCTTCTTCGGTCCATTCAATCGTTTTAAACATCACGTCTCACTCGGTTTGATTTTTTCCGCTTCCGCAAAGGCCAGAATTATAACAGTTCCCGGCAGCCATGTCCTGAATCGAGCCTCTGCGACTTCTGCGTTAAGGGCCTTTCATCTGCTACTATGGGGCAAAGAGCCGAACCGCATGGGGCGTTTATGCGCGAAGGCTGCAAGCGAGCCTGAGAGGGGCAACGATGGCAGACGATAAAGTGAACAAGACCGACGAGCAGTGGCGCAAAGATCTGACGCCGCAGCAATATTACGTGACGCGCCAGAAAGGCACCGAACCGCCGCACAC
>JBAUWE010000704.1:0-1989 GCA_049583595.1 Terriglobia bacterium
GTAAAAAGTCCTTGAACCTCTGGAGCAGTCTGGCAGCGGCCTTCATGGCAGGTTTTGGCGCCGGAGCCGCCTTCGTTTTCTTCCGCTCGAAGGCGAAGCTGAGTCTTTATCAACGCTTCATTGAAGATCGGCTGTCCAGGTTGAATACAACACGGTACCGTGTCCAGGCCGGGCGTGCCCACTAGCACCGGAACTCTTGATGCTGCCACCCGAAAGGGACGCTTGATGACCGGCAGCCGGGAGTCTCTTCTGGATTGGCCATGAAGGAGAACCGTTTCCCGGTGCCTGTTGAAGCCCTCAACGGCGTCCGCCCGGTTGCGCATCCCGAGCCTCACTCATTCAAACCATCCTGTTTCGCAAAAGCCAGGGAACCCGCTGCGGAACCGTGGCAGACGATCCCGCTTCCTTCCGCGCGCCAGGTCTGCAACCGGAGGGAGCATCGCAGCCTGGCAACACGGCACAAGTGAACGGGGCACCGGTGGATGCCCGCCATTTCACCGGCCTGCTAGGGCTTGGACGCGGCAGCCAGGAGTTTGAACTCGATCTTCCGAAAAGCCGCCGGGTCGCGAACGTAATCTGTAAACGATGAGATGGCGCTCGATCCCAGGCTTTTGGCTTCAGCGGGGTTCGACGTCTCCAGTTGGTGCAGCAACTCGTAGTCTTCAATTCCGGCCAGGAAGGTTTCCATGCGGATGGAACTGTCAAACGTCATGCCCTGCCGGTTGGGATAGTAAATAAACGCGTCGCCGGAAGGCAGGAGGTCGCGGTTGCTGTTGATGACAGCCTGGGTGTCGAGCATCGGCTCGGGGGTCCAATAATTTCCACCCCAGTGCAGGAACCCCGTGAGGTTGTAGCGAAAGTCGAGCCAGGGCAGCAGCCGCGACTTAATCAGCGGAAAATCAATAAAGCGGTTTAAGTACCTGCCCTGAGGAAATACGCAAGTGTAATACCAGACGGGATGTCCGCTCTGGATCCTCTGTTCCAGCACATCGACGGCGTTGTCAAATGTTCCGAGCACGGGAACCCAGATGTCGCAATATTTCCGGCCGACATCCGGAATATGCTGGGCGTTCATGGCATCAACGGTTTGCACCCCGGGCAGGTAGCGCCGAACCAGTGAAGCAATCTTGCCGTAATAAGGAATCTCCTTCCCGTGCGGTTCGTCCAGCACGTGTTGCAGGTACATCCCTTTCCAGCCCTTGCTCTCAAGATGTTTATTGAGAGCCGTGAGGAAACTGGCCAGGAAGCGCTGGACCTCGGGCGAATCGGGCGGCAGGGTCCTGGAGACCACCTTGCTCCCCTCGCGTTCAAATATGGGCACGCCCAGCGACGCCGTGTAGTAGGGCCGTGTCAGCAGATGGCTGCCTTCAATGTATTTCAGGGCGCCGGCTGCCTTGAAGGTTTCCACCCAGCGGTCAAAGTTGCTGAAATCGTATTGCAGCCCTCCGGCTGTCACCTTGGGCTGCACCAATTCCATCAAGGGAGTGATGATGACGTTCTGGCGATGTGCTGCAAACACTTGGGCGACATTCCCCACCAGCTTCCACCAGCCGTCAGAGAAGGCCGCCACTCCAAAGAACTGCTGTGATCTTTGCTCATCGAGTGTGAACCAGTTGGTGACGTTCAGAGTTTGTTTTTCCGGAACCGTCGCTGCCACAACCTTCAGGTGGAAAGGCAGGTGTGCGAGGGCCTGCTGGCCGGCGTTGATGTCGACGGCGCCCTGGTACTCACCCGGCGCGGTGTCCGCTGGCACGTGGATCTCAACCCAGAGGGAGTGTGTGCGGTTAGCTTCGAGATCGAGCGGAAGTGCGAGCAGCGCGTCAGGGTACCAGCCGGGTGCTGTACCGATCACTTCATCGGCGGGCGACTTCGGTGTGTGAGAGCCCACCACGACGTAGCCGACCTGACGAATGCTTGCATTCGAGGGCGCGATGGTGTGTCCGCTGTTGTCCTTCGGCGGCTCGATGCTCGCGGTCAGCGCAGAGAACG
>JBAUWE010000705.1:0-2204 GCA_049583595.1 Terriglobia bacterium
GGCCATCTTCAGCGGCATCGCCGCGCTGATCATCGCCATGGCCCTGCTGCGCAAGCTGCTGCACCTGGAGGAATATCTCAAGCCCATTCACTTTGACAATCTGGGCAAATTGCTGCTGGTGATGAGCCTGTTGTGGTTCTACTTTGTTTTCGCCGAGCGGCTGACCACCTGGTATGGCAATTCCCCGAGCGAAATGGCGGTGTTCTGGACGACGCAGGTGGGAAGCTTCAGCCCCCTGTTCTGGACCATGGTCTTCTGCAATTTCATTATTCCGGCGCCCATTCTGGCCATCAAGAACCTGCGGAACAAGATCGGCTGGACGGTGGTGGCCTCCATCCCGATTATTATCGGAATGTGGCTCGAACGGTTCCTGATCATCGTGCCTTCTCTCTCCCACAAGATTCTGCCCTACAATTTCGGGAGCTACCGGCCGAGCTGGGTGGAAATCACCATCACGGTGGGAACGTTTGCCGGCATGGGATTGCTGTATCTGATCTTTTCCAGGGTCTTCCCCATCATTTCCATCTGGGAACTGAAGCTTGGCATGACGAAGGGGGAAGCTCCGGCACTGGCTTCGCAGGAAGCTGCGACGGAGCAACCCCAGGGCGGTTAGCTGGAGAGGAATGAGATGAACGCCATTTACGGACTTTATCCTGATCCCGACTCTGCCCAGCGGGCGTTTCATGTGCTGGAGCGCGCGCAGAGCGAGCTGGGATTCCAGGACCGCGACATCGCTGTGCTGACCGGCGAGCCTTATGAGGAGTACGATTTCGGGCAGTGCGACAACGTGACCCGCATGCCGTGGCTGGCCGCGCTGGGCGGCCTGGTGGGCGGACTCAGCGGCTGGTGGTTCGTGACCTTCAGTCAGAAAAGTTATCCCATGATTTCGGGAGGCATGCACCTGGTGACCAAATGGTCGAACGGCATCATCACTTATGAACTGACGATGCTGGGAGCCATTTTGACGACCCTAGTCACGCTGCTGATCACCGCACGCATCCCGGACTGGCGCGGGCGCAAGCTCTACGACCCCGCCATCAGTAATGGTAAAATCCTGATTGGAGTAACCAATCCGCCGGAAAATGCGCGCGAAGAACTCGGAAAACGCTTGAGCGCCGCGGGCGCGGAAGTTGTGAAAGAATGTGGCAGATAAACTTTAGGAGGCACGATGCAAGAACGTTCCATGAAAATGGTGGGTTGGCTGTTCATTCTGGTGCTGGCCGCAGTCCTGCCGGCAGCGACCGTCGGCTGGGCGAAGGGGAAGCCTGAACTTTCGCCTGCAGCCAAGGCGGGACAGAAAGTATTCGAGCAACAGTGCACCATGTGCCACTACGCCGATCAGACCAAGAACAAGATCGGGCCGGGCCTGAAGGGCGTTATGAAGAACAAACAGCTTCCTTTTTCCCACAAACCGGCGACGGTGGCCAACGTGCGCGAGCAGATTGAGAAGGGCAACCCACAGGGCAAGCCCATGCCCATGCCGCCCTTTGCGGGCAAACTTTCTGCTAAGGATATGAGCAGCCTGATCGCCTACCTGAAGACTTTGTGATGCGGCCGGCCACGAGTTCTTATACCAGTTTGCAGGTATCCTTCCGGCGGCGGGTTGCGCTATGCATCATTCGTTGCTCTGACCGTCGGCGTGCACGGGTCAAAGGTTTTCTTCCGGAGGTCGAAGATCATGAAATACCTTGCGCTCGCAACCTTTCTGTTGGCCGCCCCTTCTTTGTTGTGCGCTCAGGAGAGAACAGTTGCTCCCACCTGGCTCCATCGGAACGCCGCAAGCGTCCCGGAAAAGGCAACGGATATCTCGACGCCCAGTTGCCACTACAAACCATTGTTTGGCGCGGGCGACTCAGACACCGGAATTGTCCGCAGCGTGGCCCGTTTCGGCGAAGTGACCCTTGATGCGGGGGGGCATTGCAAAGAGGTTTCCTATCCGGCCGAGGAACAGATCTACTATGTTCTCTCAGGCAACGGGACCCTCAGTTACGGTGCCCAGAAGAGTTCTGTTCAGAAAGACGACTTCATGTATCTTCCGCCGCAAGTCCGCCACGGGTTGGCGAACGCGTCGAGCTCACCACTTCGGTTTTTGGTGATGGGATTCAACATTCCTCATGGCGTGTCCATCCCGCCGCCACCCTCCGGACTCCAGATGGCCAATGCCAACGACGTCAAGCTGGAATTGGTTTCAGGGCATCCGAAAT
>JBAUWE010000706.1:0-3617 GCA_049583595.1 Terriglobia bacterium
TGATCATGGCGGCTAGCAGCCGGCCCGCCGCCTCCGCCACTTCCATGCTGACCTGCCCCTCCAGCAGCGCCTTCTTCCAGACCACCGAGCCCTCCGGCGCAGCGGTCATCACATAAAGGAAGTTTGCGCGGTCCACGTGGACTACCTGCGGCACGGCGCCGTCCAGGATGGAACCGAGAGACTGGATGGCGGCTGCCTCGCGGAATATTCTCTCGCGCTGCGATAACCAATCATCTTTCACGCGCAGCCTGCCGAGCGATTGCTTGGCCACCCAGCGAATGCCGGGCCCTTCGACGAGCGAAACAAAGTTTGAAACCCCGCCGCCCAGTTCACGAATGGAAAGCGCGGACGGGTCATCAACCAATCCGCACTCCGCCAGATAAGCGCCAAGCGTTTCCGGTGTCAGTTCAAATTCTGCCATGGCCATTCAAGAGCACCCGCAGCAAAGGCCCCGCGTCAAACCCGGTTTACGGCCTGCCCCATGGCGTCCAGCCGGTCGAGCAGGCGATAGCGCGCGCCGCACTTCAAACATTGTACTTCACAGCTCGACGCCAGCCCTTCAACCTCCCTGCTGCCGGAAAGACTGGCCAGGCCAAAATGTCCGTCTGCCGAGGCGTAAAACTCAAACATCATGTGGTTGCAACGCGAGCAGTGCTGCCAGCGGTGGTCGACGCGGGGCGCTTCCTTCATTGCGCTTTCTCCGGCGCCCACTGGGCCACCAATAGTTCCGAGCGGAACCCGCCCTGCGAAATCACCTCGCGCAGATTGATTTTCCAGCCGCTCTGCTCCAGCATCGCGGCCACGGGCAGCGGCCGGCAGCCTCCCGTCATCACCGGCGAACGGCGGTAGAGCCACATCCAGATGGCATTCACCCATTCTGCTTGCCGCGCCATGCTCAAAACAATCAGCCGCCCACCGGGACTGAGCACCCGGGCAAACTCCCGCAGCACGGCGGGAACATCTTCCTCCAGCAAGAGGTCCATCATATAAAGGTTGAACAGAATATCAAACGCCGCGCCACTGAACGGCAAGGCCATGGCATTCGCCCGGCAAAGACCAGACAGTGCAACGCCGCTGCCGGCCAGCCTTTTTCGGGCGCGAGTCAGCATCTGCGCCGAAAGATCAACACCCACACAGGATTTGAGCCCCGGCGTCTTTGCCAGTACAGAATGGAACTCGCCGCCGCCCACCGCCACTTCCAGCACACGCTCATTTCCTGAAAGACCGGCTGTCCGATAAGCACGCCGAGCGGCGCGGCTCTCGAAAAGACCGGACCAGAACCCATACACCGGCGCCACCAGGTCATAAAACCTGGCGAGCCGGGCTCGAATGCGACTCGCGTCCCCTGAGCTTTGAGTCGGCTTGTTCAGTCCAAACCTCCGCCCTCCGCGATATCATGAAACGTGGGCACTGAAAACTACATCTAAAAAGATACCACCATGGAACGGCGAACCCTGATTATCGGCGCGGTTGCGGGCGGCATCGGGCTTGTGGAGTATGCGCTCACCAGCCGCTGGATGAACGGCATGCGCGATCCCGGCAGCCTTTCCGTCAAGGCTTACGAGCGCTATGGCAGCAAGGCCGCTCTGATGGCCATTACGCCCAACGACGAATTCTACCTCACCTCCAAAGGCGCAGCGCCCACCGTCAATCGCGACCAGTGGCAGTTGAAGTTTGACGGCCTTCTGGAGAACCCCTTCACTCTCAATTATCAGGACCTGCTGAAGCTGCCTCACATCGATAAGGTTTATACGCTGGAATGTATTTCCAATCCCCCGGGCGGCACCGCCATCGGCAACGCCAAATGGACCGGGACTCCGTTGAAGCCTTTGCTTGAGCGCGCAAGCCCATCAGGCACGGCCACGCATGCAGCCATCTACGCCGCGGACGGCTTCTCCACCGGCCACACGCTCGAACGCCTCTGGAACGCCGAGAACTTCATTGCCTGGCAGATGAACGATGAAGATCTCGCGCCCGCCCACGGCTTTCCGGTCAGGATCTTCATCCCCGGCAAGTTCGGCATGAAGCAGCCCAAGTGGGTAACGCGAATCGAGTTGCTGAAGAAGCCGCACCTGGGCTACTGGGAAAGCCGCGGATGGTCCGACGAATGCGAGCGGTGGGCGCAAGCGCGCTTCACCGATTTGAAAGACGGCGCCAAAATCTCCGGGCGCAACTTCGAATTTTCGGGCTACGCGGTCGGCAACCTGGACGGCATCAAGTCGGTTGAAATCAGCTTCGACAACGGCAAAACCTGGAACCCAACCGCCCTCTTCAGCAACCCCTCGCCCATCGTCTGGAGCTTCTGGAAGTACACCTGGGTGAACCCCAAGCGCGGCAAGTACCGCGTGCGCGTCCGCGCCATCGACGGCAAGGGACGCGTTGAGGGCCCGGAACCCACCAATCCCTTCCCCAACGGCGCCACCGGCCAGCAGGTGATGACCGTTACGGTCACCTGACCTCGACGGCCACACCCGCCTTGATTCGCCTGCTACTGGCCCAGATACTTCTCCGGGTCCTGGTCAAACTTGGTCTTGCAGCCGGGCATGCAGAAGTAGATGGTCTGGCCCTTGTACTGGCTGGTGGCTGCGGCCTTCTCAGAATCAATCGTCATCTTGCAAACGGGATCAACAACTTGCATAACGCTCCTTTCAACCGCGAGGGGTGATTGTGCATGATTGCACATTCAAGAATAGTCGATTGCACAGCGTGAAATCCACAGCCGTTGTCATTAGGGTTAAGCGGTTGCTGAAAAGGGCCGCCGAACGTCATTCCGAGGGCTGACGCTCTTTGTCGGCCCGAGGAATCTGCTGTGTTTTGAGTCACTCGATTAAATGCAGATTCCTCGCGGGGTCTACCCTGGCCCCCTCGCCCGCCATGCGGGATCAGGGCCGCTCGCAAAGGGAGAGCGAACGGGCTCGGAATAACGGTGTTTGAGTAATCTTCAAAGGGCGAACAAATGACGAAAATAGTATTTTCAACTTCGTCTCCGTCTGGTTGTTCAGTCCGCAATTTCCGGGGCATTCTTTTATACGCTTTTTGTTCGCCCATCGCAGGGTAAACTGTCCGCCACATGCCGTTAGCCCGGATTCTTCATGACGCAGTGGGGCTCCGTGAAAGGGCACGACTTCAGTCGTGCCGGGGGAGCGCCTGAAAAGCTCCTGGCGGGGCTTCAGCCCCTGAGCGGAACGCTCATGGCGCCGGGACTTTCAGCGGCTGAAGCCGCCGGCTTCGAACCGCCTCTTCGGGTCGACTAAAGTCGTGCCCTTTCTCCCCTTACGTGGCAACATCCGCCGGCTCATGAAGAGTCCGGGTGAGTGGCTCACATCAAAACCAAAAAGTCCAGGCAGAATCGTTATCCGTGTCGCCGCGACCCGCCGAGCGCCGGGGAATTTCCGGTTCCGAAAGTGGATGGCGGAAAAAGCGAAACTGCGGACAGGCAGCACTGCAGCGAGGACGACAGCATTCAGCCTCTTTTTCGTGCCTGGCATAAAGCATAATATACAGATTATAAACGGCTTATCTAATCATGCGACTTCCCTGAAAATTATGGTTGACCCCGACCCGTGGCTGGGATATATTGCGGAAGTCTACCAAAAAAGGAGAAGCCCATGCCTGCC
>JBAUWE010000707.1:0-3065 GCA_049583595.1 Terriglobia bacterium
GCCCCACTCGTTGTAAAGGCGGGCGGTTTCGCGGCACAGCTCAACGGTAAAAGGCCCCTGGTGCGGAATCCAGGCATTCACCACGTTGGTGGCGCCCAGGGCGTGGGCGTTTGCGGCGATGATGCGGAGTTCGGTTGTGAACTGGTCATATTCGGCCATCATGCTGGTGCAGGGCAGGCCCAACTCGTCCGAAAGCGAGCGGTATTCCTGCGCGCTCAGCCCGTAAAGCGACGGCGCCTCCATCTCGGTATAACCAACCTTTTTGGCATAGGCCATGGCCGCCTTGACGCTGTCCGAGTTTCCGGTCTTGATCTGGTGGCGAAGGCTGTAGAGTTCCAGCCCGAACGGTCCTGGAACGGGACGTTCCTGCTGCGCGGCGATGCTTTCCGTCACGGGAGCCACTGCCCCAGCCAGCCCTGCTCCAATCACACCCAGAAACTGCCGGCGCGATTTCATGTTTCTGCCCTCCCGTTGTCATCTGGCTATCTGAAGATCGTGATGGACCACACCAACGCCCACTTTTTAGGAAGCAACATTATACGCCCCGGAACGCCAGGGAGCGCCACGGATTTTCACTTGTCCGGAATGGATTCAGCCACGAGGCAGGGCAGTGTCGCCGTCTCGCTTTGTAGCGGCGAGTTGATCTCGCCGTCTGGCGCCCATCAGTCTGCTGGCGCGAAAGTCAGGACACAACCGTGGCAGAGGCAAAGCTCCCTAGCGGTAGCTCATGGCACGAGGCCCGCCGAGCACTCGCGCAGGAAGCATGATGATGGCCATCAGCAGCGCGAAGACTCCGCCCACCGCGATGCCCAGAATCCGGAAGGGCAGCAACAGCAGCCACACGATCGGGTAGAGCACCAGCGCCAGCAGAGCCAGCGGCCAGCAAAGCACCAGCAGAATACACCACAGCAGAAATTTGACCATGGAGTAGAGCTCCTCTGTCTCTATGCTAATTATTACGCAGAAAAGCCGGAAAAGTTCCCCCAAGTTGGGTTCTTGAGGGAACTTTTAACGGTGTCTGCAATCGGCTTGTGGAACCTGCGCTCAGGGCAGATTGAGCTTCCGAACCACATAGGCCGGGAAGACATACGCTGGCGCCGTCCAGGAGAGGCCGTTCAGCGAGCCGGAGGTCGTGGTGTAAAGCAGGAAACCGCGGTTCAGATAGACCGAGGTGTTGTCCAGGCTGTTGAGGTCCGTCAGGCCGTTGAAGAAGGTGCTGTAAAAGGTCACAACGTTGACGGTCTGGTTCTGGAACAGGGGATTGCAGGGCGCCAGATAATAACCTCCGGTCTTGCCGTCGGAACCGACCACGGGGCTGGGACTGGCCAGCGCGTTGCCCAGCGCCGGCTGCGGCCGCAGGACAATCAGGTTGCCCGTAACGGTGGGCGTGCTGCCGCCGGTGAAGGGTCCGTGCACCACCACGTGCTGGCCGCGCGCGATGGCCGAGGCGTTAAACAGGAAGCTGCTGAGGTCAGCTCCAAAGGTTGCGATTCTGAAACCTGTGGACGAAGAGAGATTCACGGTCAGCTTGGAGCGCAAGGGCACCGTTGTGCTGACATCGGGATGCTCGGCGCGCACGAACAGGGTGAGCTGGGTCGCGTTGCCGTTGCTGTCTCTGGTGACGGAGAGAACGGGGCCGACGAAAGCGGCCGTGGTGGCGTCTGTCTCGGCTTCAGACTCAACGTGTCTGGCCACGATGTTGCCGTCCGGGTCGACCCTGGCGTCCACTTCAACAAACATGCCCTGGGTCAGGCCGCTCAGGTCGGAGACGCCCTCAAACTTCGTGTTGTTGGCCACGTTCACCTGGAAAGTCCGCCGGTTCCTGACGCGCAGGGTGAAGCTGCCGGTAAAGCTGGAATTGCTGCTGGTGGTTGTGACCGTTTCGACGATGCCGTTCAATTTGTCGATACCCGGGCCGCTGGCGGCGGTAATCACCGCGGGAATCACCCGAATCGAGGGATCCACCTGGCCGGTGATCTGGCCGGTGTTGGGGTCCGTCTGAATCGACTGGAACAGCCGGAAGTCGAGCGTCAGCCCGCTGGAACCGTTTGCGGTCACATGCAACGCGGGAACAATGTTGGCGGTCACGGTTGTCCGGGTGAGAGTGGCGCTGATGTCCGTCGGCGCCGGCGGGGTTCCGTCGAAAACCGTCAGCGAGGGATTCGGCATGAAAGTGAAGGTGACTTGAGAATAAGTTCCTGCGGGCACGCTGCTCATGTTCAGGAGCGTGTTGAAACCCATCAGCGAGGCAAAATCAACGGTGACGGGATTTGACGAGTCCATCACGGAAACGGGCGTGCCACCGCCCTGGGGAGTTAGCGTGACGCTGGTGATGGTGACGTCGAATGAGGCCACGCCACAAACCGGAGCGTCCGTTCCCATCAGCGCCAGTTGGCCGGAGCCGGCGGGAGTTGTTCCCGTCTGGCTGGTGGTTGACCCTCCACAACTGAGAAAGGTAAGTGCTGCAACCATGACAACGGTGAAACCCTTCAGGTGCTTAAGCATGGAAAAATCCTCCTGGATTGCTGTTGGACCCCTTTCGCGCCGGGCACAGCGGCCTTTCGTCTGTTGCTTGCGCGACAATCAAACCCCCCGCAGGCCATCCGCCCTGGAGACCCTGAGCTTTGCGGCAATCAATAAACTCTTTGTGACGCCTGTAAGGGAGCGCACGCTTTTTCGGCGATGTCCGGAGGCAACCGGCATGCCCTCGCCACCGGGCGGGTTCAGGCCCGAGGGTGGGAGCTCAACAGCAGCCGCTTCCGGTATCCATTCCTTTGAACCCGCAACCCTGGAAAAAGTTGCGCAATCCGTTCGAGGGTTTATGAAAAAAGCAGGACAAGTTGCTGGCGGCCGCAGGTGCAGACCCTCGATTAAATTTGACGCTGGAGGCACTTTGCCAATCATCTGCTCTCTTGCCTTGGCCACATCCGGCTCCGGCACGGCTGATGATCAGGCTCTCCCAGGTCTGACATTGTTGTGGCGAAAACGGTTGGCGCAGATAGGTGGAATATTCAGCCCGGGGCGGCTTCAGGCTCTCTTGAGGAACGAACGGACCTGTGCAAGGG
>JBAUWE010000708.1:0-11179 GCA_049583595.1 Terriglobia bacterium
CCTCCAATGTCAACATTGCCCCTACGGTTCACGACCAGCAGGTGCGGGCTTCCCTGAACATCCTGGGAAACCTTCTGCGTAAACGTGTAGGAGTTGAAAAAGACCTCAGCAAATTGCTGGTCGCTCATGCCCATGACGGAAGGCCAATCGCCCCAGGGCCGCAGAAGGGTTTTGGAAAGGACCGTCCCGATGATGAGGATGAAAATCAGGAGAACCACCTCGCCTCCTGAGAAGAGTGACCGTGGCGCGGTTTCCGGATGTTTCCTGGCGTGATAATAATCGATCAGCTTGGAGATGCCCCAGAATATCACCAGGACCGGCCAGTACTTTGCCATCAGATACCAGGGGTGGATGGCGGGATTGAAGTTGTGGTAAAGGAAGAGGACGCCGATGGTAATGAGCGTCAGCGCCCAGAAGATGGAACCGCGATGGTGTCGGTAGGTGCTCATGTTGACTCCTCCCCTTCAGGAGCATCACAAGTCGCTAATGGGGCGACGTTGACCTTGCTCCCCATGAAGACTCGATCAGCCTGGCAAGTCCGATGACAATTAGAATGACTGGCCATGTTTTTCCCACTCCCCACTCGGGAATAAACTGGCCCACCAAAAACATGACTCCCAGAGCGATGAGGAGGATTGGGCCCGTCAGTCCGAGCTTTCGAGCGCGGCGCTCGTGGCTGCTTTCGTAGCGGTTCTCTTCAGAGTTGAAATGGGTTGACATCAAAAGTCACCTTGCTTCCTCAAGATAGGGGCCCAGTGGCCGGTTTTTTACAGTCCAGCAGTCTGGGTCCGTGCAGGCGCTGCCGCCCGTCAGGTCATGTCTGCGCCGGCTTTCCCGGGCATTGAGCTTTTGTTTTCTCGATTTCAAGTTCAAGCTCCTTCAGGCGTTGGACATGCTCGAATTCCCGAATGCGGAGATTTTCCTGCAATTCCATTTCGCGCCGGGGAACTTGTAGCAGAAAACTGTCCATACGATCCCGATCGGCATAAGGATCGCCGCTACAGGTATCCGGATCGCAATCAATCCGGGCAGATTCGCATTTCGGTGTCCTTTCACTACATCGCGCCGCTGCCGATTGGGGGTCACTTTGGCCTCCATGTACTGGATCGCAACGGCTGGCGAACCGGACCTACAACTGTGTTGGTCCTGGTGTCTGCTGGTTTTCGCTCTTCGAGCCCGCTGTTTCCTGCCCCAGCGGCCCAGCTGTGTCATGACGCCCCAGGCGCTTCTGCAGCAGTGCAAGGCCCAGTACAATCAGGAGCACAGGCCAGAACCTACCAATCTGCGAGAAAACGGGAACTCCCAGGTTATCCAGCAAAAACAGGAGGCCCAGCACAATCAACAATCCCGCCCCCAATGGGGCGTCCATCTTCAATTCGTTCAGGCCGAACCATTCCGGCGTGGGCTGGCCCATTTGCCTGGCTTTGGCCGTCTGGTAGGAATCGATCACCATGTAGAAGTAGAACGCCGCGGCGCCCAGCCCGAAAATCGCTCCGAAGGGTCCATGCACACGGTCGCCCAAAGCGATGAGCGAACCGAAAAGCAGGACCTGCACCATGGCCTTCACAATCTGGCCGTTGTAAATGGCGCCGACACCTGGAATGAAGCCCAGAGCCAGCGCCACGCCGGGACTTCCAGCCGCTCCCTGGTGCCCTCCGGAACTCCACAGGGGTGGTTGAAGCCGGGCGGCCAGGCAGGGTTCGCAATAGGAAGTCCCTTTGACCTCCCGCCGGCAGGTTTCGCAAAGTGGACGGCCACACTGCGCACAATAAGCAACGGAATCGTTGAGCGGATGATTAGCGCATTTCATGATTTGGGTCTCCTGGCTCCAGTTGAGCATTTTGCCCGCCGGCCCCGGCCATGGCGCTGGCCATTTGCCGGGTTTCGGTGTTTGTGGTGCTTGCGGGCTGCCCGTGTGGGTGACTCGGCACGTTGGTCTGTTTCTCCTGATCGCCGTTTTCGCTTCGAGCGTTACGGAACCGGGATTCGATTTCGTAAACAATCCGCAGGTCATCATAGAATCTTTCGGCCCGCGCATAGAGAAGGTGTCCCGCACGGTTGGCGCGATACACCCACGTGGCCGGGTTCAGGTCGTGCGTGTTCAGGCGGCGAAGGTTGAGGCCGGAAATGTTGACAATCAGTGAAAGCGAAAAGACCGTCATAGCCACTCCATACGCAAAACGAGGGTGCCAGATGGAGTGGAGGATTGCGTTTACCTGTTCGGTGATACCCGTGCGCCCTTCACCCATGGTTGCGAAGCGGATTCGGGTCACAAGCCAGGGCGGCGCCATCACTTCCTCGGCCGACTGGCACATTTCCATGACCAGGCGGACATCGGCCATCACCTCGCGGCAGGCAGCGCAACCCGCCAGATGCTTCTCCACCTCTGCGCGGCGGGCCTGGTCTAGTTGCCCTTCCAGGTAATCACTTGCCAGGTTTTCGAGTTCCAGATGGGTTATCATCTTGTCTATCCAGCCTTCACTTATCCATACGTTTTAGAACCCGTGCCAGTTCCAATCGTCCTCGATTGATTCGTGATTTAACGGTGCCCTCCGGAACTTCAAGGACTTGGGCGATTTCGGCATAGTCCATATCCTGAAGGTCCCTTAGAATAACGGCCTCGCGCAGGTCGGGCGACAGCCTGCTGAGTCCCGCCTGGAGTCTTTCCTTCCGCTCCCGCGATTCCACCTGGCTTGCAGGGTGCCCACGGGAGGACCCGTCGGCGATGGGCATGCTTTCGTCGAGAGCTGCGGTCACTCGATCACTTCGGGTCCGGCGGTAGTGGTCCACCAGGTGGTTCCGTGCGATCCGGTTGACCCAGGTCGCGAATTTTGCCCGGAGCGGGTCATAGCTTTTAAGGGTCTGAAAAACCTTGATAAAGACTTCCTGGGTCAGGTCCTCTGCGTCGTCAGAGCGTCCGGTAAAGCGATAGCAGAGGCTGTAAATCTTATGAGTGTGAGCCTGCAGCAGCGCCTCCCAGGCTGCATCTTCTCTCTTCAGGCAGCGCTTGATCAGCTCCAAGTCCGAGTCCAACGGCATTCTCCTTGGACGGATAACGGCCAGACTGTGGCCGAGGCCCTTGACCGGCTATCGTGACCTTTGACCGCAGAGCGATTCTGCGCATTGTAGCAGAACCGGTGAATGGAGTCAGTGTTGTCCTGCTTGCCCCGCGGCATGACGGCGGGTGCTCCCTTTGGGCTGCCGTGGGGTATTGCCGCGAACCGCCTCGCAACCATCGCCAGCAAGAGCGACAGAGAGGTTTATTTTGCAACGACTTGTACCCGGGTACCCGGCTCCAGGTGGAACGTCTTCACCGTGAAAGGCCGCCCCGGAGCCACATAGCCCAGGGGAAACACGACTTTTGCATCTCCGCCTTTGGGTGACGCAATGGACGCGGAGATCATCTCGCCGTTCACCATTTCTGCTGAAACCAGAAATCCGCCCTGGGCGCGCAGGTTCTCAAAGGACACGTTTTTCCAGGATCCCGGCACGGAAGGGAAAATCCTGATCTTGCCTCCCCAGCTCTGCAGAAGCATGCCGTTGACGGCGGCCGTGAACGCACACTCTGCTTCCATGGTGAAGGGCTGGTATTCGTGTGTGGAATAGCCGTACCTGTGGTAGTCACCATTCACATGGAAGCCGTTCGGCCAGATGAAGGCCTGTTCATAGATTTTGAGTTCATTGAGCGCTTGATTTCGCCGGCGCACCCGCGAGGCTATCAGGCTGGCATAGGGAAACGACCAGCCGGTCCATTCCCCGGTGCCACGGAAGATCCAGTTTTGAATCGACCTTGCGATCAGCTTCCGGTCTTCGGTGCTGCCTTCCACGTTCAGGTCTCCGCCGGGGAAAATGGGGAAAAGATGCATTGGGTGGCGATGAGAGCGGCCAAAAGGTGCGTCGGGCTGGACTTTGAGGCCGGAATCGTCCACCGGATATGGGGCCAGCTTCTGTTCCATCGTTGCCCACTGGGTCCTTTTCTGCTGGTCAACCCCAAGGACTTCCGAGGCCTGGATGGTGTAACGCAGAAGGGTTCTCACGAGCGAGAGGCCCTCAGTTGGGTCTGGAGTCCAGGCTTTCAGGTCGTTGCTGAAATACTCGGGCGAAGCGGAGAGCGGGATGTGCAGGCGGCCGTCCGGGCCCGGCTTCAATATGTTCTGGTAGAAAAGGGCCGCTTCTTTCAGGAAGGGATAAGCTTGCTGCCGAAGGAACTGCCTGTCCTGGCTGTAGGCGTAGTACCACCAGAGGTGCTGGCCGAGCCATGCGCCTCCTCCCAGCCAGTACTGCACGGTCATCCAGTTGTTCTGGCCTCCCAGCAGGCGGCCCTTGACATCGAGCGCGCCACCCACCCAGATTCCCGGAACCCCGAAAAACTGGCGCGTAATCTCCCTGGCTTCCGGGGCCACCGTCGCAATCAGCCAGTGGTTCAGCGGCTCGGCCAGATCCAGTTGATTGCTGCTATAGGCGGGCCAGTAGGTTTCCTGAATATTCATGTCAATGTGATAATCGCCGCGCCAGGGAGGGAGTTCGCCGTCAGGAGGCCAGAGGCCTTGCAGGCCCGCCGGCACACTGCCGTAGGAACTGCTGGCCAGCTTGTAAATGCCGTTGATCCAGAGCCGCTCGAGTCCGGGATCGGGAATGTGGACCTGTGACCGCGACCAGCGCTCGCGCCACCATTGATGGTGTTGGATGACGATCTTCGGGATTCCCTCGGCCAGCGCCGAGCTGAGCGTCTGCCGGGCCGTGTCAACGCTGTGGGGATCATTCTGCCCAGGGATCGTGATCAGCAGGTTCCACTCGCTGCCTTTTCGCTCGGCTGTCCAGGCCGTGGTAACCGCTCCGCTTGAGAGCAGGGATTGCGTCGACCAGGAAAACCTGCCGCTCGTGCGCGAGTCCGGTTTTGGGTAACCGAGCTTGTTGGCCACTGCCGGGTCGAGCGCGCCAATGGGATCGAATCTGACGTCGGGTTCCCACCCTTGTACGCCGTCCAGCGTCACCAGAATCACGTCCGGAGCCACACTCGCCAGGACCCGGTATTGCACCGGCTTGCCGTGGATGCTCAGCAGCCAGCGGACTTCGCCGTGCTGCATGTCGAGCGTGGCCCGTTCTACCTGGGTATCCGGAGGCAGGGAAATTTTCAGCCTCCCCATACTGAGCCGCGTGGGAACGATGTCCGCCATCGGACTAACGTCAGACGACATCTGATGCTGAATCAGGTCATGCCGTCGTTCGTGGACCAGTTGCCGTAAATGCGAATAGTTGAACGTTGGGCGTGTGTTGGGCTGGTAGCGAAGGTCCCAGACGTCTCCGCGATCAAGCGTGAGGTAAAGAGCCGGGCCGGTCCCCCACACCTGCGCCCCCAAGGTCCCGTTGCCCACCGGAAGCCCATTCTTCCACTGTGGGAGGGCGTGGCGAAATGTGAACCGCCAGGGAGCGCCTCCGGCGGGGGAATCAGCACAGGCGCCACTGGCGGCAAACAGGGCAAGCGCAACAAGCGTCCACAGAACAGCGGATTGGCGGTGAGACGTCATGGGGTCAGAGAAGAAGAAAGATACCGCAAATCCGCTTTGGTTGCAAAGACTGCTGGTCTCTTTGAAGACGCCCCGGCACGGGCCTGTTGATGTCGGAAGCATGGAGGCTTTCCCGAATACAACTCCTGTGGCTGAAATTTCTTGGCAGTTCCATGAAATGGAAGGACGTTCGAGCGTGCGGTAGGGCAAAAAAGTCCCGGGTGGTAGTGTCGAAAAGCCCGAAAAGCGTCCCCCTCATCTGGCCATAACGCTCGCGGCAAGAGCTGGCTCTCCCTGTCGGGGAGAGGGGATGATTTCCAACCATTCGCGGCCTGCGCACGGAGCCCACCCTGTAAATTTTCCTGAGGGATGAGTATTCCTTTCTCACTTCTGGCCTGCTGTTATTGGGAAGCCCGTGTAAGTTATTGATTCTAAGCATCACATCTAAGCTGCAGGCGTGGACCCCAACGTGCCAACATAAGGGTGGGGTACCCTGCCAACGTTGTTGTGATAACTACCGGATATGTTGCTCCATCCGGCAGGGCACCGGAGGAGGGTCTATGGGTCCAGTCAAAGAAAAATGGAGTGTGGCGTATACACCGCCAATAGATGACACGGAAATCCATTCCATTGGGGAATGGGACATTGAGCAGTCTATCGATACGATGGTCGATCATAGGCGGGGGACAGCAGCTTTGTGGACAGCATTAACCGTCCTGGCCGTGGCTTTGGCCGTGGCGCTGGCTTACGGTTATTCTGTGATCAGCAAACAAAACACCGAACTGATGTTGCTATCTGGCCGTACGAGCTCGCTGGGAGCGATGCGTGACCGCGCGGACAGGCTCGAAACTTTCCTCAATAGATGGAACATCAGGCAAGCGATCCTGGCGGCCCATGTCCAGAAGATGGATGCTGATTGGAGGTCCGGGCTGGACGAGGTTCGCCTCCGTGCGGCAGGACTGGTGGCAAATGCCAGGCAAAGCGGAGACAATGATTTGAATCAGCGCGCGGCCGCCCTCAACCGGGAAATTGCGCTATTAGCCACCCGGCAGCACGCACAGCTGGCGCTGATTGCACAGCTTAAAGGGCAGTTGGCCGACACTCGACAGGAACTGGCCTCTGTCAACGCGGGATATACTCGCGAACTGGTAGCACTCCATCAGCAGCAGTTCTCAAGTCAGCAGGAGATCGATTCCCTCAATAATGTACTCTCGACGGATCAGATAAGTTTCGAGGCGGCGAAGAATCACGACGAGGAAATTGGTCGAGGCGTCGCATTACACCTAACCGGCACGGACCTCGCGCACCAAAGTTTCCGTGGTTGGATCCGGGTTGCGGGGAGCCGGCGCACGATATGGGTTCGGAGCCATCCGGCCGAGCTTCCTGTTGTGTTCTACCCCAAGCCTGGCGGGGAAGCTTATGAATTGGTCGTGACGAAAGTGAATCGGGGTGCGGTCTCTGGTTATCTCCTGCTCCCAAACGTCAGAAACAGCGGGCAGCCGAACGTTGCTTCCAGCAGCAAGCCCATAACAACAGCCCTCCAGGGGAGCTTCTAGGACGTCCCTTCGAGGACTGTATTGTCTTTAGCCACCCAGTACTTTCCATTTACTGGGCATCCTGAACGGGGAACATCGAGAGAGATGAAGTGAACGCGCCAGGATTCCTGGTTGGAGCATCCAGACGAGTTGCAAGTGATGTACTATGGAACCAGGTGGTGGAAACGGCGATGGGCCTGGCATCGAAGTGCAGCCGCCGAGCGAACCATGGGCGTGAACGGACTCGATTCAAGGAGTGGCGTCTGTGAGAACAGCAGAGAGATTTGCGCTGACTGAGGAGTATTCAGGGTATTGGATATAGAGGTTCGGATCAGTCATCATCTCCTTTTGCGGTCTCGTCAACGCGTTGCCGTCCTGCGCGGGGGCCGTATCTCAAGGATAATTCGCGTTGTTGTGCTGGCGCTGGCGCCTGTGCTGATGCCTTGCATGGTGGCTCAGGCTGCCCCTGCAACAGCTGCCACTCAGAATACCGGGCACCTCAGCAAGATTGACAACGACCTGTTGGACGACATATCCCGCCGTTCTTTCCGCTACTTTTGGGATAACACCGACCCCCGGACGGGGCTTGTTCTGGACCGTGCCCGATTTGACGGCAAGCACGGAGATCTCCCCTGGCATCAGGACGTTTCGAGCATTGCCGCTACGGGCTTTGGGGTGACGGCGTTATGCATTGCTGCCAAGCACCGCTGGGTGAGCCCGGTGCTGGCCCGAAAGCGTATTCGCACGGCTTTACGTTTCTTTGCCTATCGCGCCCAGCAGGAACACGGGTGGTTTTACCACTTTCTCGACGCCAAGACCGGCAAGCGGCAATGGAAAAGCGAGATTTCCTCCATTGACACCGCTCTCTTACTTGCCGGTATCTTGACTGCCAGGCAGGCTTTCCCTGACGATCCTGAAATTGTCCGGCTGGCGAACTTGATTTATGACCGGGTTGATTTTCCGTGGATGCTCAACGGAAACCGCCTGTTTCTCTCCCACGGGTGGAAACCGGAAACGGGTTTTCTTCCTTACCGCTGGGACACCTACAGCGAGGCGGGTATTCTCTACATCTTGGCGATCGGTTCGCTGACGCATCCTATTTCTCCAGACGCTTGGTTCGGCTGGAAGCTTCCGATCGTCCACTCGGCGGGCTATACCTACATCGGCGGGGGTCCCCTCTTCATTCAGCAGTATTCGCAGGCATGGCTGGACCTGAGGAATCGCAGTTATACGGAGGTTCCGATGGAGGATCGAGTCGTTCCACGGGTGAATGTTTTCGAGAATGCCATTGTGGCGACCCGGGCCCAACAGGCGCTTGGGATCGATCTCTCGCAACGGTACCGCGGGTATTCATCAAGGGTTTGGGGCATCACGGCATCTGACAGCGCCAAGGGTTATGTTGCATGGGGAGGTTCACCCGACGACTCCCGAATCGATGGGACGGTGGTGCCCAGTGCATCGGCCGGGTCCGCCATGTTTGCACCTGACATCTGCATTCCGGCCCTGCGGGCCATGCTTCTGAAATATGGCAAAAAAGTTTACGGACGATACGGATTTGCGGATGCGTTCAATCCCACAACGGGATGGGTCAGCCGCTACGTTATCGGCATCGACGTTGGCATCACCCTTCTCAGCGCTGAAGACTTGCGGACAGGAAATGTGTGGGGATGGTTCATGAGCAATGTTGAGGTCGATCGTGCCTTGGACATGATCGGACTCATGCCGCGCTCTCCGGTGGATGGGAAGCAAACCGCCGGTGAAATAGCTGACGCACGGGAAGGGACTTCAGAGCTGAATGCAGGAAAGCGCTCCGCCGATGGGGATCCGGGACCCCATATCCAGGTTGGCGCCAAACACCGAATTCCAGCCTCCGCATTCAAATTCAAAATTCCGATTCCTCCGCAAAAAGCCGAAGAAAGCAAATCATCGGATCATCCGAAGTGAGGGTCCTGTTACAGCTGCGGAGGGAGAGCTTCTCTGTTGAAGTCGCGCTGACGTGTCCCGGCTTCCAATGAGACCTCGCCCGCGGGTGGGTTCGCCTCCAGCACTTGCCCTGAGTGGGGAGATGGGGTGTTCCGTCTGGGAGTTTCCACCGTGGGGCCGCGGAGCGGTTGTTGTGGAGGGCTTGCCAGGCCGGTTTCTTCAGGCGCGGTGAAGGGAATCTTTTCGTGCAGGAGAAGCTCGGTTGCCATCACCCGGGGTTCCTGATGAAACCACCTTTGCAGCGACGACTGGGTCAACAGATTGCAGACCGCCAGCAGGCTCATGCCCTGGTGATGGGCCATCCAGCATCGAATCAGCTCGTAATCCGTCGTTTCCGATGCCTGTCCGTTTGAGTAATCAGCCGATTCGTAGAAACCGAAGCGGCCGAACCATCCCTTTTCCCACATCAGTCTGAGGTTGCGTGCGGCGGAAGGGGAGTCGACCAGAAGCGACAGGAAGCTCGCATAAGGGGCGACGACAATATCTTTTGCAGCATTCGGGTCCACCGCCATACCCGGCAGGCCGAATGCGGCGTATTGGTAGATGCCTTGATGGTCACGCGCACTGAAGGCTGCCTCTGAGATGCCCCAGGGAATATTTCTTTTCCTGGCATATCTCTGCTGGCAGGTCACCGCCGAGCGCGTTCCCTGATCCAGCATTGTTCCCGAATATGAGCGCATCCAGAGCAGGGGCATCAGGTATTCGAAGAGGGTCCCGCTCCAGGAGACCAACGCTGCTTCACCCTGTTCAAGCGCCCGTCCCCTCCCAAGGTGAAACCATGCTTCCTGCCTGATGTCACCTTTTGCAATGGCAATAAAGGTGGCCGTCCTCGATTCGGAACCGAGCAGATCGTAAAAGGATTGGGCAAGCTCCCGGGCCTCCGTGTCATAGCCGATACGCAGAAGTTTCTTTTTTTGATCGTAAAGGAAACGGAAATCCATCTCATTCAGGAGTCTGTCGGCTTGCGCCGCGAGGCGCCGAAGCCTTTCTGAAAGTTCCGTTGCGAGATGAAGGCTGGATTCGAGACGCGAGTGGAGAGACTGCACGTTCCTCGCCGCATCATCAGCGTCAGTTTGACGTGGCAGACTGTTGAGCTGATTTAAGAGGTCTGGGATGATTCCGGGCAGTGAATCCAGTGCAATCTCCTGCTCCGGGATGGATAAATGGAGACATCCATGTTCCGGCAAAAGCCAGGGCGTCAAAGTTTGCACATCCCTCCGCATGTTTTCAATCCGCGTAAGGGTCTCGGAAAGCCACCATCTCAACTCGTCCGCTGGGGACGGCTCGACACTCCCGGCCGAGGCGTTTGCGATGTCCAGGGCAGCCAAGGCTTCACGAACCTCACTTTGCAGGTCAGGCAGTAACCCAATCCAATCCGCAGAGTCTTCTCCGACAGTAACGGCCTTCGCGGCTGCCTTCTGAATGTGCAAAACAACTTCCGGTGAGAGCGTCCTCTGTTTCAAGAGTTGCTGAACCAGCGAAAAATGATCGCGGAGCCCCTGCCATGAGTTCATGGACAGCAGTGGCTCGGCGAGCAGTCCGTAGCACGCTTGCTTCAACGTCCACAGACAAGCCGCCAGATTTCCGCTGTCCACCGTGGAAACGAATTTTGGAGGAAGCGGCCTGAGGGTTTCCACGTCGTACCAATTCAGGAAATGACCTCTAACCCGCGGGAGCTGCATTGCGGAGCTTATCGTTTCTTCGGTCTGTTCGATAAACTCGGTCAACGTGAGATATCCAAGGTGGTGGGCTGCAAGGCGCGCGTTTAGAAGGATCCCGAGGTTGGTGGGTGACATGACATTCATCACTACAGGGGGTGTTTCCTGGACGCGGTCCGGTATCAGCCAGTTGACGCCAGGGTTGCTGAACTCGCGGAAGTATCTCCAGGTGGTGAGAGATGCAAGCCTCAGGAATTCTGCATCCCCCGGGTCCAAAGAATTCTTTCGCCTCCGGGGCGGTTGGTTGACCCATTTTGTGAACGCCCCAGCCAGCAACCAGAGGCCCAGTATCGGTGCGGCAACGGGTAACGCGGAAGGTCTCACCAATGCCAGGGATATTCCCGCCGCCAGAGCGAACCATGGGGTTAAGGCCAGATAGACTTCTACGGCCGTCTTTATTCGGGTTCCGGCTTCTGCTTCAGCAGCTGTTTCCCAT
>JBAUWE010000709.1:0-13052 GCA_049583595.1 Terriglobia bacterium
CAGCTAGACTCAAGTGCCAACTGCAACGACATTCGGAAGCATCAAAATCCCGTGTCGCCGGCCGCAGCCACAAGTCAATCTGAAACCCGCGGTGGAAGCCGGCCGACTCTGACAATCAGTAAAGGTATGACTCAGGATCGAGACTCAGGATCGAGCATGGCGGGCGGTTTCTAGGCGGCAGATGGCTCGGCGCAAATCATCGCGGGCTTTCTCAATTTCAGGATCAGGTTCGTGGTGTGACCTCAGATATTCTTCCACATGCTTCCGCTTAGTCTCGGCCCGCTCGACGTCGATGTCTTCCGCGCGCTCGGCAATTTCTGCCAGCACGATCACACGGTCAGGAAGAACCTCGGCAAACCCCCAATGGATGGCCACGTAACGTTTGTTGGTGTCTTGCCGGTACTCGAGCGTTCCGGCTTGAAGTTCCGTCAGGAGCGGCGCGTGGCCGGGCAGGACCCCGAGATAACCTTCTTTCCCGGGGATGGAAACCTCGTCCACTTCCTCTTCGGCAATCTCCCGGTCCGGAGTGACAATCTGCAACTGGATATTTGTGGGAAGCATGTCAGCCATAACATTACCAAGCGGAGGAATCCGGACCTTAGAAGGCCCGACTCCTTCCTTACTCCGCTTTCAGCCTCTCCGCCTTTTCAAGCGCCTCTTCCAGAGTCCCCACCATATAGAATGCCTGCTCAGGGATATCATCGTGTTTGCCTTCAACGATCTCTTTGAACCCGCGGATGGTATCCTCCAACTTGACGTACCGGCCTTCCAGGCCGGTGAACTGCTGGGCCACAAAGAAGGGCTGTGAGAGGAACCGCTGAATCTTACGGGCGCGCGCCACGGTCAGTTTATCTTCTTCTGAAAGTTCATCCATGCCCAGAATGGCGATGATGTCCTGCAGGTCTTTGTATTTTTGAAGAACGGCCTGCACGGAACGCGCCACATCATAGTGCTCCTGGCCCAGAATACGGGGATCAAGAATTCGCGAAGTGGAATCCAGCGGGTCCACGGCCGGGTAAATGCCGATCTCCGTTAGTTGGCGCGAAAGCACGGTCGTCGCGTCCAGATGCGAAAAGGCCGTTGCCGGCGCCGGGTCGGTCAGGTCATCCGCAGGAACGTAGATGGCCTGCACGGAAGTGATGGAACCCTTCTTGGTCGACGTGATGCGCTCCTGGAGTTCGCCCATTTCAGTGGAAAGGTTCGGCTGGTAGCCGACAGCGGAAGGCATGCGGCCCAGCAGAGCGGAAACCTCAGACCCCGCCTGCGTGAAGCGGAAGATGTTGTCGATAAAGAGCAGCACATCCTGGCCGGCGACGTCGCGGAAATATTCCGCCACGGTCAGCCCGGTCAATCCCACACGGAGGCGGGCACCGGGAGGCTCCGTCATCTGGCCATAAATCAGCGCCGCCTTCGACTTTGAAGAATCTCCGGGATGGATGACGCCGGATTCCGTCATTTCCAACAGAAGATCGTTCCCTTCGCGGGTTCGCTCTCCCACGCCGGCAAACACTGAAACGCCGCCATGCTTCATGGCAACGTTGTTGATCAACTCCATGATGATGACGGTTTTGCCAACCCCGGCACCGCCGAACAGGCCGGTCTTGCCGCCCTTCAAATAGGGTTCAAGCAGGTCCACAACTTTAAGACCCGTCTCGAACATTTCGGACTCGGTGTTCTGATCTACCAACGAGGGCGCGTGGCGATGGATCGGGAAGGTCGTCTCGGCGTTGATCGGCCCCAGGTTGTCCACTGGTTCGCCGATCACGTTCATCACGCGTCCCAGCGTGGCTTTGCCCACGGGCGCCATGATCGGCTCCCCGCTGTCAATAACCTTCATCCCGCGCACCATGCCATCCGTAGGCGCCATGGCGACACACTTGACCCGACCCTCGCCCACCTGCTGTTCGACCTCGACGACGACATTGATGGGCTGGGGAACATCAAAGCCATCCGATACAACCCGGAGGGCGTTGTAAATAGGAGGAAGTTCATTCTCCTCGAATGCCACCACCACGACAGGCCCGATGACTTCCACAACTTTCCCAATATTTCCTTGCGTCATAACTCTCCCTTTGGTGCTCCGTTGCTCCCGAATCAATTCTGTCCGGAGGCAAGATGCGCCCCTCTGCCTTAATACTCCAAGGCCTCCGCCCCGCTCACGACTTCAATGATCTCCTTCGTGATTCCGGCCTGCCGCAAGCGGTTCAGTTTCAGCCGGAGCGCTTCGATCAATTCGTCCGCGTTGTTCGTGGCGGCATCCATCGCCGTCATTCGTGCCGCGTACTCGGCCGCCTGCGACTCCAGCAAGGCTTTGAACACCTGCACCTCAATATAGCGGGGCAAAAGCGTCTTCAATATCTCGGCCGGCGGCTGCTCATAGATGTAGTCCGCCTGGAATTCACCTTCAGCCGCAACACGCGGTTCAACGGGAAGGTATCTTTCCACCTTCACGTTTTGGACCATCATCGACTTGAATTCGTTGTAAACCAGGTCAACGGCATCGACCTCTTCGCTGGTGTAAAGGTCAATGATCCTGTTCGCCAGTTCTTTCGCGTGCGAAAACTCCAGCTGCCTGAAGATGTTCACGTACTCTGCCGTAATCCCGACCGAGCGCCTGCGGAAAAAGTCCCGGCCCTTGCGGCCCACGGTCACCAGCGAAACCTTTTCTGCGCCGCGCTCCCGGATGTAATTCTGTGCGGTGCGCAGCAGGTTGGCATTGAAGGCACCGCACAGTCCGCGGTCCGCCGTCACAACCACCAGCAGAATCTTGCGCTCCGGGCGGCGTGCCAGCAGCGGATGCTGCTGCTGTTCCAGCCTTGCAGCCAGACTTTCCAGCAGCGCCAGCATCTGGTTAGCGTAGGGGCGCGCGCTAAAAATGCGCTCCTGCGACCGGCGCAACCTGGAGGCAGCCACTACCTTCATGGCGCGGGTAATCTGCTTTGTGTTTTTGACCGAGCCGATGCGGCGCCGGATATCACGTAAGGTTGCCAATTTCCTCTTGCCTCATACTTACACTTTTGCGGCTTCGCGCTCCGCCTTGAACTTCTTCTTGTATTCTTCAAGCATGCTCCTGATTTCGGAGCGCAATGGATCATCAAGCTGCTTTTTTTCGAGAATCTTCCTTCCAATTTCCGGAGCGGAAGAATCCATGAACTCGTAGAGTCCGGCTTCAAAGGGCCGGCACTCTTCCACTTCCAGATCATCAAGAAGGCCCAGCGTTCCGGCAAGAATCGCCACGATCTGCTTCTCTACCGGCAACGGTTTGTACTGGTTCTGCTTCAGGATTTCAGTCAACCGCTGGCCGCGCCGGAGCTGCGACTGCGAGGCCCGGTCCAGGTCGCTGGCGAATTGCGCGAAAGCCGCCAGCGCCCGATATTGGGCAAGGTCAAGCCGCAACGTACCGGCCACCTGCTTCATGGCCTTGATCTGGGCATTGCCGCCTACGCGCGAGACGGAGAGTCCCACGTTAATGGCGGGACGGATGCCGCTGTTGAACAGATCCGTCTCAAGGTAGATCTGGCCGTCAGTGATGGAAATAACGTTGGTCGGAATGTAGGCGGAGATGTCGCCGGCTTGCGTCTCGATGATCGGCAGCGCGGTTAGGGAACCGGCGCCCAGTTTCTGATTCAGCTTTGCGGCCCGCTCCAGAAGCCGGGAATGCAGGTAGAACACATCGCCGGGATACGCCTCGCGACCTGGCGGACGCCGCAACAGCAGAGAGATTTCACGATAAGCGACAGCATGCTTTGAAAGATCATCGTAAATCAGGAGCGCGTGCCCGCCCTTGTCACGGAAATATTCACCGATGGCGCAACCCGCGTAGGGGGCCAGGTATTGCAGCGGCGCAGGGTCCGTGGAACTGGCCTCGACGATAATGGAGTATTTCATGGCATCGTTTTGCTCAAGGGTCTTCATCACCTGAGCAACCGTTGAGCGTTTCTGCCCGATGGCAACATAGATGCAGATAACGTCCCCGCCACGCTGGTTGAGGATGGTGTCAATCGCAACCGCCGTCTTGCCGGTCTGGCGGTCGCCAATAATCAATTCGCGCTGGCCGCGGCCGATCGGAATCATCGTATCGATGCCCTTCAAGCCTGTTTGCATCGGCTCCCGGACAGGCTGCCGGTCAACCACGCCCGGCGCAATAGTCTCAAGAGGATTGAATTCCTTCGTAGCGATGGGGCCCTTGCCGTCAGTAGGCTTCCCCAGCGGGTCGACCACGCGGCCCACCAGCGCCTCGCCCACCGGGACCGATATGATGCGCCCGGTCCGCTTGACAACGTCGCCTTCTTCAATCTTGGTGTAATCCCCAAGCAGCACCGCGCTGACCTGATCTTCTTCCAGGTTGAGGGCAAGGCCCGACACACCATGGGGAAGCTCCAGCAGCTCGGTCGACATAACGTTCTCGAGCCCGTGAATGCGCGCCACGCCGTCGCCCACGGACATGACGGTGCCGACCTCGCTCACGCTGACTGTGCGGTCAAAGTTTTCGATCTGCTCGCGGATAATACCGGTAATTTCGTCTGGTCTAATTTTTGCCATGTCTGTATGCTTTCGCCCGCTCCAAAGTTTGCGGTTCCCTTCGCAGTGAATCCGGATGCGCCTGAAGCCAGGCCATTCACATTCCCAATTCTATCCTGAAGCACGACACCGGAGATGCGTGCCGCACCGAAACCGAAGGAAAAGAAAAATCCTAATCAGGAGGCGGTTCTCCTTCCACCGCGATGCTCCACTCCATCGTGAGCCGTGAAATCGCCAAAACCCTTTCCTCGTCCGGCTATGCGGATGTCAACTGCCCCCGAAGACGGTCCAGGTACCCCTGAGCGGAACCATCATAAATCGTACTGCCCACCCGGGCCTGGATTCCGCCCAGCAATTTCTCCTCGCGACGGAACTTCATTTCCACTCTCTTGCCGGTCAACTCTGCGAACTTTCCCCGAAGCGCCTCCTGCTCCTCGGGCGTCAAGTCCTGGGCATACGAAACCTGGACCTCAACAATTCCAAGCCGCTCGTTGGCAGCCTTCTGGAAGGCCTCCAACACTTCTTCCAGCAGGGGGATCCGGTAGTTCACCAGCAGGACCCGCAGAAAGTTTCCCGCTGTTACTGAGAGCTCCAGTTTTTGAATGATGGCGTCCAGGACGCTGCGTTTCTGCTCCACTGGAATCGCAGGGCTGGTCAGAACCTGCCGCAGGTCATCGCTTTCCCGCCAGACGCCGGCAAAATTTTCCAGTTCCTGCTGCATCGCACCAAAGTCGCCCTGCGCGCCCAGCACTTCGGCAAGAGCTCGCGCGTACCGGCTGGCAATGGCCATTGACATAGTTCTATACCCTTCGTCTCAAACCACCCGGCGGAAACCGTCCTCTGAGGAACTTCCGCCGATTAGTTACTCTTCGCCTTTGAGTTTAAATCAGCCAGGAAATATCCGACCAGCTTCTTGCGGCTCTCTTCGTCCATTCGCTGCTGGATCCTGCTCCGCGCCTGTTCGAGGGCGTGCTCCACAACGTAGTCTTTCAGCTCCAGCTTGGCCGAGTTGGTTGCAGCAAGAATACGAGCTTTGGCAAATTCCTCAATCCGGTGCGCCTCATCCTCGGCCGCCTGGCGCATTCTTTCCTGCTCATTAGCAATCTCGTCCTCAGCCCGCTGCTTGAGGGCCCGGACCTCTTCCTGAAGGCCGGCCAGTTTCTTCTCGGCTTCGGCGAGCTTGGCCTGCGACCTATCGAGAGCCTGACGGCCTTCTTCGAGGCTTCTTCGAATTGCATCCGAGCGCTCGTTGAAAAACGCCTGGCCTCGTTTACGGTAGAGATAGCCCAGTAAACCGGCAAGCAGGACAAAATTGATGATTTCGAAAAGAAGTTCGTGGCTCGATCCGCTCTCTTCCGCCTTCTCGGCAGGAGGAGCAGCCGCCAGCAAGGGCGCCCGGAAAACCTGCACCGAACCCAGAAGACACACTGCCAGTAGGCCTGCCCGCAACGCCCGGCTCATGCCTGCACGCCTTCCTGCCCGCCCGGAGCCAGACGGGGAGCAAATAGAGAATCCGCCACTTCAACGGCCAGCGAATCTACTGCGGCTTGCAGGTCCAGCTTGGCCTGAACCGTTTCTTTCTCGAGGTCGGCCTGGGCTTCGTTGACCATGGAGTCCGCACGACTCCGCTCATCCTGAATGCGGCTGTCACGCTTGCTCAACGCCTCCCGTCGGACCTGTTCGCGATGCTGATAGATTTCCTGGCGGGCCGCCTGGATAGCCTTCTCGTACTCAGCGAACGTTGCATCGGCTCTTTCAGCCTGCTGCCGGGCATCAGCAAGAGCCCCGCTTGTGGCCTTTGCACGGGCGTCCAACGTTTGGGAAAGAGGTTTGAAGAACAGCCGGTTGAGAAAGGCCACCAGGAAAAGGACAAAGACTATTGTCGGAATCGACTGGACAAGAAGTTGTCCAAGCTGGCTCGCTATTTCGCCCATAAGTGTCAGTCAGTCGTACAGATTGGAATTTTTGTGGTTACAAAAGATTTAAAATGTAGCATGCCCGTCTGGCGCGTGTCAAGAAGAGCGAAGCCGAGAGATCACCCCGTCTGACGCGACTTATTCGTACCTGACGAAGCCGGGATTGATGACCCCATGCGGGTCAAATTTCTTCTTCCACTGCAGCACATCAGCCCACTTGTCACCGTAATGGGCCTTCCACTGCGCGGCATCAAAGGCAATCCATCCGGAAAGATAACGTTTGCCGCCCATCATGGTGGCCGCCTGGCTGGCCATATTCAGCCGTGGAAGGACTTCCTCAACAAAGCGGTGAGGAATGGCAGGCAGAATGCCAAAGCCCATCAGGTACTCGCCGGACGGGCGCATGAACAGAGGAACTGATGAAGAATCGCCTCGGGCCGGCCACAACAGAATATGCCCTCCGGCAATCGCTTGCGGAGGCAGGTTCCCAAGCACCTGCCCGATATAGAGCGGGGTTGTCTGCCACGGCAAGACGCATTCCATCCAGGGATGGGCATATTCCCAAAAGCCGGCGCGTCTCCAGATGGCGAAAAGGGCGTCGAGCCTCGCGTAAAAATCGACGAGATCGCCCTCTTCGGTGTGGACATGCTTGTAAAACTTGAGCCCGGCCAGCTTTTCATCGCTCGGAGCACCTGAGTTCTCATCAACTTCAATTGTGGCGTGCAGCGGATAGAACCACTCTGCGAATGCCTGCCGGGTGTCGCCAACCTGCTTAAAACCCTGCGGACACGGAGTACACCAGGATTCGATGAAATCAAATCTTTCGTCCGTCATGACCGTCTTCAAATCCTCAAGCAGGACCGGCATGTCGTCATAAAGCAGGTAATAGGAGCGGAAGCGCGGCAGGTGGGAACGAATCTTCAGCTTAGCCCTGGTGATGGCCCCGAACTGGCCCATGCCCGCCCGGACGGCGTCAAACAAATCCTTGTTCTGCTGGTCTGAGCAAACGGCGATTTCTCCCTCGCCCGTCACCACTTCAAGCTCCAGGCAGTTGTCGGCCTGGGTTCCATGCCGCCAGGAAGCAACGCCCAATCCTCCCGAGGAGAGCGTGCCGCCGATGGTCACATCCAGGTTATTGGTCAGCACGGGGGGCGACAGCCGCTGGGGAGCAAGATGCTGCACGAGATCCCGCCACTTCAAGCCCGCCTGGCAGTTGACGCTTCCCTTGCCGGGATCAACCTCCGCAATCTCCTTCAGCGAGGACATATCCAGCACAATCTGATCGGAAAGTGACTGCCCGGTCTGCGAATGGCCGCCTCCACGCGTCGAAACCGAAAGTCCGTTGCGAACCGCAAATTTCACAACGCTTGCCACGTCCCGGATTGAAGCCGGCCGGACCACCGCAACAGGCTTGCGCACAATGACGCGGCCAAAATCGGTGGACACCGCTTCACGCGACGCATCATCCACAAGAACCTGTCCACTGACTTCACGGGAGAGATCGGCAGTCCAATTCATCACTTAGCCTCCAGAAGAAATTTCGGGGATTTGGTCAGCTTTGAGTGGTGCAGCCCAATTCTTGAAACTATCACAGACTGCGCGGAACCCACAATCCCGGCCCACCTGCAGAAAGGTGCGTCGTCATCGTCAAAACCCTCAGCCCCACTCTCCGTATTCTCTGAATCGCACTCATGTGCCCGCCCGCCAGTGGCCTGAGCACTGCCACCCTATGGTAAAGTAAAGATTGGGCATTACCTCCTGTCTGAGGTCCCGCATAGCGGGGATTGAACGACATGAGGGGAGCATAAGCTTGTTTGCCCGTTTGCCATCATGTAAGGTTTTTCGCTATAACAATTTGTCTACTGGAAGAACGTGATATGACCTGCGGGGAGGTGTGAATTTGGCTGAAACGCCGAAGTACGATGTTGCAGTGGTTGGAAGCGGACCGGGCGGATATGTGGCGGGGATTCGAGCCGGCCAACTGGGATTGAAAACGGTCCTGATCGAAAAAGACAATAAATTCGGCGGAACGTGCCTCCACGTTGGATGCATCCCGACCAAGGACCTGCTGCTGAATGCCGAGGTTTACGACTATTTCAAGAACGCAAAGGAATTTGGCATTGAGTGCAAGGGCTATTCCATCGATTGGGCAGCCATCCAGGCACGCCAGAACAAGGTGGTCACCAAGCTGGCCAAGGGAGTTGAATTTCTGCTGAAGAAAAACAAGGTGGAAATCGTCCAGGGCTATGGCCAGCTTTCCGGGCCGGGCCGGATCACCGTGACGGATTCCAGCAAGAAGACGCGAGAGATTCAGGCAAAGAATATCGTCCTGGCGACGGGTTCCGAAGCCAAAATGCTGCCGGGACTTGAGCCGGACTCCAAAACTATCCTGACAAATAAGGAAATTCTCAACCTGAAGAAAGTCCCCAAGTCTATGGTGGTCATCGGCTCGGGCGCCGTTGGCGTGGAGTTCGGGTCGATTTTCAAACGGTTTGGAACCGATGTCACCATCATCGAGATGTTGCCGCGCATCGTTCCTCTGGAAGACGAAGAGGTCTCAGCGACGCTTGAGAAATCATTCAAAAAACAGGGTATCGCCGTTCACACCCAGGCGAAGGTTGAGAAAGTTACCAAGACATCCAAAGGCGTAACTGTTGATTTCACGGATGCCCAGGGCAAAGCCCACAAGATTGAGGCAGAAGCCTGCCTGGTGGCCGTGGGGCGCGCACCAAACACCCAGAACGTCGGCCTGGAAAAGACCCGAGTCCGGCTGGAACGAGGTTTCGTCAAAGTCGATCCCTACATGCGAACGGACGAGCCCGGGGTTTATGCGATTGGCGACATCGTTGCCGGGAGTCCACTGCTCGCCCATGTGGGGTCCATGGAAGGAATCGTTGCCGTAACACACGCTGCCGGCAAACCGGTTGAGCCGATCAACTACCGCCAGGTTCCGAACTGCACCTACTGCGAACCGGAAATCGCCAGCGCGGGACTCACTGAACGCCAGGCCCGCGAGGCCGGACACAACGTGAAGGTCGGCAAGTTTCCTTTTGTGGGAAACAGCAAAGCCACCATCCTGGGTATGACGGAAGGTTTTGTCAAAATCGTCAGCGATGAGCGTTACGGCGAGGTTCTCGGGGTCCACATGATCGGGCCTCGCGTGACCGAAATGATCGCCGAGGCTGTGGTTGTGATGCGCCTGGAAGGAACGGTCGAGGACCTGGAGCGCACCATCCATCCGCATCCGACGCTCACAGAAGCCTTCCCCGAAGCCGCCCATGCGGTCCATGGGATGGCCATCCATATTTAGCTGGAAGCGTCACCTCACCGGCCGGAGCGCGGCATCGGGCTTCAGCCGGAAAGGTGACGATCAGCACGCCCAATGATCTGCCAGGTCGAATTGCCGGGAGTTATGGGTTACGAGGAAAGCCTGCGCCTGCAGCGCGAACGGGTTGCAGCACGCAAGGCCGGCGACATTGCCGATACGCTCATTATGCTGGAACATCCGCCCGTTTATACGCTGGGGCGCAACGCCAATCGCGAGAACATTCTCTTTTCTCCAGAGCGCCTGCGGCGCCTGGGCGCCGAGGTCTTTGAAACCGACCGCGGGGGCGACGTCACCTTCCACGGCCCTGGCCAGATGGTCGGCTATCCCATCCTGGACCTCACCCAACACCGGCGGGATCTGGCCTGGTACATGCACTCGCTCGAGGAAGTCTTCATTCGAGCGGCCGGAGAGTTCGGAATCCAGGCGGGACGAACCACTGGCGCCCGTGGCGTTTGGATCGGCAATGACAAACTGGTTGCCATGGGGGTGCATGTGTCCCGGTGGGTCACATCTCATGGCTTCGCTTTCAACGTCAATACGGACCTGAGCTTTTTCGACTGGATCGTACCCTGCGGACTGCACGGCAAGGGAGTGACGTCGCTCCAGAAAATCCTGGGCCGGCCCGTCTCCATGCGTGACGCAATGGAATGCGTCGTCCGTCACTTTGGCAAAGTTTTCGGCATAGAGATGAAGAGGCCCGAACAGCAGGCAACGACGCCAGGGCCGCAAGCAAGTCCGGTTCATCCGTAATTTCCGAAATCATTCAACTGACGAGATATGGCTCAAGCCCGGCCCACCAAAAGCAGAAAGATGACCTCGGCCCCCGAAGCTCAGATTCTGGAGCGGATGCTTTATTACCTGAAACTCACTCGCGAGGCCGAGACGCGAATTGAACAGGTCCTCTACCGCCAGGGGAAGATAGTCGGCGGTGTCTACACTGGCCGGGGCCAGGAAGCCATTGGCGTGGGATCGGCCATTCAGCTTCTGGACGACGACGTGGTCCTGCCGAGCCACCGGGACTTTTCTTCCTTCCTCATCCGCGGGTTTTCCCTCCGAGAGATTTTTTGCAACTGGATGGCGCGAAGCAATGGTCCTTCCCGCGGGCGGGACAATACGCTCCACATTGGTGATATGAGCCGAAACGTAATTCCTATCATCTCGCACCTCGGCGATACGTGCCCCGTTGCCTGCGGCGTGGGCATGGTGTTGAAGCAGCGGAAAAATGGGAATGTGGCGCTAACTCACTTTGGGGAAGGGACCACCAGCCGGGGCGATGTTCACGAAGCCATGAACATGGCCGCCGTGATGAAGCTTCCGGTGATCTTTATCTGCAACAACAACGCGTATGCCTATTCGACGCCGACCGACAAGCAGTATGCCGTCAAGGACCTTGCCCTCCGCGGGGCGGCTTACGGCATGCCTGGCGTCAAAGTTGACGGCAACGACGTGCTGGCGGTTTATTCCACGGTAATGAAAGCCATCCTGCGCGCGCAGTCCGGACGTGGCCCCAGCTTTATTGAGTGTAAGACGTTCCGGATGACCGGACATTCCGCGCATGACGCGGCGGAATACGTTCCCGAAAAGCTTTTCGCCCAATGGAAGAAAAAAGACCCGATTGCGCGATTGGAAAAAGTTGTACTGGCAAAGGAAATTCTCAACAGGAAACAGATTGACCATCTGGATGAAGAGATCAGGAAGCAGGTCGATGACGCGGTCGCCTATGCCGAAGCCAGTCCCTTTCCGGAAGGTGCCGACGCCATGGAAGGCGTTTACTGCGATGATGAGTGCTGGTGGAGAAGCACACCGCGGAGTGAATGAATAAACCCATGCCGCAACTGACATATCTTGAGGCAATCCGACAGGGGTTATGGGAAGAGATGGAGCGCGACGCCTCCGTCTTTCTCCTGGGTGAGGATATTGGGTCTTATGGCGGGGCGTTCAAAGTAACTGCCGGCCTGCAGGAGAAGTTCGGCGAGGATCGCGTGATTGACACTCCCATCTCCGAATCGGCCATCGTGGGCGCGGCCGTCGGAGCGGCCCTGATGGGAATGCGGCCCGTGGCAGAAATGCAGTTTATGGACTTCATCTCCTGCGGGCTCGACCAGCTTGTCAATATGGCGGCCAAAATTCACTATCGCTGGGGCGCGGCCGTGCCCCTGGTGGTTCGAGGCCCGTCCGGTGCGGGCGTGCACGGCGGTCCGTTCCACTCGCAGTCGAACGAAATGTGGTTTGTGCACGTGCCAGGGCTGAAAGTGGTGGCTCCGGCAACGGCCTATGATGCCAAAGGACTGATCAAGGCGTCGATTCGCGACAACAATCCTGTCATTTTCTACGAGCACAAGTATCTTTACCGGCGGACCCGGGAGGAAGTGCCCGACGAAGACTTTATCGTGCCTCTGGGCAAGGCGGCCGTTCGCAGGGAGGGCAGCGACATTGCCGTCATCACCTACGGCGCCATGGTCTGGACCGCGCTGGAGGCAGCGGAACTGCTTGCCCGGGAAGGGATCTCGCTTGAGGTCGTTGACCTCCGAACCCTGTTGCCGTACGATGAGCAGTGCGTACTCTCCAGTGCGCGCAAGTGCAGCAAGGTGATCTTGCTGCATGAAGACACGCGGGTTGGCGGCCTGGCAGGTGAACTTGCAGCGGTGATCGCTGAAAAGGCCTTCGAGGATCTGGATGGCCCGATCGTGCGGGTCACAGCACCGGATACGCCCGTTCCCTACTCGCCGCCGCTGGAAGAATATTTTCTGCCCAACGTTCAAAAAATTGCAGATGCAGCGCGGCAGCTTGCAGCCTATTAGGAGTAACGAAATCGCTGCCTGAACGGGAATTTGCTGCGAGGATCGTGATGCCGACAAATGTTGTCATGCCCCAGATGGGGGAAAGCGTCGCCGAAGGGACCATCATCAAATGGCTGAAAAAGCCGGGTGATCGCGTCGAGCGTGACGAGCCTCTTTTTGAAATCACCACCGACAAGGTGGATGCTGAGATCCCCTCCCCTGCCGCAGGAGTTCTTGCAAAGATCCTGGCCGCAGAAAACGAAACGGTAGCCGTCAACACCGTGGTTGCAGTTATCGATGGACAAATGCCGGGTGAGGCAGCAGAATCCGCACCGGAAAGCACGTCGTCTCCTGTGCCCAAGGCGGAAACCACGGCGCAGACCACTCCCGCTCCGGCAGCGGCGGAAGCCGCTCCAGCGAAAGCACTGGCGGAACAGGTTCGACCGGGTGAAAAGCTTCGCTCATCACCTCTTGTCCGGCGGATTGCGCGCGAGCACAATGTGGACC
>JBAUWE010000710.1:0-2833 GCA_049583595.1 Terriglobia bacterium
TGGAACGTCTGGAAGGGTCCCACGTGCTGGGGGAAGCCGGGGATCCGCCTGCCGATAAAGGCCTCCAGGTTGCGCCGGGTTGCCGCATCCGAAACGCCGAGGCTTGCCTGGGGCAGCAACGCCGAGCGCGCAATGGAGCGGTCTTCGCGGCTGTCGGCCACGTCCAGGTTGGCAATCTGCACCTCGGGATTCTCTCGCAGCGCCAGGCGCACGGCTTGCGTAAGAGTCAGCCGCAACGGAGGTTTCTGTTGGGCGAGCAGCGGTCCTGCGCTCGCTGCCAGCAGCAGCGCTGCAACCGGGATGATGTAACGTCGTGTGCTCATTTTATTTTCCCCTATGTTGAATTCAATCTCATTCCAATGCACAAAGGCGCGAGTGCCCTTGCGGACCAGTTACGCCAGCGTCTTCTTGAAACGTCTCGATGCCAGACCCAGCGTGACGGCTCCCATCACCGCCAGAGCGGCGACCTGGGGCCACAAGATGTTCATGCCCACACCCTTCAGGAAAATATCCCGCAGGATGACCATGGCGTAGCGCATGGGATTCAGGTAGGTCAGCCACTGTACGGGGACGGGCATGTTGGCAATGGGAAACATGAAACCCGAAAGCAGTACGGCCGGCATGAAAAAGAAGAAGGTGCTCATCAACGCCTGTTGCTGGGTCTGGCTCACGGTTGAAATCAGCAGCCCGATGCCCAGCGTGCTCAGCAGATAGACTGAAGTTGCGAAAACCAGCAGGACATAGCTCCCCCGCACCGGAATCTGGAACCAGACCACGCCCACAAAGGTGACCAGCACCAGGACGACAAAACTGATCAGCGCAAACGGCACCGTCTTGCCCAGAATGAATTCCACCGGGCGGATGGGCGTGACCATGATCTGTTCCATGGTACCGATTTCCTTCTCCCGAACGACGGCCATGCTGGTCAAAAGCAGGGTCAGCAGTGTGATCATCAGGGCGATCACTCCCGGCACAAAATAGGTGCGGCTCTCAAGATTCTCATTGAACCAGGTGCGCGTCTCGAGGACGATCTGGCCGGGTTGGCGAACGTCTCCCCGCAGACGGTGAAGGCGCTGCGACAGGATCTCCTGCGAGAAGCGGTGCACGATGCTGTTGCTGTAACCCAGGACGATCCCGGCGGTGTTGGAGTCCGTCCCATCCAGAATCATCTGGAACGGCGCCGAGCGCCCGGCCAGCAGGTCACCCTCAAAACCGTGGTCCAGGCGCAGCACAGCCACCACCTTGCCCCGGTCGAGCAGTTCGCGTTCCTGCGCGTCGTTTGAAATGTTTGCGACCACGTCGAAGTAACCGGACTTCACAAACCGGCTGACCAGTTCGCGGCTGCTGACGGTGTTGTCCAGGTCGTAGACGGCGGTGGCGACGTGGCGGACGTCCGTGCTGGCCGCGTAGCTGAAGACCAGCAGTTGCATGATGGGAACGACGAAGATCATCGCCTTCATGCGCGGGTCGCGGAAGACCTGGATGAATTCCTTGATGAGCATGTGCTTGATGCGTTCCCACATGGTTACACCAGCTTCTTCCTGAAGATTCCCACCGCCAGCACGATGGTGCTGGCTGCGTAGAGAACCAGCAGCAGTCCCTCACCCGCCAGAACATGGACGCCCACGCCCTTCAGGTAAATCCCTTTCAGCAGGGTGATGAAGTAGCGAGCCGGAACCAGCCGGGTGATCCACTGGATCACGGGGGGCATATTGGCGATGGGAAAAACAAATCCTGAAAGGAGAAAAGAGGGCACAAAGGTGACGACCATCGCCAGCTGGTTGGCCACCAGCTGATTTTTTGCGACCACGCTGATCAGGATGCCGAGCGCCATGGTTCCGACCAGAAACATCGACGCGGAAACAAAAAGCAGCAGCACGCTGCCGCGCAAAGGCACCCGGAACAGGAACTCGCCCAGCAGGACAGCGAGCAGCACGTCCAGCAGGCCGATGGAAAAGTAAGGCAGCAGTTTTCCCAGGATCAGCTCGCGGGCCGTGACGGGCGTGGAGATCAGCTGCTCCATGGTGCCGCGTTCCCATTCGCGCGCCACCGTCTGCGAAGTCAGCAGCGCTGCAATCACCATCATGATCACCGCAATGAGCCCGGGGATGATGTAGTTCCGCGATTCCAGTTCCGGATTGAACCAGACGCGCGGACGGAAATCGACGGGCGATCTGAGCGCCGAGCCGCCGAGCCGCCGTATTTCCTGCAGGCTCAACGCCTGCGAGTAGGCCTGGGTGACGGCGTCGGCGTAGCCCACGGCGAGCGTGGCCGTGTTGGAATCGCTGCCGTCCACAATCATTTGAATTGCCGCCGGCCGCCCGGCCCGGACCTGGCCGGCAAAATCCCTCGGCACCACCAGGGCGACCAAGGCGTCGCCGGAATCGATCTCGCGATCCAGTTCGCGATAGTTCCAGCCGTAACCCTTGATTGAAAAGTAGCGGGAACCTCCAAAGCGGCTGATGAAGTCGCGGCTGGCGGAGGTCTGGCTCTGGTCCCAGACGATCATGGGGACATTGTCCACGTCCAGCGTCAGCGCGTAGCCGTAGAGCAGCAGGAGGATCATGGGCATGGCGATGGCCATGGCCAGGCTGCGGCGGTCTCGAAGGACGTGGAGGAATTCTTTGCGGGCGATGGCCCAGGCGCGGCGATGGTTCACTGCTTCACCTCCTGCGAGGGCGTGGCGGCATGGTCCTGGGCTTCAATCAGTGAGACGAAAACGTCTTCCATGGATGGAACGATTTTCTCGATCCGCTCCAGCCGGAAACCCTTCCGGGGCAGGGCATCGTTCAATGAGCGCGCCGCCGCCTCGCCATTGTCCGCAACAACATGG
>JBAUWE010000711.1:0-1804 GCA_049583595.1 Terriglobia bacterium
CTCTGGGTGGGCCCGAAGTTCGCCGCCGAAGGCGCGCTGGTTCTGCAAATCATGGCTTTTGCCGTTCTTGTCAACTCACTGGCGATTGTGCCGTACAACCTTATCCAGGGAATCGGCCGCCCGGACCTCACGGCGAAGTTTCATCTCGTCGAGCTGCCGCTCCACGTCGCCCTGGCGTATTTTCTGGTCACCCGCTTCGGTTTGCCGGGCGCGGCACTTGCCTGGACGCTGCGTGTCACGCTCGATTTCCTACTGCTGATTGTGACGGCCTGCTGGCTGACGCGCACCCCCGCACGTCTGCTGGCCGGCAGAGAGCTCAGGCGCAGCGTGTGGACGCTCGCCGCCCTGGCAGGCGGTTTCGGGCTGCTGTGGGCTTCCAGCCAGGCATTCATCACCAACGCTGCTTTCGCGGCGGTCCTTGGGGGCGCGTTCCTGTTTGCTTCCTGGCATTACGTTCTTGATATGGAGGAAAAGTGGCAGATCAGACAATGGCTCAAAGTCGCCCGCTGAGCAGGCAGGGCCCGCAGAGGGTAAACCGCGGGACGGCTTTGCTGCGGAAAGTTCCCAAGGCATGGAAAGCCTCGCGTTGCTGGATTCGTTACTGGTTGTACGGATGTCGCCGCGGCGTTGTGGGGCTGGTCGATTTTGTCCTCAAGAATTACTTCTTCATAGCCATGCAGGTCCCGATCGAGCTTGCAGCCCTGGGCGAAATTCTTGCAGAGCGGCGCCCCGAGTGGGCCCTGGAGATCGGCACAGCAAAATGCGGCACACTGCTGTTTCTCACCCGGCTGGCAAGCCACCAGGCCACTATCGTCAGCGTCGACCTTCCAAACGGGCGCTTCGGCGGCGGCTACGGGCCAAGGCGGCGGTGGTTCTACCAGCGCTTCGCCCGGCGCAAACAGAAGCTCCATCTCCTGCAGGGCGACTCCCACAGCCCCGAAATGCTGCACCGTGCCAAGGCAGCGCTGGAGGGCCAGCCGCTCGACTACCTCTTTATCGATGGCGACCACACCTACGAAGGCGTTAAGCAGGACTTTGAACTCTATTCACCGCTTGTCCGAAAAGGCGGACTCATCGCCTTTCATGACATCGCGGAGCATCCTCCCGAGATTGGGTGCGAGGTTGCGCAGTTCTGGAACGAAATCAAGACCCGTTATCGCCACTCGGAGTTCATTGAAGACAGGAACCAGGGCTGGGCGGGAATCGGGGTGCTTTACGTTGATTAGGGAGAAAACTGAAAACGATCCCGCGTCTGTGTCCGCGAGCAGTTCCCCGGCCCCGCTGGTGGCCATCAGCATTCTCAACTGGAACGGCTGGGAGGACACGCTCGAGTGCCTGGAATCCGTCCGGCGGCTCGATTATCCCAACTATCTGACGGTGGTTGTGGATAACGGCTCCTGGAACGGCTCGGCGGACAAGATCAAGGCCTGGGCGGAAGCCAACCTCGGCCCCGGCCGCGTTATCGCCGACTACTCCCGCGAAACCGCGCTCGCCGGCGGCGACCGCGAAACCGAACAAGCCCTCGACCGCGCTCCTTCGGCGGCCCGTCTGGTCCTGATCCGGAACAAAGAGAATCTCGGCTTTACGGGCGGAAACAACGTCTCCATTCACTATGCTCTTCATCGCGGATACGCCTCGGATTACGTATTTCTTCTCAACAACGATGCAACCCTGAAGGACGACGTGCTTACACACTTGCTCACGACTGACGCCGAATCGCGCGCTGGCGTTGTGGGTGCCGTGGTCGTAAGCAAGAACGATCCTGATCACCGGTATGAGGGTCCCTTTTCGCTCCGGGATCAAC
>JBAUWE010000712.1:0-2556 GCA_049583595.1 Terriglobia bacterium
CCTTGAAATGGCTGACGGAAGGCCCCAACGCCGACACGGAGTTTCCGGACTGGAGTGATTTCTCACAACCGTCCTGTCTACGATACGAGATGTCCAGTGGGGAGCCTTGCTATTCGTGGAATATCTACCTTCGCTACCTGCGGAATGAGCGGTTGCAGTTCCTCGAGGGCTTCTATTCATTGGTCGCGGGGGCCGTGTCGAGAAAGTTTCTTGGAGGAGTTGAAACGCGTGACGGCATCCAGGACCTGCCCATTACGAATGCGGTTATTGATAATCATCTTCGGAATATGCTGGTCTTCGAAAATGAATCAGGAAGAGGAATCGATCTACTACGAAACTCCCCCTCCGCGTGGCTGGAACCCGGCAAAGAGATCCGGGTCAAAGATGCTCAAACGCACTTCGGACCTCTCAGCCTTCATGTCAAAACTGGAACGAACAATCGGGTGGTCGCGGAGATCGACCCGCCCAGGCGTGAAGCCGTGGACTGGATTCGGCTTCACCTTTACCACCCCCAGGGAAGGACGCTGAGGCGAGCGGTCATAAATTCTTCACCGATTACGCCGGTACCAGGGAATGTGATTGAAGTGCGTAACCCGCGGCAGAAGATAACTGTGGAGGCCGGCTTCTAATGTCCTGAGTCAAGAGTTCGCTAGAAAGGAGGGACTTGGTATTATGATGAGCAGAAGACCCTTCATGGTTGGCCTAGCTGCGGCGGCCGCACTCCCGTTCGGGCCGGTGCAGTCCAGCCAGAAAGATTTCCAATACGACAGCATTCGCTGGGTCGACGAAACACAAGACCCTTCTATAACTTTGGAAACCCGCAAGTTGGTGGCGAAAATCATCGATAACACGGGCCTGCGCGTCCATCCTAACCCGGACAACCCTGCCTACCAGGGCGACGTTGGATTCAGTCACTATCTTGGTTATCACGCGATTCGGGCTTTTTGGCGAAAAGACGACCGAAGGAACATCGTCGACCCCTTCGCCTCCTGGCTCAACCTGCAGGGACTGAAGGTAGAAGGCCTTCAGCTTGATCCCGTAGATTCGCGCGCCCTATATGGAATCGGCCGCGGTTGGCCGATGCGGTTGGAGCGGGAAGGCCGGGGCGCCGTGCTGACGACTCCGACTATGCCGGTGAGTGGGATCAAGTACACTTTTCGCATCGAGCCCGCCGGCGAGGATAGTCTCGATTTTGAGATGAGCTTTTTGCTACAAAAGAAGAACAAGGCAAAAGCCGCATTCTACGCTGAGTGGGCTTGCTACATGTCCACCTATGACGAGGTGGCATTGTATGCGCCCGTGGGCAGCCCCGAAAAGCCGGATTGGAAACCGTTCGGCGAGAAGCCGTCCTGCATCATCGGTGAGGCGGTGAATTATCATCATATCCAGCGCGTCTTTCGCCCGCCCTCGCCGGTTGCTCTACCGTTGACTTACGGCAGAATCGGGACGCGGGTGTGGGCCATGATGGTGAACAGGCCGGAGGTGGGCTTCTTCGTTGTGAATGCCGGCGGGCATCGAGGTTACTCCCCGGTGCAGAATCCCGCGTGGGACTTGGAGTTTAAACTGCCCGATTACGAACCCGGCAAACCGTTCGGGTTTCGAGGAAGCCTTTTCTACAAGAACTGGGAGGGGTCGGAGGAAATCCTGGAGCGCTATGATCGATGGGTGACCGCCGGTTCTTCCGGCCGTCGTCCTTGATTCGCCAGACGGACCTTTAGGCCCTAAAGCCAAGTTGCTCCAGCTGTATCAGAAGTTCGTTTAAGAATTCAACCTGTCATCCGACAGGCGGCAAAACTTGACGCGTGCCCTAGAAAAAATTCTGGAGCAAATTTCTAACTCAGCACACAGGGAAAAATTGCGCGGACCATGGGCAGCGGAGCCGTAAAGTGCCAAATTCCTTCAGTAGCTAACAGGCGCTCAAGAAACCTGCTAGGCAATTTGCTTCACGGATCAATGAAAGCCGGACATCAAGAAGTGTGAATCGGATATAGACCTGGATGTTTGTAACCTTGTCTCTTCATCACGCCAGGACACGGCGCAGCACGTTTGCCGTAATCTGCGAGCAAGCACCGTCAACAAGCAATGAAGGCGCAAAGGTGATTGATCCTGCGGAAAAGACACATCCTCCTCCAGGAAGCTCATACCAGATCATTTCGGCCCCGCCATCCTGCGGATTCAATCCGCGCGCCAAGAGGACTGCATGAGGCGGAGTGCTTTGGCTTCTTTTGTCCGTTTCATGTCCCGAAGCGCCATTTGGGCATCGCTGATGGAGCGTGCGCGAACCAAATTGGCCGCCGTCTGATAGGCCGGTCCCTTCAAAAACCCAATGGCTTGCATTGACAACCTCGTATGGTGCGGAAGTCATTGCCCCCCTCTCCGTAAACACCACCCCCAGAAGATTTGCCTCGGATTCATACGCCACATGCATGCGGCTTTCAAGGGAGTCGGACATCTGGTTCCGGTGGAGAACTCGCGCTTCATCAAGTACATCCACAGGACCGTTCAGACCATTGCCACCCAGGTACACTAAACGGCCGCCGTGGTTCACCCACTCTT
>JBAUWE010000713.1:0-7285 GCA_049583595.1 Terriglobia bacterium
GCGGAATACTGGGGCAGGCCCGAGGCAACGCGCGACGCCTTCCGCGATGGATGGTTTTGCACGGGCGATACGGCGGTGGTTGAAAATGGGGTTTATCGCATTCTGGGTCGCACCAGCCTTGAGATTCTCAAGACAGGAGGACACAAGGTGTCGGCGCTGGAGATTGAGGAAGCGTTGCGAGCGCATCCCGCCGTTGCCGAATGCGCTGTGGTCGGAGTTCCCGACGCCGAGTGGGGCGAGCGCGTGGCGGCAGCCCTGGTGCTGAAGGCCGGCAGTGCGATCGACCTGGCGTCGCTTCGTTCCTGGGCCAAAGATTTTCTCGCGCCGTACAAAGTGCCTTCCCGGCTGCTCGTGCTGGAGGCGCTGCCCCGCAATGCGATGGGAAAAGTGACGAAGCCCGCGGTGGTGGCGATGTTCAAAACCGCGGGTGGCAGTGCCTCCGCCGTTTAGGACTGCTTGTATTCGCCAGCCTGAGCTCCTGCAAATCCCCGCCCCTGTCTCTCCGGCCTGGTCATGAGACTGACGGTGATCACCACAATAAAGTTGAGCACGAGGGCCACAAACCCTGCGTTCAATCCCATGAGAGGATCCCGCCCGCTCAGGGTGAGGAATGTGACCGTTGCAATTCCCAAAACCAGCCCGGAGAAAACTCCGGCCCGGCTGGCGCGGCTCCAGTACAGCCCCAGAACAACGCCGGGAAAGAACTGCGTGACTCCGGCGTAACCCAGCAGCAGCAGCGCCACAATGGTGCGGGCGCCCGAGAGCGCGAAAAGCAGCGCGACTGCCATCATCACCACCGACGCCCCTTTGGCCAGCTTCACGACGCTGTCATCGCTCATCGATGGCGCAAAGATCGGCCGGAAGAAATTCTTCGCGAACAGCGTGGACGCTGTGAGAATCAGGATGGCGGAAGGCACCATGGCCGTCAGCGCGCCCGCTCCGCCCACCACCCCCAGGAACCAGGGCGGAAACGTTTTCTGCACCACGGTCAACAGGGAGAGATCGCCATCCTTCAGCCCGGGAACCACCAGCAGGGCGGCAAAACCAGCGAAGAAGATCAGAGGCAGCAGCAATGTGTAGAGCGGCATCACCACCGCATTTCGCCGCAAGGTATCGGAGCTTTTGGCGGTGAAGCTGGCGCCGAAATTGTGCGGCCACATATAGACTCCCAATGAAGTCAGCAGGACGGTGGAAATGAACCAGGCATGTCCCATGTGGAGTGTCGTACCCGGCATCGTCAAATGCCCGGGATGGATGCGGGCAATCGCCTTAAACATGGGGCCGAATCCGCCGAACCAGTGGTAGGGAATGGCCAGGCCGATCACCAGCGCGGCGCCGAGCAGCAGAATATCTTTCAGCACGCTCACCAGCGCCACGGCCCGAACGCCGCTGGTGAACACAAAGCCGGCCACCAGCGCGCCTCCAATCATCATGGCCGCCGTGTGATGGATTTTACCGAAGCTTGCCACTTCCACAATGATCCCCATGCCCTTGAGCTGCAATTGCAGGTAAGGCACGATGAACACTACTCCCACGGCGGCAACCAGCGCGGCGAGCACCTTACTCCCGTAGCGCTTCTCAAAGAAGTCCGATTGCGTCTGCAATCCTTGGGCGCGGGCGGTCTCCCAGAGTTGAGGAAGAATATAGAAGGACACCACATACGCCAGTGTGAGATAGGCAAGAATATAAAGGGTTGGACCGCCACGCGAGTAAGCCCAGCCGCTGGCGCCGAGGAATGAAAAGGTGGTATAAACCTCTCCCGCCATCAGCAGCCACACCAGGATCACTCCAAAACCCCGGTCGGCAACCGTCCATTGCTCGAGGTCCATCCTCCTGCTCGCGCCGGCCCGGAAACCAATGAACGAGCCAACCCCCACGATGGCAAGAATGATCAGGAGCGCGGTTGCTGTGGGACTCATCGCGCCCCACTCCGGCGCCCGTTGGGCTGCTCCGTGTCGGCCCGCTTCTCAAACCGGTAGGCGCCCCAAAGACAGAGGGGAGCCAGCAGGATCCACAACATTAACCAGAAGAGGTTGAACGGCAAGCCCGCCACGAACGGATGGATGCGGTCCCAGAGCGGAACCGTAAAGCACATCCCCACAAACGGAATCAGGCCCAGCAGCAGGGCGGGCCAGGTTGGCTTTCTCACGTTACCGCTCCTATCTATCGAAACGCGGACCGGGCATGCGCAGCCCTGGGGTCTCGCGCGTCCAGATTCTCATCCGCCTCCGGCCCCATTCGCAGGAAGGACGGCGCACTCGTCGCGCCGATTTCCGGGAACAAGCTCAAGCCGCGCCCAACGTCTCAAACTCATGCTCCGCCCGGTTTGGCGCGGGCCCCTGAAGCGAGACCACCCGCCTGGACACGGGTTGCCGGTCAATGGTAAACGCTTCCTCTGCCCCCTGCAAGCGATTCGAGCGCCCTTCCCGGTATCGCGCCGCCACGAAATGCCCCTATTCCGGGAAGGGCGTTTCCCAGGTGGCGCGGGCAGCAAGGACCTCCGGTGTTGAGGCCGGCGGTTGTTCTGGAGACGATCGCTCACAGGCGGGTGGCAGGCGCGGCGGGCTGCAACATGGAAATACCAACGCTGCGGCACGAAAGCGGAGTGTTCAGAACAAAAAAAACGGGGCGCCTTTGAGGGGCGCCCCAGACTCTAAGGAGGAACACTGCAACGGAAGTTGAATTCAATTACCAGATGGCTCGCCACAGCGAACTGGCGCCATGGGCCACCGTGTGGGGGGTTCGCTTGGCGCCGTAGTAGACAAAGGCGCCGCCGTCCTTGGCCCCGTTGGTGGTGGCGTGGCCCGCGTGCACGAGGGCGCGCTTGACGGAATTTCCTGCGTCCGCCGTGGCCGGCACGGCGTCGGCCTGGATCTTATTGACGGCAGCCTGGCCGCCCGAAACGGTTGCGGCCGCCGCAACCGCCGTTCCCTTGGCAATCATCTTTCCGGCGCTGCGGATGGCGCCCGCCCGCGCCATGGGAACAGACCACGCGAAGATCAAAACTGCCAGCCCGGCCAGCGCGCCCTTCAGGCAAGCACGAGAAATTCCCTTCAGAGACATAATTTCTTCACCTCGATGAAATGTTTTTTCAAACAACCTTCACTATCCTTCCAGCAAATTGCCTGCCGATTGTACCACTAATCAAAATAATCACAATCGGTTGGCTTTGCACCTTTGATTACAAAAACTTACCAGCCTCGCGCCGGCGCCTCCCTGCCCCCGGCCCCGCACGCGCCGTGCAGTTTGGGCGGAGCCGTCACCGTAAAATCTACTCACGCTCAGGCCCCGCACGCGCCGCCTAAGTTATATAGATGATTCCCAGCGGCTTTCGGTTGCCGCGAAAACGACGCCGATTGACGGCTCGACCGTGACAACCCACTGAGCAGCCAAACCCGAGTCTACGGCTAGCCGACTCCACGCCCGGAATTCGATTAGGGGTGAATTTGCACCCGTTCGATGAGGGTAGAGTGGACCCCCCGGGGGCCGTTGACGTCCTGAATGGGTCCGGCAATGTTTGCAGCTTACACTTCTTTGTGGTATACACTGTATACATGGCGGCGAAGTCCACGGCTGTGAAATCGACTGCGAACCGGATCATGGCGGCAGCCCGCAGACTGCTGGACCGCGAGGGTCCCGACGCTGTGACCATGCGGCGCGTGGCGAAGGCGGTAGGCATCACACCCATGGCGCTTTACCGCCACGTTGCCGATCGCGACGACCTCCTGAACCGCCTGGCCGATGCCGGTTTTCAGGATCTGGCCGCGCGCGCCGTCAACGCTCCCCTGCCGGCGAATCCCGTGAAGCAGCTCATGAATATCCTGGACGCGTTTCTCGACTTTGCTCTCGAGAATCCCCGGATGTTCGAGTTGATGTTTCTCAAACGGCGCAAGGGGGCCCGCCAGTTCCCCGGAGACTTTCGCGCCGGTAAATCTCCGACGGCGAGGTTCTTCGCAGCGGCTTTGGAAGCCGGCATGAAGCAGGGCATCTTCCGCAGGGATGATATTTGGGAGATTGTGTTTGAAACAGGAGCCATGCTGCAGGGGCTCGTGATGTTGTACCTGGGTGGGCGCGTCGGAATGTCTGCACAGGAGTTTCGGGCATTGTCTCATCGCGCGTTCCGAAGGCACATTTATGGGATCTGCAAACAGACTGGGGCGCATCAATAACGCGCTGCTGGCGTTCGCCGCCACCGCGGCTCTGCTCTATTTCGGCAACGGGCTGATGCCTCGCTGGCCGTTGATGTGGTTTGCGCCGGTGCCGGTGCTGCTGTTTGCACTGCGCCAGCCGGCATGGAAAGCAGGGCTGGTGGCCTTTTGCGCGTGGCTGGCGGGCGGCCTGAATTTTTGGCACTACCTCCGCGTGCTCGGAGCGCCACCGGTGGTCTGGTTCGGGGATTTCGGCACAGGCGCGGCAGTCTTTGCCGCGAGTGTGCTGTTGGTGCCCGCGCTGGCGCGCCGGGGGGCGCTGTGGATTGCGTGGGTCGGGCTGCCGGCCGCCTGGATCACCTTCGAATTCGTGCGCAGCTTCCTGTGGCCGCAGGGATCGGCAACATGCGTCGCGTATTCGCAGCTGAATTTCCTGGCGTTTCTGCAGACGGCATCCCTGGCCGGGCCATGGGGCATGGGATTTGTGCTGATGCTGTTTCCTGCCGGACTGGCCCTGGGCATCGATCGCTGGGGAGCGGAGCGAAAGAAAGCGCTGCGAATTATCGGAGCCACGTTGGGCGTGTTCGCCGCGCTGTTGATTTTCGGCGCCGTGCGCCTGGCCATGCCGCAGCACGGGCCTCAGGTGACGGTGGGGCTGGTCGCCTCAGATGCCAATGGCGGCGCCCCGGTGAACGATCCCGGAGACCCGACCCAACGTCTCTTTGAAAACTACGCACAGCGTGCCCGGCAACTCATTTCGCGGGGAGCACAAGTAGTCGTCATGCCCGAGAACATGGGGGTAGTCCTCGATTCCGACGTTGCGAAGACTGACGCCATTTTCCAACCCATTGCGGATCGGACGGGTGCGGTCCTGGTTGTGGGAACGGCCCGCATCGGCGCCGCGGGGAAGCACAATGAGGCGCGCATCTATGCGTCCGGAGCCGCCGTCCGCAGTTATAACAAAGAGCATCTGCTGCCGCCTTTCGAAACCAGCCGCTTCACGCCCGGGACGTCAAGGACGCTTTTTGCGGCTCCGGGTAAACTCGCCGGGCAAACCTGGGCGGTAACTATCTGCAAAGATCTGGATTTCACCAACCCGGCGCGCGCTTATGGGCGGGCGGGCGTCGGCCTCATGCTGACGCCGGCTTGGGACTTTCGCGTGGATGGTTTCTGGCACGGACACATTGCCGTGATGCGCGCTGTCGAAGACGGATTCAGCCTGGTTAGGACCGCACGTGGCGGCTTGCTAACCGTTGCTGATAATCGCGGACGGATCATTGCGGAAACCGCCAGTGACACGGCGCCGTTCGCGACGCTGCTCGCGACTGTGCCGGCCGGACACAGCTCTACCTTCTTCCTCTTGCTCGGAGACTGGTTTGGATGGTGCGCAATTGCACTGCTCGTACTGGTGTTGATACAACTGCTGCGAGGGCGCCGAACCACCTCTGCATGATTACCGCCCGTGATTTCAGCCTTTCGCTCCTCCCCGCTCCGCATGCAGATGAGCGACGGCGAGCCCCCAAAAGCGGAGAACTGAAAAGCAGGTCATACCAGGACGCCAATGAGATTGGGTTCCGAGCGTATCACGGGGTACTCGGAAGTTTGACCAAAGCGGTCAAGTTGGCGGGTAACGGCCTACACTGAGAAGTGGACTCGACCCCAGAAGGCAGGTTGAGGCCGGCACAACTGCAATGTGGAAAGCGAACGAAAAACCATCATCCCCGAGAGTTGGGCGGGTGCACGACTGAAGCCCGGCCGTCCCCTGACCAGGCCACATTTGAAGTCTGGAATTTCTCCCCGTAATGAACCAACATAATGGGATCTTCGTGCGTTTAACCAGATATGAATAAGCAGTGTGTGGTCCCGGCGCTTCCGGTCATCGCAGATGCCGCCCCTGTCGAGCGGCTGGCGGCCTTGTTCGATGCCCATTACGACCGGCTCTACCGCCTGGGCCGGCGGCTTGCGCCCAGCACCGACGACGCTCTGGACCTCGTCCAGGAAACGTTTCTAAGGGCGGCCCGGCGTCCGAAGTCCATTCCCGCCGGGGTGACGAATGAAGAGGCGTGGCTGGTGCGGGTGCTCATCAACATCCGCCGCGACCAGTGGCGAAAGGAATCGGTTCGCGCCCGGCACCGGGAAGCCGCCGTCCAGGATGGGCGCCACGACAGCAACGCAAGAAGCCCGGAAGCGGGACTGATTGCCAGGACGGCAGTGTGGCAGGCGCTGGACGTCCTGCCTCCCCGCCGGCGCGCCATCGTCGTCATGCATGAACTTGAGGAGTTGCCCGTCTCGAACATTGCCTCCCTTCTTGGCATTAGTGCCATTACGGTTCGCTGGCACCTCTCCAAGGGCAGGCGCGACCTGGCCCGCGCACTCAAAACCTCAGGAGGAATCAGCCATGAATAACCTCAGAGAACTTTTGCAGGATGCCGACCCGCTTCGGCACGAACCAGGGCGGCCGGCGGAACAACGGACTTTGCGCCGCCGGGCGGTGCTTGCGGCAGCTCGCCGCACTCCAGCGTCCGCTGTCCGAAGGCCGCGATCGCGCGCCGCCGTCTGGGCGACCTCCGGCCTGATGCTGGCCGCCGCATTGGCCCTCGGGGCCGTCCTGTGGTCAATGTTCAACAGCAACCTTCAGGCGGCCATCCGGTTTGAGGTCAGGATGGCTGAAACCAGGCCTGCCGCCGGCTTGCAGAAGGCAAAAGTGGCGGGCTCCGACCGCTATGTCTACCTTCACCGTCAGGTCATCGTGAGCAATAACGATATCGCTGAGGTCAAAGTCATTCAGGCGGACACGCCTTCGCAATATGGCATTGGCATCAAGTTCAACCCAGCCGGTGCTGACAAAATGCGCCGGGCCACCAGGGCCCACATCGGCAAGCCTCTGGCCATCCTGCTTGACGGCCAGGTCATGATGGCTCCCGTGGTCCGTGACGCTGTCGGAGGGTCCGCAATGTTAACCGGCCACTACACCAAAGCAGAAGCCCAAAGGGTAGCCGACAGGATCGTCAAGGGAATTGGCATGCAATAGATTCCTTCCCAGGCCCGGCCCCAACTGCCCCCCAAATTGACACCCCCCTACCGCTGTGTTAGCTTGAAGATTCAGGCGGTTGGCCCACAGTGAAACACGCCTCGAC
>JBAUWE010000714.1:0-7825 GCA_049583595.1 Terriglobia bacterium
GGCGAGACACGCATTCTGCCCATGATGCCCATTCGTGACGTAGTCATCTTTCCTTACATGATGACCCCGTTCGTGGTGGGGCGGGAGAGTTCCATCCGGGCGCTGGAAGAGGCGCTGGCCGGTGACAAGAAGATCTTTCTGGCCACCCAGCACGACGCCTCGGTGGACGACCCCAAGCCCAATGATATTTTCCAGGTGGGCACCATCGCCAATATCATCCAGAGCCTGAAGCTGCCCGACGGCAACATCAAGGTGCTGGTGGAAGGCAATGAGCGCGGGAAGATCCAGAAGGTGACCAGCGAGGAAGGCTACTTCCGCGCCAGCGTCAAGACCGCCACCTTCCGGATTGTGAGCACGCCCAGCCTGGAACAGCTGGTTCAGCGGGTGATTTCGCTTTTCGAGCAGTACGTGAAGCTTTCACAGAGCCTGAATTATGAGACCATGATCGCCGCCGCCAAGGTGGAAGAGATCAGCAAGTTCACCGACACGGTGGCCGCCAACCTCAGCATCAGCATCGAGGAAAAGCAGGAACTGCTGGAGCTGTTTGATCCCGTAGACCGCCTGACGCGCCTGGCGGACATTCTGGACATCGAAATTGAGAAGCTGAACGTTGACCGTTCCATCCAGGGACGCGTCAAGCGGCAGATGGAACGCGCCCAGCGCGAGTATTACCTGAACGAAAAGATCAAGGCCATCCAGAAAGAGCTGGGGCGCAACGAGAAGAATGAACTCGACGAGCTCAAGAAGAAAATCGAGACCGCGGGCATGACCAAAGACGCCCACGAGAAGGCCATGGGCGAAATCAAACGCCTGGAGCTGATGCCTCCCATGTCCGCCGAGTCCACCGTCTCGCGCAACTACCTGGACTGGCTGCTGGCCGTGCCCTGGAAGAAGAAATCGAAGGAAATCCGGGACATCCGGCGCGCTGAAAAGATCCTGAACGAAGACCATTATGGCCTCGAGAAGATCAAGGAGCGCATCCTGGAATTCCTGGCGGTGCGGCAACTGGTGAAGACCCCGCGTGGTTCCATCCTCTGCTTTGTGGGGCCTCCCGGAGTGGGCAAAACCTCTTTGGGGCGTTCCATCGCTCGCGCAACGGGAAGAAAGTTTGTGCGGCTGTCGCTCGGCGGCGTGCGGGATGAAGCCGAGATCCGCGGCCACCGCAGGACGTATATCGGCGCGTTGCCCGGCCAGATTCTCCAGATGATGAAGAAGGGCGGGACGGTCAATCCCGTGTTCCTGCTGGATGAAGTGGACAAGATGAGCATGGACTTTCGCGGCGATCCTTCCGCGGCCCTGCTGGAGGTCCTCGACCCCGAGCAGAACGATTCCTTTACGGACCATTACCTGGACGTTGAATACGACCTTTCCAAGGTTTTCTTCATTACCACGGCGAACGTGATCCACACCATTCCGCAGCCGCTCCAGGACCGGATGGAGGTCCTGCGCCTTTCCGGCTACACGGAACAGGAAAAGCTGGAAATCGCCAAACGCTTCCTGGTGCCCAAACAGCGTGAAGCCACCGGGCTGAAAGCCGAGAACCTGAAGTTTGAAGACGACGCGATTGTCGGCGTCATCCGCAACTACACGCGGGAGGCCGGCGTTCGCAACCTGGAGCGCGAAATCGCCAACATCAGCCGCAAGGTTGCGCGGAAGGTGGTGCAGGAAGGCCGTGGACTTAAGATTAAGGTGAAGCAGGACGACCTTCGCGAATACCTGGGCGTCATCAAGTTTCGTGACACCAAGGCCGAAGAGAAGAATGAGGTGGGCCTGGCTACCGGCCTGGCGTGGACCGAGGTGGGCGGCCAGATTCTGAATATCGAGGCCACCGTGATGACGGGCAAGGGCAAACAGACCCTGACCGGCAAACTGGGTGACGTGATGCAGGAATCCGCCCAGGCGGCGCTGAGTTACGTGCGCTCCAGGGCTTCGCGGCTGGGACTGCCGGCGGACTTCTACCGCCGCGTGGATATCCACATCCACATTCCCGAGGGGGCCATCCCCAAAGACGGGCCTTCGGCGGGCATCACCCTGGCGACCGCCATGGTGAGCGCCCTCACCAAGATTCCCGTGAACCGTGACATCGCCATGACCGGCGAAATCACCCTGCGGGGCAAGGTGCTCCCGATCGGCGGAGTGAAGGAGAAAATCCTGGGGGCCCATCGCGCCGGCATCCGCACGGTGCTGCTGCCGCGGGACAACGAGAAGGACCTTTCCGAGATTCCGGAGAACATCCAGGAGGACCTGGCCATCCGGTTTGTCGAGACGATGGATGAGGTGCTGGACCTGGCGCTGGAGCGGAAGATTGAAGGAATTGCCGCTCTGGCAACGGAGCCCGAAGAGGCCCGGAGGCTCGACGCGGCGCTCGAATCAGACCGCGAGTCGCTGACGAATTGAAGGGTTTCCACCCGGCGAGGGCCGGAATGAGGAACCCGCCACTCGGCCTGCCGGGGCTGGCGCCGAGAGACGGGTGAGGGGAACGACGCCGGAGAACAAGAATCATTCCGGCGCGGAGCGTATCAAGAATCGCCCTGGAATTGAAGGCTCACCCTGGATGGGAATTGCGTTTTTCTCGCTGCATCAGTAAGTAACGTCAATTCAAGCCAACTCGGATTGATAAATCTCAAAACTACTGCCGGGGACGATACCGTTCGGGATTCTGCTGACTTGCCTAAATGAGCCGCTCAACTCATTGTCTGGGATCATCAAGGAAAATCGGGTCGGCGGGTTGATTCGGGTCCTGCAGTGGAAATTCTGATACAGGGTTCTAAACTAAACTGAATTGAGAGAGTAACATGCCGTCCAAAAAACAGGAAGAAAAGCCAATTGATGTGCAGGAAGAAAAGATCGAGGAACTCAAGGAAAGTGAAATCCTCGATATTGCCAAGCTGAAGGAAATGAACATTGCCACGCTCACCCAGGTGGCCAAAGACCTGGGAGTTGTCGGGGCCACCGGCATGCGCAAACAGGAGCTGATCTTCAAGATCCTCCAGGCGCAGACCGAGAAGGCCGGGCTCATCTTTTCAGAGGGAGTGCTGGAATGTCTGCCGGATGGCTTCGGTTTCCTGCGCGCGCCCGACTACAACTATCTGCCGGGTCCGGATGACATCTACGTGTCACCCTCGCAGATTCGAAAGTTTGATCTGCGCACCGGCGACACCGTCTCCGGCCAGATCCGCCCGCCGAAAGAGGGAGAACGTTACTTTGCCCTCATCAAGGTGGAGGCCATCAACTTTGAACCCCCCGACGAGGCGCGCAACAAGATCTTTTTTGACAACCTCACCCCGCTCTATCCGGAGGAACGGCTGCGACTGGAGACCGGCAAGGAGAATGTTTCAGGGCGCGTCCTCGACCTGCTGACTCCCATCGGCAAGGGGCAGCGCGGCCTCATCGTTTCGCCGCCGCGCACCGGCAAGACCATGCTGCTGCAGGCCATCGCCAATTCCATCACTTCGAACCATCCGGAAGTCTCGTTGATCGTTCTGCTGATTGACGAGCGGCCGGAAGAAGTGACCGACATGCAGCGGACCGTGGAGGGCGAAGTCATCAGCTCCACCTTCGACGAGCCCGCCGCCCGCCACGTCCAGGTGGCCGAGATGGTGATTGAAAAGGCCAAGCGGCTGGTGGAGCACAAGCGCGACGTGGTGATCCTGCTGGATTCCATCACCCGCCTGGCGCGCGCCTATAACACCGTGGTGCCGCCTTCGGGCAAGGTGCTTTCCGGCGGCGTTGACTCCAACGCCCTGCAGCGCCCCAAGCGCTTTTTCGGTTCGGCCCGCAACATCGAGGAAGGCGGCAGCCTCACCATCATCGCCACCGCCCTCATCGATACCGGCAGCCGCATGGACGACGTGATCTTTGAAGAGTTCAAGGGCACCGGCAACATGGAAGTTCACCTCGACCGCAAGCTGGTGGACAAGCGCGTCTTCCCGGCCATCGAAATCAACAAGTCGGGCACCCGGAAGGAAGAACTGCTGGTGCCGAAGGACGAACTCAACCGCATCTGGGTGCTGCGCAAAGTGCTCAACCCGCTGTCGCCGGTGGAGTCGATGGAACTCATCATCGACAAGCTTTCCAAGACCAAGACGAACGCGGAGTTCCTGGCTTCCATGTCGAACGGCGGAAGGTAGGCTGTGGAGCTGGTGTATGGCCGCCAGTTGTTGGCTGACAAGCCGGCGCTCTCAGGTCAGCGCGACGCGCCGTGCAGATAAACCCAACCTGGCGTCCCTGCAATCAGCTACAATGTGGTGGTTGGGGAGTCATATGGCTCAATCGCTGACAAAGGAAAAGGAACTCAAGCGCGTTTTCAAGGAAGCGCTGAGTGAAGTGCTCGACGAGCGCAAGGACCTCCTGCGCGAAATCGTCGAAGAGGCGGTCGAGAACGCCGCTCTGGCCCGCGCGATTGATGAAGGCCGGCGAACCCGGAAGGCGTCTCGAAAACAAATCTTCTCCATTCTCGAGCCCCGTCGTTGAAGGTCACCTACCGGGCAAGCTTCGCCCGAGACCTTCGTGCCATTCAGAACCGGTCATTACTCAACCGAATCCGAACAATCATTGAAAGTGTGGAAAAGGCGGAAAGCCTTGCCGGCGTGCCCGGCCTTAAGAAGCTGCAGGCCCGGGGAGATTATTACCGCATTCGCCTGGGAGACTATAGGATCGGCCTGATCATTGAGAAGGACACGGTCACATTCGTGCGAGTCCTTCATCGGCGGGAAGTCTATCGCTACTTTCCGTAGCCTCCTGCCGCGGCCCCTATTCGGCGCATACACCCTGGAGTCTGGCGCGTGCGCCGTCGCGCGGCGGTTCGGGCCACGTGATTGGCGTCGCTACAGCAACCCTTTGTCGCGCGCGAGTTCCAGGATTTTTTTTACAACCTCTTCAGCTGAAAGTTGGGTGGCGTCAATGATGGCGGCGTCTTTGGCGGCCACCAGCGGTGAAGCTTGCCTTTCGGCGTCCCGCCGGTCGCGGCTGGAAATTTCCGCCAGGATCTTTTCCATTGAAGACGGCCGGCCCTGCTGCGTGTTTTGTTCCACCCGGCGGCGGGCGCGTTCTTCGGGATCGGCCTTGAGGAAGATTTTGAGCGGCGCGCCGGGGAACACCACGGTTCCGATGTCGCGGCCTTCCATCACCACTCCCGGAGGTTTCAGCAGCGACCGTTGCAGGGCAATCAGCTTCTGGCGCACGGCCGGCAGTTGCGAGACACGGGAGGCGGCCCGGGTCACCTCCAGGGCGCGAATCTCCGCGGTCACGTCTTTGCCGTCCAGCAGCACCTGCGGCTGCGGCAGGCGGGGCACAAACCGGATTTCAGCCGAGCCCACAACGCGGACGACTGCATCTTCATCCTCAAGCGCCACTCCGGACTCCAGCACCTTGAGCGCGGCGGCCCGGTAGGTGGCGCCGCTATCCACATAGGCCAGGCCCAGCCGCTGCGCCACCATCTGCGCCACGGTGCTCTTGCCGGCGCCCGCCGGGCCGTCAATCGCGATGATGAGAGGTTCGGTCATAGGTACAGTCAACAACGTTTGATCTCGTCATCCTGAGGAGTCCCGATTCATCGGGACGACGAAGGATCTCGGCTTGGTTCATCAAATGCCGGGATGCTTCGCTTCGCACAGCACGACGTGCGCACAACGTGTTTCGTAAAACCTCAAATCCGCTTAAAAGCCTTCTGGATTTCCTTCATGTCGTAGCGCAGGACGATGGGACGTCCGTGCGGGCAGGTCATGGGACACTCCGTCTTGCTCAGTTCCAGCAGCAGCCATGACATTTTTTCCTGGTCGAGCGGCATGTTCACCTTGATGGCCGCGTGGCAGGCCACGGTGGCCGCAATGCTGCGCCGCAACTCGTCAAGCGACAGCGCCCGCGCTTCGCGCCCCACGCCGTCCAGAATTTCGCGCACCAGTTTCTCCACGTCGTCGGGTTGGATGTCGGCAGGCGCGGCCTTCACGGCCACGCTGCCCTGGCCAAACGGTTCCACCTCAAAACCATGGGCGGTCAGTTCTTCGGCGATGCTTTCGTAGATCACGCGCTGCTGGGGCTGCAGGTCGGCCACAATGGGGATCAGCAGCCGCTGCCCCTCGATGCGCGTGTTCTGGCGGCGGCGCAGGTGTTGCTCAAACAGGACGCGCTCGTGCGCCACGTGCTGGTCGATAATCCACAGCCCTTCCGGGTTGGCGGCGATGATGAAACTCGACCGCACCTGGCCCAGCGGCAACAGGTCCGAGGGCAGCTCGCCGGCGCGGTTTTCCTGAACAGCGGGCTCGGCGTATCCAGCCGGGCAGGATGCGGGCTCGGGCGGTGCGTAGAGGCCCAGCACCGCTTCCGCCAGCGGCAGATTGCCAGGCGATGGCGCCGGCCGCGGAGCCGAAAGTTCAAAATTTCTCCCCGGCCCCGACCCGTACGATTCGCGCGGCCCTGCCGGTGGCGTCCAGTTGCGTTGTCCCTGTGGCGCGGCGGGAGTGACGCGGTCGTCGTAAGATGGATCTCCTTGCGATCCCGTGTCCGGACGTTTCGGCATGGGAAACGCCGCCACGGGGCGCGAAGCCGTCAGCGCCTGCAGCACCGTGTCGCGGATCAGGTCGTGCACAAAAGACGAGTGGCGGAAGCGCACTTCGGCTTTGGAGGGGTGGACGTTCACGTCCACTTCTCCCGGCGGCATGTCGAGAAAGATCAGCGCCACCGGAAAAATACCCGCCGGCAGAATGTTGCGATACGCCTCATGGAGCGCGTGCAGCGCCAGGCGGTCGCGGATCAGCCGCCGGCTCACAAAGAAATAAATCTGGTTGCGGTTCAGCTTGTGGACTTCCGGGCGCGAGACGAAACCGGAAATCCTGAAGATCGGCGGCCCGGCAACTTCAGCGCTGCCCTCCGGGTCCTCGTCGAGGTTGAGAGGGACGGACGCCGGCAGCAACGGCCGCTCCACCGGCCCGAACTCTACCAGTTGTTCAAGCTGCTTTCCGCCCATCACCTGGTAGACGCGCTCGCGGTGGCTTGCGACCGGAGAGACCTTTAGAATCTCATTCGAGACGGATTCGAGGCGAAACGCTTTGCCGGGATGCGCCAGCGCATAGTGCGTCACCATGCTGGCGATGTGGCCCAGTTCGGTGGATTCCGACCGCAGGAACTTGCGGCGCGCCGGGACATTATAAAACAGGCTCTGAACGTCAATGGTGGTGCCGCAGGGCCGCGCGATGTCCTTGACGTTGCGCAGGCTGCCTCCGGCAAATTCCATGCGCGTGCCCGCTTCTTCCGAAGCGTGGCAGGTTTCCAGAGTCAGGCGCGAGACGGCGGCGATGGACGGCAGGGCCTCGCCGCGAAACCCCAGCGTCGAAATCGCATCCAGATCGTTTGCGGAAGTGATTTTGCTGGTGGCGTGGCGCTCGAAGGCCAGCAGGGCGTCGTCGCGCGTCATGCCGCAGCCGTCGTCGGCCACACGCAGCAGGCGCCTGCCACCGCTCTCTACCCGAACCTCAACCGATGTGGCCCCGGCGTCAATGGAGTTCTCCACCAACTCCTTGGCCACCGAAGCCGGCCGCTCAACCACTTCGCCCGCGGCAATCTTGTTGGCGATGGCTTCCGGTAGAATGCGAATGACAGACATGGAGAGACCTTAAATGGGAGCCTTAAACCTTTTGTTTGTCGGACCTAAAGGTCCGACCTCCTGAATAGCTCAATCAAAGCAGGTGTTCTTTAGGAGGTCGGAGCTTTAGCTCCGACACATCACCGGCTCCGCGGCTCGGGGGCTTCAGCCCCTGAAGTTATTCTCAGACGCCGTGGCATTGGATCCAATTGAAACTTTCCGCTTGCCGATCCGAACGCCCAATCT
>JBAUWE010000715.1:0-14709 GCA_049583595.1 Terriglobia bacterium
GGGAGAGGGTGTCCCGCAGCGTGGGACGGGTGAGGGGTATTTTTTCGCAGCCATCACCGACGATGTTCGCAGACGTGGCAAAAGGCGCCACGTCTGCACCACCGGTCAATTCCACGGCGGCAGCTGGCGCTGCCGCACTCCAAGGCGAGGGCAAGCTCTCGCACTCCCCTAAAGGCACCGCGTGTGTGGCACCCGCCTGATTACGCGGCGGGTTTCGACGGCTTCAGTTCTCCCACAACGAACCAGAAGGCCAGCAGGCCGGCCACGAGGATGATGGGGGCGAGCGCAAAGCCGGGAGTGTAGGAGCCGGTGCGGCTGATGAGGATTCCGGTGAGCAGCGGCGAGAGCACGCCGCCGATGTTGCCGATAAAGTTGCCGAAGCCCATCCACATGCCAACTTCGTCCCGCGGGGCGCAGGCCTGAAACACCACCAGGATGTTGGGGGAAGATAAACCCACCAGCGAGCCTGCCGACAGCAGGACGATGGAGGCGGTGAGGTTTCCCACCAGCGCCGCGGGAATCAGCATCAGACCGGTGGCAAAGCCCACGGTGATCATGCCTTTGCGCACCCGGGTCTCGTTCCGCCCGTGGCGCACCAGCCGGTCGGACACCCAGCCTCCCGCCACTTCGGAAACGGCCCAGACGATGTAGGGAATGGCGGCCAGGAATCCGGCCTTGAGCAGGGGCAGGTGGCGTACCTCCACCAGGTAGTCGGGCAGCCAGGTGACCAGCAGGTAGTTGTAATAACCAAAACAGAAAAATCCCAGGCTGGCTCCGAGCAGGTTGCGATTGAAGGTGAGCGGCTTGCGGGCGACGGGCGCGGCGGCCTGCGGCGGGGGCTCCTGCGCGCCCGGCTTCAGACGCGAGGGGAAGGCCAGGATCCACGGCAGGATCCAGACCAGCGCCGTGAAGCCTACCAGGAAAAACATGTTCCGCCAGCCGTGTCGCGACACCAGCCAGGCGACCAGCGGCGCTCCGATGGCCAGGCCCGCGCGCACCCCGCTGTCAAAAATTGCGGTGGGCAGGCCGCGCTCTTCGGGAGAAAACGCCAGGCTGATGAATTTGACGCTGCCGGGAAGGAAGATGGATTCTCCAATCCCCAGAACGATGCGCAGCAGGATGAGCACACCCAGGCTGCCGGCAAACCCCGTGAAGCCGCAGGCCAGTGACCACAGCGCAAACGAACCGGCATAAAGCCAGCGCAGGCTGGCGCGGTCCGCCAGCCAGCCGATGGGAACCTGCATCAGTGCGTAAGACCAGAAGAAGGCGGAGAGCAGCACACCTTTGGCAGTCGGGCCCAGCAGCAGCTCGCCGGAAATGCGGGGCAGGGCCACGGAGATGGTGGCGCGGTCAAGATAATTGATGAGCGCGGCGAAAAAAAGCAGAATCACCAGGACCCAGCGCCGGCGGCTGGAAATGGCGGGAGCCTGCCAGGCGCCTGGTGAGGGCGCGCGCGTTTTCTGCTCAGTATTTTCAGGCATAACGTTGCTGCGGCGAACCTCAGGCAAAATACCACAGGTTGCCGAGGCAGCCGGCAACAAATTTCCCCGGACTGTTCCGGGAGTCCTGTGAAATGGGCTATACTTTGTAATTCATTTATGGGGATTCCAAACAGTCAACTTTTTTACCGGCGGTTGACGCGCGTGTGCGCATGGCTGGCCGTTGTGTTGATGGTGGCGCCGCTGGCGGCCCGCGCGCAGACGGACGAGATCCAGGTGTACGACGGGTCGGTGCTGGAGCCGGGAAAAGTGAACGTGATGGTGCACAGCAACTTTACGCCCATCGGGGCAAAGACCGCGGCGTTTTCCGGCGGCATCATTCCGGACAACTCGGTGAACGGCGCCGTGGAGTGGGCGTTTGGCGTTAAACCGTGGTTCGAACAGGGCCTCTATTTGCCCGTCTACACGGCCTATTCGAAGAACCGCGGCGGGTCGCTGGACGGCTTCAAGCTCCGGGAGCTCTTCGTGCGGCCGCACGCCGACCAGCACACGTTTTTCTACGGTGTCAATTTCGAGTTCAGCGTCAACTATTCGTACTGGGAGCAGCGGCGCATCACGTCTGAGGTGCGTCCCATTGTGGGCGTGCACCTGCACCAATGGGACCTGATTTACAATCCAATTATGGATACGGACTATCGGGGTGGGATGAAAGGACTGGAATTCGTTCCCGCGGGCCGGATTGCCTACAACCTGAATAAAAACTGGGCCGTGGCCGCCGAGGAGTATTCTGATTTCGGCCCGCTTCGCGGGTTTTACACCGCCCATAACCAGTTCCAGCAGGTCTGGGCGACGTTGGATCATCATACCCGGTTCGTGGACATCGAAACGGGTGTGGGCGTGGGCGTGACGGCCGGGTCTGACAAATTGGCCTTCAAGTTGATGCTGTCACGCGACCTCAACTGAAAACTGGCTGCCAGCTTTCAGCAATCGGCCTTCAGCAGGTCGTGAGGCTTTGAGCCGCATCACCAGCCGCCGTCAATTTCTTAACCCATAACCCATAACCCGGAACTCGATACTCATCCTTGCTTCTCACCCCTCGGCTCCCTTTCTTTTGCGCGTTGCGGCCCCTGCCGGTGTGGCACAATCAGAATTTGGGGATAAGCCTTTGAAGAATTCAACTGCAACCGAACACGGCGTGCAGAACCGGCGCTGGGAGATATGGGGCCGCTTCGTCATTCTGGGAGCGGCGACGGGCCTGCTGGTGGGCCTGTGGGAAGCGCGCCTGCTCTATTTTGTTCCCTCGGTGAAAGAGTTCCTGGTAGTGGATTCCACCTGGGTCATCTGGTTTCTGGCGCCGCTGGTTGCAATGCTCCTATTTGCAACCATCGGGGCAAAGCTGGGATTTTTGGCCACACTCGGCAAATCGCCTGGCTCCGGCCGCGGGGTCATTCTGGCCTGTGTCCTGGTTGGCTGCGCGGGCGCGTATGTGGGATGGGCGGGGCACTTTGTGCATACGCACTCGGTGAACTTCAACGTTTATGGCCGCATGAAGGATGTTCTGTTCCCGCTGGTCCGCTTTGCCCTAGTGTTCGCGGTGGCGCTGTTGGTCGGCTTTCTGGGCCGCAAACGAATTGAACCCTGTTTTGGAATGGAACGGCGCTGGCCTCTCGGCGCGCTGGCGAAAACAATCGTGGCCGTGCTGATTCTGCTGACGGCGGGTGTGGTCTATTATGCCGCCTCGCAGCGCATGGCGGGCGGAGCGAGAGTATCCGCCAGTGGAGTTCAATCCGGGCAGAGGCCGAACATCGTTCTGATCACGATGGACACGGTGCGCGCCGATCACCTTTCCACTTACGGGTACAGTCGGGAAACCATGCCCAACCTCGCGCGGCTGGCGGAGGAAGGCGTGCTGTTTGAAAATGCTGTTTCCGCCACGTCGTGGACGCTGCCGTCGCTGGCGGCCATTTACACCGGCCTGCTTCCGCACCAGAGCGGCGCCAACGCCTTCCGGCCGCTGAATCCCGGATGGAAAACCATTGAGAGCGTGCTGGGCCAATATGGGTACGCTACGGCGGGATTCAACGCGAATTATTATTACGGAGAATCGGGCTGGGGATTAGGAGGCGGATTCGGACGCTATGATGACGACCGGACGACCTTGCTTTACAACCTGTCGCGAACGCTGGTGGGCCGGGCCGCCGTGCAGCCGCTGTATCAGAACCTGGACCGTTACGACGCTTTTTACCGGCGGAACGCCGCGGACTTGAACGCCGACGTATTCCGGTGGCTTCGCCACCGTCCCGCGTCGCGGCCCTTTTACATTTACATCAACTACTACGACGCGCACAGTTCTTACCTGCCGCCCGCCCCTTACGACCATCGCTTTGGGAGGCTGCCGGAGTCGGTGGTGCGCCACTGGAGCGCAAAGGGCGGCTTCCGGCCGAGTGAGCCGTTGCCCGCCGCCGACCGCCAGGCGTTGATCGACGGCTATGACAACAGCCTCTCTTACCTCGATGCGCAAATCGCGCGGCTGGTCAAAGTTCTGAAAACTTCGCCGGCGGGGAAGAACACCATCATCCTGATTACGGCGGACCATGGCGAGGCTTTCGGCGAGCACGGCGCCTACCAGCATGGTAACGATCTGCACCGGGAAGAAATCCATGTTCCGCTGATTGTGTGCGGCGCGGGCATTCCGGCCGGAAAACGAATTGCTCCACCGGTCGCCATCCGCAAACTGTTTGCGACGGTAATCGACCTGGCTCTGGGGAAAGAAGTTCCGCTGCATGCCTACAGCCTGGCGCGATTCTGGCAGACAGACTCGCCGCAGGAAATCGCCCGGCCCGTGGTGGCGGAACTCAGCGCAAGCCTTTCTGAAGCGGACGCGGCGGGCGTGAGCCTGACCACCGCCCAGTGGCACTACATCCTGACCACCAAAGGCGACCGGTACCTTTACAACTGGGCGACCGACCCGGCGGAAAAAGACAATCTGAGTGCAAGCCCTGAAGGGCAACAGGTTGTGGCCCGGTTGAACGCCAGGCTCAAAGAGATTGAGGCGAATTCCGCCGAGCCGTGGGGCGGGCCGGAATACCTGTTCGCCCTGGGCGGAGGCGGTTCGGCCGCGCCTGCCGCGAACAGTGCGTCATCCCAAGCGCCCACAGAGCCTGAAGAAATTGTGGGGGCGGCGCAGGCCTATTTCCATCCTTCCGTAACGCCGGAATCGAACGGCCCCTCGAATTCAGAAAAAGACCTGTTGAAGACATTGCCGTATCAGTAGTCGCCGGGTGAGAGCTCGCGTTCCTGGATCAATGGGCGGCTGTTGGGACGGACGCCTCGTGCGGGAGCTTCAGAGTTCCGACGAGGTCGGCGAGGTGCGTTCGCTTGCGGCGGCAGTAATCGCGAATGCCGTCGGCGACGCGCAGGGCGGTTTCCGGCGCGTAAAAGTTGGCGGTGCCGATCTGGACGGCGCGCGCGCCGGCGATGATGAACTCGAGCGCATCCTCTGTGGTGGCGATGCCCCCGATGCCGATGATGGGAATCCTGACGGCGCGGAAGGTCTGGTGGACCATGCGAACCGCCAGCGGCTTGATGGCCGGGCCGGAAAGTCCTCCGGTGACGTTTGAAATGCGCGGCGTGCGGGTCTCTACGTCGATGGCCATTCCCACAAAAGTGTTCACCAATGAGAGCGCGTCAGCTCCTGAGCTTTCCGCGGCACGGGCCAATTCGGCAATGTCGGTGACGTTGGGCGAGAGTTTTACGATCAGCGGATAGCGCGCGGCTTTCTTGCTGGCCGCAACCACTTCTTCGGTCAGGCGGGGATCGTTGCCGTAGACCATGCCGCCGCAGCGCGTGTTGGGGCAGGAGATGTTCAGCTCGTAGGCGTGGATGCCTTCACCTTCGTTCAAAATCTCAATGGCGCGGACATAGTCCTCGGTGGAGTAGCCGAAAACGTTGACGATGCAGCGCGTGCGCAGCGTGCGAAGGAAGGGAAGTTTTTCCGTCAGAAACCTTTTGGCGCCCACGTTCTGCAGCCCGATGGCGTTCAGCATTCCCGCCTCGGTTTCATAAATGCGCGGCGAAGGATTGCCCTCCATGGGATCGGCGGAAATGCCTTTCACGCAAATCCCGCCCAGCTGGTTCAGGTCCATCAACTGGGCGAATTCCTGGCCGTAGCCGAAGGTTCCGCTGGCCGTCAGGACCGGGTTTTCGAAATGAATCCCGGCCACATCGATATCGATGCGGGGCGAGAACTGCTCCTCATTGCCGGCGGATGGCATGCCCTGTTGCTGTTTTGGTTGGTCCGTCATTCGCTTAAGTCTTGGGAATTTCTTCCCGCTCCCAGATGACGTGCTCGGCGCGGAACACCGGCCCTTCGGTGCAGACGCGCTCGTAAGCCGCGTGGCCCGTTCCTTCCACGCGGATGGAACACCCCAGGCACACCCCCAGGCCGCAACCCATGCGGTTTTCCATGGAGACCAGGCACGGGTGGCCGTAACGCTGCGCCAGGCCGACCGTGGCGTGCAGCATGGCCCAGGGGCCGCAGGCCATCAGCAGGAATTTCCTGTTGGAATGGCCGGAAAGATATTCCTCCAGCGGCGAAGTCACGTATCCCTTGCGGCCTTTCGAGCCATTTTCAGTGGCCAGTACCATTTCCTCGACGTAGCTTTCAAAATCTTCCGTACCCACCAGGTCGTCGCCGGTACGGCCGCCAAAAAAAAGGCGCTGGCGGAGCCCCGCAGCGGAGATCTTTCGCGCGGGCAGCAGCAGCGCCGCGATGCCGATGCCGCCGGCCACGTGCAGAACTTCATCCGCGGTGCGGGCGACGGGCAGGTATTCTTCTTCGAAAAAACCGTGCCCCAGCGGCGCCAGCAGTTCCACCTGGTCGCCGGGCTTCAGCAAGGCCATCAGGCGGGTTCCGCGTCCCACAATTTTGTAGAGAAGCTGAATGATTTCCGGCGCCGTTCCGTTGGTGGACTCGTGGCCTGCCAGCGCCCGAGGCTTGACGTCGTAAATGCTCATGGGACGGCGCAGCAGGACGTCGGAATGCTCCAGCAGCCGCACCATGGCAAACTGCCCGGGCCGGGTGGCCTGGGCCTGGCGCGGAGCATCGAGATCCAGAAGAAAATGGCCGCCGGTCAAAGGCCGGTTCCGAAGCACAGCCACAATGTCGTTTTGCATCTCCCCCATTCTAGCAGAACCCTTGGCGTGGCAGGACGCCATACGTCCTTGAGCGTGCCCACTGGTGCGGCATTTTGAAGGAGACTTTTCTTTGCGACAGCATTTCAGGCTAGAATGCTGAGCAGGGAACCTGCCATGAGCATTTTTTTGCAAGGCGTCTTGATCCTGACCCTGATTGCGGGGAACGCTTTCTTTGTGGCGGCCGAGTACGCGCTGCTGAGCGTCCGTCGCAGCCGCTTGCAGCAGCTTGTGCGGATGGGCAGTTCGCGCGCCGTGCTGGTGCAGAAACTCCTGGCGTTTCCCAGCCGCCTTTTCTCCGGCCTGCAACTGGGCATCACTGCCGCCAGCCTGCTGCTGGGCTGGCTGGGAGAGTCGATGCTGGCAGAAGATATTCGCCGGGTGCTGGAAGGGCGGATGGAACATTTTGTCGGCCCGCTTTCGCACGGGGTTGCCACGCTGGTTGCCTTTCTGCTGATTACGGTCGTGCTGATGGTGCTGGGCGAACTGGCGCCGAAAACCATCGGCTACGAGCGTGCGGAAAGGGTGGCTCTGATCTTCGCGCTACCGCTTAGCCTGTTTATGCGCGCGGTGCGTGTCCCGGTGGCGGTGATGGACCGGATGGCCACTGCGGTGACGCGGGTGGTTGGCGTCACGGCTTCCACCGGGCACAGCGAGATGCACAGCCTGGAGGAGGTGGAACTGATTGTCACCGGGGTGCGCAAGCGCGGGCTGCTGGGTGAAGAGCAGGAGGAGATGATTCACAGCATCTTCGACCTGCACCGCGCCCTGGTGCGCGAGATCATGGTGCCGCGCAACCAGATCACTTCGCTGCCCTTCAGCAAGGACCTCAATTTCCTATTGGAAAGCATCGTCCGCGACCAGCACTCGCGCGTTCCCATTTACGAAGGCTCGCCGGACCACATTATCGGAATCCTTTACGCCCGCGACCTGCTGGCCGTGACGCTGGACCGGCTCCGCCATCACATTCCGCTGGATGAGCCGATGGACCTGCAGACGCTGCTGCACCCGCCGATGATCGTTCCGGAAACAATGCCCCTGATCAAGCTGCTGGATGAGGCCCGCAGGCGCCATGCACACCTGGCCCTGGTGGTGGATGAGTTCGGGACCTTTGTGGGCCTGGTGACCATCGAGGACGTGCTGGAACAGATTGTGGGTGAAATCCAGGATGAATATGACCGCGAGGAAGCGGTCATTAAGAAGCTGGGCGAGGATGTGCTGGTGGTGGATGCTGCCCTCAGTTTGCGCGAGCTGGCCGACGATTATGACATCGTCCTTCCACGCGGTGCGGGCTATGAGACGCTGGCCGGCTTTGTGCTGGATTGCCTGGGTAAAATCCCCCAGGGTGGCGAGAGCTTTGCCTACGAGGGCCGGGTCTACACCGTGGTGGATATGGACGGGCTGCGCGTGTCAAGGGTGAAGATTGAAAGGCTGGGCAGCAAGGGCGCCCGGCCGAAAGTGGCGCCCTTGCGGTCAAAGGGTCCCGCGGGGTAGGTTCCCGGCAGTTTCTCACGTGCCTTCCGTTGATGCAGCGCCCACCACCACTTCCACTTCCACTCCCCGGTTCGCGTTCAAAGCCTTCGCAGCGGAGCCGCGATTGGTGCAGATTTCAATAAAACCTGAGCTGCCGACTACGGCAAAAAGTTCGGAAGCTTCGCCCGCCGCAAAAGATTCGTGGAGCCGGGTGATTTCATGCCCGTTGATCCTGATGCGGAAGGGCGGCGGGTCCTGGCCAAAGAGTTGGGGAACATCCTCAGGAGTGATGTTCGTTACAACATTTCCGAATTTATCCACCTTGATGGCGACTCCCTTGATCAGGGCGTCATTCTCCCCCGTGGGACGGACCGATGTGAACCGGGCGTAATCGGTGACGATGCTGCCGAATTTCTCTGCTTCCATTCCCCGGCTGAGCCAGCCGGCCACCGGCGCAAAAATGTCCCGGCCATGGAAAGTGTTGCTGACCGGCTTCCTGAAAAAGTGCTCACTGGTCACATGGCGGACTTCAACCCTCTCCTCGCGCTCATAAACCATGGAGAGCACGCCGTTATCCGGAGCCACAAACCGGTAGTCCTTGGACTGCACAATAATGGGCCGCCGCTCGGACCCCACTCCCGGGTCAACCACCACCAGGTGGATGGTGCCGGGGGGAAAAAGGTGATAGCTCTGCGACAGGCTGTAAGCGCCATCAAAAATGTCGTAGGAATTCACCCGGTGGTTGATGTCCACGATGGTGGCGTCTGGGTTGATGCTGAGCAACACCCCTTTCATGACCCCCACAAAGTGGTCGTCCTCGCCAAAATCCGTGGTGATTGAAATAATCGGTTTTGCAGCCATTTTGTCCTCGCGCGCACAGGATGCGGAATGACCAGACTAAAGTGCAACGTAACGAAAAGACATCTGCCTGTCAAGCATCGCGCCCGGATCCGAAGAAAGGCCTTATGTGATGTTCCCGATCATTTGCAGGCGGACCACGCTGCGCCGCAGCCGCATGGGCAGATTTCCGGCGGCTGAACAGGCTGGACTCCAGCCGTTATTTCTGGAACATCTTGCGAAATTCGGCGAGCGAAAGCGGCGGCCGGGAAGCCGTGCCGATATTTTCCTCCAGGTGCTCGCGCCTGCTCATTCCCACCAGAGCGCAGGTGATTCCCGGAGTGGAACGGACAAACTGGATGGCGCGTTGGGCGTCGGTGGCGAGGCCCGGGATCCACTCCTGGAAGCCGGCCGGCAAGCCTTTGGCCAGGTGACTCTGCAAAAGGCTGGCGCTCGAAAACACCATCAGGCCGTGTTCCCGCGCCACGTGGAGGAGCGGTACGGGGCGTCCGTTGCTGGTTTGCGTGTTGGCGGCCAGAGCCTCGGGCATGGCGATGTTGAAGGGAAGCTGGACGGCCCCAAAATGGTGTTTCTGCCCGCCCACCTCCCGCGCCAGACCGAGAATTTCCTCCAGCGAGATGGCCTCCTGCGAATCGGCCTGAACACGGAAGCCATTCCAGGTGGCAGCGCCGTACATGCGAATGCGGCCGTCGGCAACGGCCTGTTCAAGCACCTCCATGGCCTGCCGCAGGCGGTGCAGGAGCTCATCGCGGGAAACTTCACGGAGCTGGGCCTCGGGATTGTGAAGGTAATAGAGGTCAATCGCGGCCACGCCGAGGTTGCCGCGGCTGACGTCAATCTGGCTGGCCAGATAACGCGGCGCGAGCGTGTGGCACCCGGCGACGATCTCTTCCGGTTTCACCAGCCCGCTTTTGACCAGCTTCTCCTGAAAATAAGCTGCGGGATCATCGGGCTCTTTGCCGTCGTAGCCGAGGAAGCCTCCTTTGGTGGCCAGCAGGATTTCGTCGCGCTGGACCTGGCCGGACGAAATCATTTTTGCTACGGCCCGCCCGATGGCGCGCTCGCTATGCATGTGGCGGTAATTGACGGCGGTGTCAAAGACGTTGATGCCCGCCTGCGCCGCCAGCACAACCGTTTCAGCATAACGGCCATCCACCTCATCGCTGGGATCGCCCAGATAAGTGCCGAGCCCGATGGAACTAATCCACAGGCCCTGCGACTGGTGATAATGCCCGGGCAGACGCTCGGCGTGCCGCTGGCCATAGCGCGCAGTCCCTTCCGGTGTTGCGTAGCCTTCAATCAGCATGAACGGTGATTCCGGGAAGCGGAAAAAGCTTCTACACTCTCTGGATTTCTCCGGGAACGCCAGCCTGCCCGCAGGCGGGTTATTTGGCGCGAAGCAGCAGCACCGGGACGCCGACCCGATGCTGAACCTTCGGTGCTGTGGTTCCCAAAAACAAGTCCTTGATGAACCTGTGTCCATGCGTGCTCATGGCAACCAGGTCGCAGCCCTCCTGCTGGACCCACTTGACGATCTCGCTGGCCGGATCACCGTAGGCGAGCGAGGCCTCGGCGGGAATCCCTTCCACCTGAAATTCGGTCCTGACCCTTTCCAGGTAGGCCTTGTCCTCAGACACTTCAGGACTCACGGCATCCGGGCCGTACATGCGGGCGGCCCACCCGTCAGCGACGTGCAGAAGCACGACATGGCTGTGCATGATTTTGCCCAGGGCCTTGATGTGCTCGATGATGGCCCGGTCCGTTGGGGTGGCGTCTAGTGTGACCAGAATCTTGTCGTACATTGCATCCTCACCGTGGGATGAGTATCAACCTTGCCTCAATGGCCAACAATAACCATCCAGGCGCTCTTGAGTGCCGCGGGCAAACCGTAGATGTCCATGGCAGTAATCAGCAGCGCGCTGCTCCATCCTGTGATCATTAGAAACCAGCCACTTCGCCACTTGCCCATGCGCTTGCGGGAACTTGTGAAGTGTAGCAAAGGAAACATGGCGAAAGGAAGCTGCAAAGCAAGGACGACCTGGCTGAGGACGAGAAGGTCCGTGACGCTGCTGCTTCCACGAACCCCGATGATCAGGATCGCCGGCAGAATGGCCAGTGTGCGGGTGACGAGCCGCCGTAGCCAGGGCTGGATCCGCCAGTGCATGAATCCTTCCATCACCACCTGTCCGGCCAGCGTGCCCGTAATGGTGCTGCTCTGTCCGCTGGCCAGCAATGCCACGGCGAACAGCGTGCTGGCCAGAGCGGTTCCCAGCAGCGGAGCGAGGGTGAGATAGGCAACTCGGATCCAGTCGGTGTCAGGGCTGAACGTGACCATTTGTCCGCCCGGCACCAGTGCGCCGGTCTTGCCGTAAAAGACCAGGGCCGCCAGCACCAGGATGGCAGCGTTCAGGAAGAACGCGATGGTCAGGGCAACAGTGGCATCGATGGTGTTGAACAGAATCCCGCTTCGAATGGATTGATCATCCTTCTGTAGTTTGCGACTTTGCACCAGGGCCGAGTGGAGATAGAGGTTATGGGGCATCACCGTGGCGCCGATAATACCGATGGCGAGCACCAGCATGCCGCTCTGGGCGAGTCCCGGATGGAAGATTGCGCTACCCATCTCGATGAAGCTGGGGCGGGTCTGGGGGAGCACGAAAATCTCGATAAAGTAGCACACCCCCATGGTGGTTACCAGCAGCAGGATCACCGCCTCGATGGTTCGCATCCCAAAGCGCTGCAAGCCGAGCAGGAGCAGGACATCGAACCCGGTGATGATCACCGCCCAGAGCAAAGGAATTCCGAACAGGAGATTGAGCGCCACGGCACTGCCCAACACCTCCGCCAGGTCACAGGCCCCGATGGCGAATTCACAGAACAGCCAGTTGGGGATGCGGGTCCAGCGCGGATACCAATCGCGGCAACACTGGGCAAGGTCCATGCCCGTCACCACACCCAGGCGCGCCGAGAGCACCTGCATGAAAATGGCCATCAGGCTGGCCAGGGCAACCACCCAGAGCAACGCGTACTTGAACTCCGCCCCGCCGGCCAGGTCGGTTCCCCAGTTGCCGGGATCCATGTAACCGACACTGACCAGGATGGCCGGTCCCACAAATGCCCACCAGTGCCGCCAAAAGCCCGCCTCGTGCGATGGAACTTCCACGGTGCCGTGCATGCCTTCAAGCGAGAGGCTCCGGCTGGACGGGGGGATTGCGGATTTGGGCTTGGCCTGGTTCTTGCGACCGGGCCGGCCTTCGGCGGCTCCAGGTTTGTCTTGTGGGTCGTCCATTTCAGGGCAGTTCCAAGATGGATGTTTACTAAGGATTCTCAATAAAAATAAACTATAGTTAATAGGATGATGCTGTCGGTGTCAACCCGGAAATTTGGAATACCCCTGGAGAAACCGGGCTAAGATGGATGCTGTGCGGTGATGGGGCAGGGGACGCGGCGGGCTTCCGCAAGGCGCTGGAAAGCCTGTTATTGATGTTGGCTATGAAGCTGACCATTTCAAAAGAAGACTACCTGAAAGCCATTGCCGAGGCGGAGGCGGAAGAGGGTGCAGCTATTGCCGCGACCATCGCGCGCTGGCTGGATGTTACCCCTCCCGCGGTTGCCCTGGCCTTGCGCCGCCTGCGGCGGGACAAACTGGCACACGTCGACCGCAAGGGCCACATCAGGCTGACGGCCGAGGGCCGGAAGATTTCCGACCGGCTGCGATTTCGCCACCACCTGGTGGAACGCTTCCTCCACGACATTCTGGGCATGGAGTGGTACAAGATCCATGACGAGGCGGAGCGCCTGGAGCACTCGGTTTCCGAGGACCTGGAAAAGAAACTGATCGAAAAGCTGGGGCGAGACGGCGCCTGTCCTCACGGGAACCAGATCAACAAGAGCGCTGCCGAGCGGCGCAGGCTGGGTCTTCGGCAACTGTGGGAGTCGGAGCCCGGATCATCGGTGCGTGTTGACAGCATGCACGAGCGCGACCGCAAGCTGCTGGAATACTTCGATCAACTGGGCATCCGTCCGGGCGTTCAAATCCAGGTCTCCCGGCGCAACTACGACGGCACTTTGAGCCTGCGTCTGGGCAAGAAATCCATCAGCCTGGGTGAATCCGCCGCAAAGAAGCTCTGGGTTTCTTCGGCAGACGCCACGACGGCCTGACCTGCCTTCGCGCCGCTCCTGAGGATGGTCCTCTTCCAGGTTGCAATTGATTTCCACCCGCCCTGCCGAAAGAGCATTCTTCCGGCGCCCGAAGCAAGGGCCAGCTCATCGAACGTCTTTCTGAGCTTCCGCAAGCTGGTTTTCCAGAATCAACCTGGGACCAAGATACCGCAATTTGAGACGCGCGATGTCTGCGTCCTCAATCGCCCGTCGCGGCACCAGGCCTACAATCTCACTGCTCTCGACGGTGACGCCTGCGCGGCCGGCCTCGGTCGCTACGGCATCGAAGACCGTGCCGATGGAGGTGGTCAGGAAGTCCGTCAGGTTGATGGAGACCTGGACCGCGCCGGCCGACTCCACTTCCACGCCGATGGCTTTCACCGCGGGGAAACCTCCGTTTGAGGCACGAATCTTCCGGGCGATGGATTTGGCCAGGTTGAGGTCGCTGGTATTCAGATTGATGTTGTAGGCGATCAGAAAATTCCGTGCGCCGATGGCGGTGGCGCCGGCGGTCGGGTGAAGTTCCTGCTCGCCAAAGTCGGGCCGGCGATCAGGATTCCGCCGGACTTCCTCGCGCAACTGCTCGAACTGTCCCCGCCGCACGTATTCCAGGTTTTTTCTGCCGGGCTCGCGTGCGGCTTCTTCATAAAGGTAGGTCGGTATGCGAAAACGCCGCCAGGTTTCCTCGGCCACCCAGCGCGCGATCTCGACGCAGTCATGGAGATTGACGCCCCTGATGGGCACAAAGGGCACAACGTCGGTGGCGCCCATGCGGGGATGTACGCCGCGATGATCGTTCAGGTCGATGAGTTCGGCGGCGCGTCCGACGGCCCGCAACGCCGCTTCGCCCACGCTCTCCCGGCTGCCCACAAACGTCACGACGGTGCGATTGTGATCCGCATCCATTTGGGTGTCCAGCACGCGGACATCCGGGCCGGCAACCAGGGCCTGGATGATCGATTCGATCTTGTTCTGGTCCTCGCCCTCGCTGAAATTGGGAACGCACTCCACAACGGTTTGCACACTGTGAATTTAGCACAGAAATCCTTGAGGTTGCATGTGCCAATTGGCACATTTTAAATATGTTATGGCTTCAGGCGGGTCGTGGCGGCCATGGTTATTGCGCTGGGCGCGCAGCCAGCCGCAGAACTTTGAGCGCGGAGTCATCTTCCAGCGCATGCGGGATGTTCTTTGCCGCCTGCGGGGAGCCGTCGGCTACCAGCACTACGGTTGCCTGGCTGGAGCCTGCACCAACTTGGAGCGATAACCAACTGGCGCCCGGAGCCGCATTCAACAGCCTGCTCACGGTGGCCGAGTTGCCAACAGGCAAGCTCTTCTCCTTCTCTTCCTTGGGCCTTGCGCCGCCGTCGGCATGGTCCACGGCAATCACCAGAGGAGCCTGGTATGTACCCTCTGCAACAAGCTGGTTCACCCGCTGGGCCAGTGCAATGCGCGCGCCACTCCCCATCCAGCAAACCCGCGCCGGCAGGCCCTGGAATCGCACAAATTTTCGCGCCAGCGGAATCCATCGGGCCAGCAGGGGGGCATCCGGAAGCAGCTCGAGCGCCAGGTCGTCGAGCCGGCG
>JBAUWE010000716.1:0-7879 GCA_049583595.1 Terriglobia bacterium
GTAAGTGTGACCCTTTCGCCCAGCAGCCAGACCGTGGGTTATGGTGCAACGCAGCAGTTTACGGCTACGGTCACCGGCGCCACCAATACCGCCGTCACCTGGAGCGTATCCAGCTCCAGCAGCAGTAACAGCAGCCAGATCGGCGCCATTTCGAGTTCGGGGCTCTATACAGCTCCGGCAGCTACTTCGGTGCCGGCCGACCCCGTGCCTCAGATGGTGACCGTAACCGGCGGGCAGGCGGTTTCCGGTGCTGACATCACCGTCCCGCCTCTGAACTCCGTCGATACCGTGACCATTACGGCCACCAGCCAGGCGGACAACACCAAGTCCGCCTCTGCCACTGTCACGCTCTCTGGCCTTTCGATCCTGGCCGTCGGCCGGTGTACGCAGATCTCGGCGACTCAACTGAGTTGTTCCCTCAGCAGTACGGGAACCGAGATTTCACAAGGCCAGAACGTCTACTTGTTTGTGGCCGGGTATGGAATTCTGCCGGGAACCAGCTACACCATCAGCAGCAACGGTACCGACGTGGCGGTCACGCAGCCTCTCGCCGGCCAGTTTCAAACATTGAGTAGCGGCACTCCTGCGGTCTATTTTCAGGTGGCGGTGAGCCCCACGGCCACGCTGGGGCCGCGAAACCTGGTGGTGAGAACCCAGGGCAGCGAACTCACCTCATTTGTGGGGGCGGTGAATATCACACAGTGAGCAATGCCATATGAAGATTCGTAACATTGTTCTTGCCGTTCTGATGGGATTCTGGCTTGCCCGGCCGGCCGGAGCGACCACGATGGTCCGGATGAGCCTCAGCCAGCTTGCCCAGGCGTCCAGCACCATCGTCCAGGGGCAGGTGGTGGCCCAGACCACCCGGACGAACTCCGGAAACACCCGCGTGTACACTTACACCACCGTGCAGCTTGAGAAGGCCCTGAAAGGCAGCCCGCCCGCCACACTCACCATTCAGCAGCCGGGCGGGACGGTCGGCAACTTTCACGTCCGGGTGCCGGGTACGGCCTTGCTGAGGCCGGGGACGCACTACATCCTCTTTCTGGAACCTGCGGCTGGAGCCAGAGCCACTTATCACCTGGTGGGCATGATGCAGGGGGCTTTTCGGGTCTACCGGCGGCGAAATGGTGTCGAGCGCCACGTTGTTCTTCCCCTGGGATCTCTCAGCACGGGCGGCAGCTCCGTCACCATTACCCGGTCTCCTTCGCTTGGGGAATTCCAGATGACCGTCTCGGGCGCTGTCGCCGCGCCCATCGTCATCCCGTCAGGGACTACCATCCCAGTGGTGATTGTTTCAACCGAGTTTCAGGGCGCCGGACAGGCCGTCGTCATTGCGCGGACTACCTCGGACCTGTTCCCTGGCAAATCGGTGGTGATTCCCGCCGGCAGCCAGGTGGTGGGCAACGCTCAGCGGCAGGGAACGAAGTGGAAAATTTACTGGAGCTCCGTTTCCGTGCGGGGCCGCCCGGCGCATCTTTCCGCCACCAGCGAAACTTCGGTCACAGAGGATCTGAAGGGCCAGGCGATGTTTGTTCAGACGAGGTGATGGCAATGAGGCAGAGGCGACGCGCAGGTGGAAAAAGAGGGGTTGCAGCGGTTCTTGTTGCCGCGGCGGCGATGTTTTCGGCGGTCCTGACGTTTGGCTTCAACCCGTTTCAGGACAACCTGGGCACGATCACCTCTCCCCTTCCCGTGGTGGCCCGCTGGAATTCCATGCCCGTCGCGTGGCTGTTGAATCCTGACACGCCCAGCGGGAACGTCGCAACGCCAAATTGTGTCCTGGGCGGCACTCCGGAATCGTGCATCCAGCAACCGCTTTCGGACGGATTCACCACCTGGATGGGTGCGCAGGTTGCGGGACAGAGTTTGACGGTTCTCAACGTGCAGTACGGGGGAACATCAACTCTAACCAGTCCTGACTATCAGGACTGCCAGAACGTGGTGGGGTTTTCTGATACCAATACCAGCGACTTTTCAACGGGGACCATCGCTTTTACGCAAGTTGCAACCTTTACCCCTAGTGGTGGAGTAAGCACCTATTCTTGCAGCGGTGGAAACACCAGGACCTGTAATCTTCAAGACTGCATTGCGGACGCTGACATTGAGTTCAATCCCAGCGTGAACTTCACAACTTCGCCGAGCCCACCCTCCGGAACCTTCAGCCTGCAATCCGTTGCCACGCATGAGGAGGGCCACCTGCTGGGGCTCGACCACAGCGGCATCGGCCATACCGTCATGTTTCCCTTCGGCGATTCAACCGCTGCGCACCAGCAGACAACACTTGCCGCAGACGACGCCATCGGTATCTCTTATCTCTATCCCACTTCCAATTTCAGCACGTCAACCGGAACGATTTCAGGAACCGTCAACCTGAGCGGCACGGGTGTCTTTGGTGCGCACGTGGTTGCCGTCAATGCCAACACGGGGAACGCCGTGACCGATGGGATCTCCGCTTCTGACGGCACTTATCGTCTCGTCGTGCCTCCCGGAAATTACCGTGTGCTGGCCCTGCCGTTTTCTCCCAACGCGGATTCGGGCGTTCTGACCATGGATAACTTTTCAGGATGGCTGTGCGGCTATGCGGATTCGCAGTGCACGACGGTTCTGGATAATCCCACCAGCTATACGGGCCGTTACCACTGACCGGCAACGGCGGAACTCGGACTCCCGGCGTGCCTTCAGTGCTTGTGAAGGGTCCTATCCTGGGCGGGGCAGGAGATGGAAGAGGGCGTCAGGCCTCCGGCTTTTATAACCCGCCCGTCACTTCAATCACCTGGCCGGAAACGTAATTCGAGAGCGGCGAAGCCAGGAAGAAGATCACTCCCGCCGCTTCCTCCGGAGTTCCCGGGCGGCCCATGGGGATGGAGTGGATAGCCGCCTCGCGCATCCGGGCGGGGATACCCAGCTTCACTTCCGCCTGCTGCCATTGGACGCTTTCACCGTCCTCCTTCGGCGCCGTCAGGCGGGTATCAATCAGTCCGAAGGCCGCGGCGTTGACCTGAATGTTCACCGGGCCCCACTCGCGCGCAAGAGTCCTGGTCAGGCCGATAACGCCGGCTTTTGCGGCAGCGTAGTTGGCCTGCCCAAAGTTGCCCCGGGTGGCGGAGGTGGAACTGATGTTGACCACTTTCCTGGCGCGGGCGGCGCCTTGCTCTTCAATCTCCTGTTTGGCTGCTTCGCGCATGGCTGCGCCCAGCACGCGAAGGATTCTGAAGGTTGCAGTGAGATGGATGTCCATCACAGAATGCCATTGCTCATCGGTCATCTTGTGGAGCGTTCCGTCCCAGGTGATCCCGGCGTTGTTCACCAGGATGTCGGGGATGCCGAACATCTCGAACGAGGTTTCGAGAAGGTCTTCCGGGAAGTCCGCCGCCGTTACATCGCCTGCAAAGCTGTGCGCGGAGCCGCCGGCCCGGCGAATCGTTTCAGCGGCCACTGCCAGGGCCGTTTCATCCACATCATTCAGCACAACGCGCGCGCCTTCGCGTGCAAACAGGTCGGCCGTGGCGCGTCCGATTCCTCGGGCTGCCCCGGTCACCACTGCGATTCGGCCTTCGAGCCACCTGGACATACCTGTGCCTCCTGATCACATTTCAGACCGATTGGGTTGTAAACCGCGGACAGGGAACTTAAGCGGGACGTTCGGCGGCACGGGTCGCGCGCCGGTGCTGGGCCAGAACGGCCAGCATGGAACTGCGCTCCATCTTTTCACAGTGGACCGTGCAGATCGACATGTCAGCAAGCGAGTGGATACAGTCATGGATACGACACTGATAGCGGAGAATCGTCGCGGGGTCCGCCCCGGGACGGTAAGCCCATGACCAGTCGGAAACCCAGCGTACCATGGATCCGTTACGCCGGATGATCGGCCGCTTGCAGGGGTTGTCCATCTTGGCAAAACGGGAAAGGCAGTCAGGAGCCGTCAGAAAAACCAGTCGGCTGTTTCGGATAAGGGTCTCGGGACGCAGCCCATGCTCACCCAGGATTCGAGCAAGCTCTTTGAGCCACGCGGGTCCCGCCAGTACCACGATTTGCTGACCAATCTCAACGCCGCCTACGACAAACTGTAAAATCTCACGAGGACCGGGTTTCTTTCTTACTAATAAGCGGCAAGAGTTAGCCGAAGGTTCAACTCGTAAATCAACGCCCATTCGTACAATCCCTTTGTATTCTATGATGCGCGAAAGCAGGGCCTGCTGTCAATCCAGTTTTCAAGGAGAAGGGCAATATTGCCGCTATTTTTCAGAAGATTTGTGCCGCTGCCGGAGATCTTGCGGCAGCACGCGATGCCTCGGGGCAGAGGGTCCGGCCCGTCTTTACAGAAAGCAGGCCAAAGGCAGTCGGCAAGAACTGATGATCTGATCTTTATGAACTCGAAGTTCCAGGTGGCGTGTTGATCTTATCCGTGAAGGAAGCGCCCCGGATTGACCGGAGTGCCGTGGATTCGGACTTCGTAGTGGAGGTGAGGCCCCGTCGTCCGCCCGCTCAGGCCGATGGCGCCGACAATCTCGCCCTGTTTGACCTGTTCTCCCACCACCACAAAGATCCTGCTGAGGTGGGCGTAGCGGGTCGTGATGCCGTCGCCGTGGTCGATCAGGATACTTCGCCCGTAACCTGCATCAGGCTCGGCCTCAATCACCAGACCATCACCGGTGGCCACCACGTCGGTTCCCACTGCATCGGCAATGTCGATGCCGGGATGAAAGGCTGCCTCGCCGCTGAAGGGATCCATCCGTTGGCCGAATCCGGCGGATAGCCTTCCATGGACCGGCCAAATGGACGGAATGGCGTTGGGGTCGTCAATCATGCCTGGAAACGCGCTGGGGCTGAACCTTCCACTGACGCTGTTGAGGCTTACAGTTTTCATGGTGTCCAGGGCGTAAAGTGAAGGGTCCCCGTCTGCTACGCTGGACTGTCTGGCCAGATTCAGAAGGTCAGGAGTAATCTGCTGCCGGCGTCCGTTTCCAAATCCGTAGGTCACCGCGACTTCGGCGGCAAGCGTTTGAAGGGAGTTCAGCTTGACATTGGCGCGGCTGACCTTGTTTTCCAGGGTATGGAATTGTTGCTTCAAAGCCTCACGCTCGCTTCGGACGGTATTGTAATTGGATACTTTGATCAGCATCCGCGCGTAACTGGTTGCCAGGCCGGCCAGCATCACTATTCCGACGATACTCAAAGCAAGAACCACGGGGACTACATAGAATGGGAGTTGGAACTTGCGGACTCTACCGTGGGCCCCAGACGTGATGAGCAGTGTGTAAAACTTGTTGTTCATTCGGTTCAATCACCACTAGCCTTCCGTAGAATCTTGGGCGTCCTCCCACCTCACCTGGACAAGAGCGGGTGTCCCCAGGTTCGCCCAGGAAAGCAAGAGAGACATCCTATTGGAGCAAGCAAAGCTTGTCAAGCGGATTAGTCACGCAACTCATGCGATCTTGAGCCAATTGTCAAGCACTTCCGCTCGTTCATCGTCTCTTCGGACTAATAATTGAAGTCCTCCACCCGTGCCGCTTTGCATGTATGCTTCCAGTGCGTGGCGATAAATTGCCGAGAGCTTCGTTTGTGGCCACTGTTCACCTGACGCGTTAGTGGCATTCAGCAGCCAACATGGTCTGGGGGCCAGGGCGCCCACAATGTCCGGCAGGTCAAAATGCTTCAGGATTCCATAGGCGAACCATGGCAGTGTCAGCGAGTAGGCTTTGGACTCTACAATCGATCGGTACGTAGCTACTGTAGAATCAAGCATTAGCGAGCTCAGGCGTTCATCCATGGCTCCGGCCAGCAGCAGGGCAATAGCTGCGCCGTGTTCTCCCAGTCCGTGAATCCGTTTACGGTCCACATCCGGCCTTGATTGAAGGTAATCGAGGCTGCGCAGGCAATCCCAAACCCGCTGACCTATGACCGGCTTACCCAGGGTGAAGCTCGCCCAGGCATAGTCTTCCTGATTGTCGTCTCCGTGGTAGAAGACAGGCCCGGCAGCGGGCAGGTGCGGGATGGAGAAGCCGAGACCACGTAAATCGACTGAGCAGACTGCAAATCCTTTGCGCACAAGATCGACCATCTCGCCTGCCTCTTCGATGGCACCATTCCTGCTTCTCTCTGAGACATGGAGGATTGCAGGAAAGGGCCCTTTGCCTTGAGCCGGCTTCATGAACCATCCTGTTACCCGAACGGAAGGTTCCGAGTGCAGGACGACATCTTCGATGTGTACGCCCTTTCGCGTGTGGGAGGAAAGCGTCACTGATTCCAGAGGAGTCTTCTTCGCGGGAAGGGCAAGCAGACGCCTGAGCGTGCCTTGCGCTCGCTCACGGAAAGCTTTGGCTTCGCTGGAGGTGCTTCCCAGAGGATTGGCCGGTTGCAACTTCTTCAGCCGATCTGCACTCAGCTGGACCACCGTACGCCCGCCCAGAGACGTCAGCACCTGTCCCGTCGGTGTGCAGTTGAGCTCGCCGGCAGCGGCCTCATCAAACTCGGCTTCCTCGGTTCCCCAGGCCTCCTGCCCGAGCCAACGGTTGAACCAGTCGTAGGCAGCGCGCCGGCTGAAGAAGTCATAATCGTGTGGCAGCGAGGTGGCGAAAAGGCCGGCCTTTTCAGGGGCGCGCATCAGTTTGTAAGCGGCCCGGACTTCATCGTGAACCTCCTTCGTGCCTTCGATGTACGTTGGTGAATAAGTGGCGCCACGGTCGATCGGAGTATAGATCATGAGCAGGGGTTTGGGCGCAAAAGCCAGCAGCAGGTCTCCACGGTCAATTCCTTCAGGCAGGCTGAAGATCAAGTTCTGTTCTGCGTCGGCCACCGCTCCCGGTGGCGCGTAAGATGGCCCGGCGAGGTTTTCAGAGTTTCCGTCGACTTCCACGGCGACTTTGATCCGCGGCTCAAGCGCGCAGAGGTACATCGTCATGGTTGCGCCGCCGGACTGGCCCGTCAGGCCGATCTTTTCCGGATCGACTTCGGAGCGGGAAAGGAGGTAATCAAGGGCACGCACACCGTCCCAGGCCCGGTACTGCGCGAAGGTTGAACCAAAAAGGAGCATGGGCCGCCCGGCTTGAGAGTGTTCCCCGGTGGGACCGTAAAGGATCTTGCCCGTTTGAGGGTCAAGGTACTGGTAGCGTTCGCCCTGGCCGAAAGGATCGAAAGCCAGCACCACATATCCCTTGCGCGCCAGCGTCTGGTAAACATAGGCGTAATTGCGGTAGGCTTTTCCGTTTCTCGTGTGTCCCAGAGGCGCGAGAACCCCCGGGAACGGACCCTTGCGGCCGTTGGGGATGTAGAGATTGGCCGTAACGTAGATTTCGGGATGACTTTCAAAGATGACCTTTTCGATTCGATAGGCGCCGCGGTCGATCGTCCCCGTAATGCGCGGGTTCAGGGGGGTCTTTTCAAATTGGCCGCCAACAAGCTTCCAGACCGCGGAGCGTACTTTTTCAACGCGGGCGCGGACATCGGCCTCGCTGCTGAGGGCCCGTAGCTGCGCGAGCCTCCGGGCACGCGCCTCATTCATTTGCGCAGTCAGGTATTCCGGCCAGTCGTTCCAATAGTCACGTTCGCCCCGGGGTGCTGCCTGGGAAGTTGCTGGTTCACCCCCGGAGTGGCCCGCCGCGAAGGTTTCCGCACCAGCCAGGGGCAGGGCCAGTCCCAGCATGTTGGACTGAATAAACTTTCGACGCGTGATCATACGGATCCTTCAGGCAGTCAGCGGGCAGTCTTTCGCACACGCAAACCACGAATTTTCAAACACAGGGACTGGAAATCAAAGCTGATTGTATACTACAGCCGTGGCGATGTTTCAATCAGATGGTGAATTCGTAAGGTGGCTCCGGGACCTGACGTCGGAAAAATCGAGACGAGTAAGGATGGGTGTCGGCGACGACGCAGC
>JBAUWE010000717.1:0-3391 GCA_049583595.1 Terriglobia bacterium
CACCGACGTGGGAATCGGCATTGTTCAGGGCCCGAACGGCGACCTTTACATCACTCAGGATTTCATTGCCACTCCGCCCGATCGCGGTGGCGTTCGCAGCGGCCGCTGACTTGCCCGCAAGCGCGCGCCTCCCATTGCCGTCAACGAGTCCCTTCTGGAGATCCCAGGGCACAAACCCGGCCTCCGCACCAGCCCGGCGCCCGCTGTAACCTGGAAGCGCTTCGCCTCGTCTCATCTATCACCACCGGGATTTGATCTGCAGACAGAAAAAGGTCACCTTAAGGAGGCAATCATGAAACGGGGAAACCATCTTTTTGCGCTCGCGATGGTGCTGGGCTTGGGGCTGTTCATCGGCAGTGTGGCCATGGCCCAGGACGCGGCGGCAACTGTCGCAGGCACCTGGAACCTCACGATGAGCGGCCAGCGCGGCACTTTCGAGCAGACGCTCAAGCTTGAACAGAAGGGCGACACGGTGACGGGCACGATTTCAGGCCGCAGGGGAGACAGTCCCGTTAAGGGTTCCGTAAAGGGCGACACGCTCACGTTCAGCGTGACCCGCGACACCCCTCGGGGAACCTTCACCATGGACTATAAAGCCACGGTCACCGGCGACTCGATGAAGGGCACCGCCGGAAACGACCGCTTCAGCCTGGACTTCACCGGAAAGCGCGCCGCCGGCTCCCAATGATTGAAGCGCGCCTCGCGGCGCCGCTCGCCGGCAAGCTCCTGGTGCGGAGTAAAAACGAAAACAAGGGGTTCGTGCACGCCTCGTTCATCGGCGATCACCCAGCGCCGTCTCATAGGCCTTGAGAAGGGCGCGTTTTTCGATGCCCCAGTTGAGGCTCTCCTCAATCCGTTTGCGGGCGCGGGCGCCGAGGGTGCGCCTTAAATCTTCAGAATCGAGAAGCTTCAGCATCTGCCGTGCAAAGTCTTTGGGATCGTTCGGCTTGGCATAGAGCGCCGCATCGCCCGCCGAGCGGCGTCCTTCCGTCAAATCGTAGAGCACCACCGGCAGCCCGAACGCCATGTATTCCAGAATCTTGTTCATGGTGGATTTATCGTTCATGGGGTTTTTCGGATCGGGCGCCACGCCGAAGTCGGCGGTGGAAAGGTAAGCCCACATCTCGGCATCGGGCACCCGTCCGGTGAAGGTCACGACGGAATCGATTCCCTTCTCCCTCGCCCAGGCTTCGAGCGCCGGCGTCTCGGTGCCCCGGCCGATCAGCACAAACGAAACGTCGCCGCGCCCGCCATCCTTCACAATGTGCCGGATGGATTCCAGCAGCAGATCGAGACCGTCCTGGGCGCCCATCACCCCCACGTAAACCACCATCAGCGGCCTGCCGTTTTTCAGTACGGGCTTCGGCTCGCCGACACGAATCTTTCCGAGGTCGGGACAGCTTCTCACCACAAACGCGCGTTCGGGGCTCATGCCGCCGCGGGTAAGGGCCACTTCGCGGTAAGACTCGTTGGTGGCAATCGAAACGGTTGCCGTGCGGAACGTCAGCCGCTCCGCCAGCGAGACCAGTCGATAGAACAGGCCGCGCCGGCCGAACTTGGCCTCGTAAAGTTCCGGGTTCAGATCATGGTGGTCAAAGATGAACCTCACGCCGAAGAGCCGAAAGAAAAGCGCCACCAGAAACATGGTGTCCGGCGGGTTGGCGGCGTGGATGATGCGGAAGCGCGTCCGGCGGTAAGCCTTCAGCGCCAGGCGAAATTGCGAAACCAGCGCGATCGAGTATTCCAGGAAGTAGCCGAGCGGTCCGGACGCCTCCCACAATCCGTGCCGGTAGATTTCAATCCCCTCGCGCACTTCATACGTCTGCTCAAAGCCGCGCCCCTTGGGGCACACCACCGAAACGCGATAGCCCGCCTCGGCCAGCGTGCGCGCTTCCTGCCACATGCGCCGGTCCAGCGGCACCGTCAGGTTTTCAATCAGGATGCAGACGCCTGTCGCGGGAATCGGCAGTCGCGAGTCGGGAGTCGGAAGGTGGGAGTGGGGAGCCTGCAATGTCCTGCCCTCTTATGCGCCTTTGCGCTGAAGCGATCGGATCAACCCGTGCAACATTTTCCCTACCGCCTCACATTGGTCAAGAACTGGGGCACTCGCCTTTCCGGGGCTTAGCCCGACCCGCTGCGAAAGCAGGACATGGGTTTCAAGTTCCTTCAGGGATCCCTGTGCCACGCGGAGGAATTGGATGTACTCACCTCGTCCCTCGCGGCCATAGGCTTCAGCGATATTGGCGGGTACCGACGCCGCCGCACGGCGAATCTGGGCCGTCATGCCATAGAGCTCATCTTTGGGAAAACCACGCGTGAGGAGATAGCAGCCTTCAGCCAATGTCATCGCCTCGTTCCACACTCGCAAGTCGCGGTAAGATTTGACGGTTGATTTTTGCACAGACTCTTCCGAATTTTCCAAAGTCTCCTCCAAGCCTCACTCGGTTGTCGTCTTTCCAGTCCCGAATCCCGACTCTCGACTCCCGACTCCCGTTTTCCCCCTCATCCACAATTCAAAATTCACCAGCGCCCAGATCTGCTTCTGCCGGTCGCGGACACCGTCGAAATGCTCGCGCACAAAGTTTTCCATGTTGGTGGCATTAAAGTAATCACGCGAGCGCGCGCCGGGCGAAAGCAGCAGGTCCGCCACAAAAGAATTCAGCGTTTTCCTGAACCACTCGCCGACCGGCACGGTGAATCCCACCTTGCGCCGGCGCAGCGTTTCTTCGGGAAGATAGGGGCTGAGCGCCTGGCGCAGCAGCACCTTGGTGCGGAATCCCTGGGTAAGCAGCCGCACGGGAATGCGCGCCGCCAGCTCCACCAGCTTGTGGTCGAGAAACGGAACGCGTTCCTCGATGGAGGCCGCCATGGTCATCTGGTCGCCGCGCAGCAGCAGATTGTCGGGCAGCCAGATTTTGAGGTCGGCATAGAGCATGCGTTTCAGCGGCGGCCGCTCGTGCACCTGCTCGAGATATTGCGCAAAAACGTGCGCCGGATGCGCCACGTCCACCTGCTTCAGAAAGTCCGGCGAGAACAGCGCCTCGCGTTCCTGCCGCGAAAAAGACGCGAACCAGGTGGCCGAACGTTCCGCCTCATCCGGAATCGAGAGCGCTTCGAGCGCCAGCCTCACCCGCCGCTGGCGATAAGGGAGCCACCGCACGATGGCGCTCGTCACTTCCGGCGGAAAGGCCGAGACCAGCCCGGCCAGCCGGTCCGCCGCATACTTCGGATAGCCCGCGAACAGCTCGTCGCTGCCCTCGCCCGCCAGCACCACCTTCACCGTTTCGGCCGCCTTCCGCGACATGCGGTAGAGAGCCACATCCGTAGGCTCGGCCACGGGCTCGTCGCGGAAGGCGATCAGCCGCGAAAGCTCGTCCGCCAGGTCGCGGGC
>JBAUWE010000718.1:0-1704 GCA_049583595.1 Terriglobia bacterium
CCCCGACATGAAGGCGCTGGCCGATTACGTCCACTCGAAAGGGCTGAAGCTGGGGATCTATTCCTCGCCCGGCCCCAAGACCTGCGGCGGTTACGAGGGCAGCTACCAGCACGAGAAGCAGGACGCCGAAACCTACGCGCAGTGGGGCGTCGACTACCTGAAGTATGACTGGTGCACGGCGCGTTTCGTTTACAAGCCGGAACAGTATCCGGGCGCCTTCAGGAAGATGCACGAAGCGCTCGTCGCAACGGGCCGGCCCATCGTTTACAGCATCCACGGACGCGGCCGGGTGTGGACCTGGGCGCAGTCAACGGGCGCGAACCTCTGGCGGACCACAGGCGACATCAAGGACGACTACAACCGCATGGTAGCCATTGGATTCGGGCAGGAAGGCCTGGCGCAGTTGGTCGGCCCCGGCCACTGGAACGATCCGGACATGCTCGAAGTCGGCAACGGCGGCATGAAACCCGAAGAGTACCGCATGCACATGAGCTTGTGGTGCCTGCTGGCGGCGCCGCTGATCACCGGCAATGATCTGACAAAGATGACGCCGGAAACGCTCGCCATGCTCACCAACCCTGAAGTGATCGCCGTTGACCAGGACCCGCTCGGCGCGGAAGGTCAACGTGTGTGGGAAGAAGGGCCGCTCGAGATCTGGATGAAACCTCTGGCCGACGGCAGCAAGGCGGTGGGCTTGTTCAATCGCGAACAGTCCACCATCAAGCTCACCGTCAGGTTCAGCCAGATCGGCATCAGCGGCCGCGCCACCGTTCGCGACCTGTGGGCTCGCCAGGACCTTGGAGAGTTCAACGGCAGTTACTCCGCCGACGTCATGGAGCACGGGGTTGTCATGATCAGAGTGAAGCCCGTGAAGTAGCACCCGCACTAAGATGGGTGCGGAATGCAGGAAGGAAGCTGTTCGCGTGCAGCCGGTGCCGGATGACCCGAAAGGCTTGCTTCACCTGCTGGCGCGGAGTACGATCTCTTTCCGTGTGCTTGAGCGTGAAGTGTTCCCTGCCCTGCATTGCCATGACACATCAAGGCGGGTGCAGGTTTGCAACATGAAGGGGTGCACCGGAAATGATCGCGACACATCTGTGAAAGGTGGGCCTGGCCATGTCAGAGGTCTCAATCGGAATCTTCCTTGCGGCGCTTGCCGGCGTCCTGAACGGAAGCTTTGCCGCCCCCACAAAATATGCCACCAAGTGGAACTGGGAAAACATCTGGGCGGTTTGGGCGGTGGTAGGGATGCTGCTCTTTCCCTGGCTCCTGGTTTTTGCCACCGTCCCGCACGTCGCTGATTTTTACTCCAACGCCTCCGCCCACACGATGTTGCTGGTGATTCTCTTCGGCCTGGGATTCGGGCTGGCACAGATTTTTTTCGGCCTGGGAATCGCGGCCATCGGCATCTCGCTCAACTTTGCCATCGCCATCGGCCTCTCGACGGCGCTCGGCTCGCTGGTGCCGCTGGTCTTTCTGCAACCGGAAACCATCCCCACGCCCAAGGGTGAGACCATTTTCCTTGGCGTAGGACTGGTGCTGGTCGGCATCGTGCTGTGCGCCGTTGCGGGGAGGGAGAAAGAAAAGGAATTTCTGATTGCTCCGCAGGCTGAATTGAAAGAAGGCGAAAAAAGGATCAGTTTCAAGACAGGATTGATCATCTGCATGCTGGCCGGGCTGGGATCTCCGTTGATCAATTTCGGC
>JBAUWE010000719.1:0-5968 GCA_049583595.1 Terriglobia bacterium
ACAGCGAGAAAACCGCGAAGAGCGGCTACCCACTGGACATTTACGAACAGGGAGGTTGGAGATGCGCAAGAAAGTGACAGTCATAGGCGCAGGCAATGTTGGCGCCACGTGTGCCCATCGCCTGGCCGACAAGCAGCTTGGCGATGTGGTGTTGATCGACATTCTGGAAGGAGTGCCGCAAGGCAAGGCCCTGGACCTGCTGGAGGCGGGGCCCATTGAGGGTTACGACGTTCGCGTGAAAGGCACCAACGATTACGCCGATACCGCGAACTCGGACGTGGTGGTGATGACGGCCGGTTTTCCGCGCAAGCCCGGCATGAGCCGCGACGATCTGTTGAAAAAGAACTACGACGTGGTGAAGGGCACCATCGAAAAGGTGGCCAAGGTTTCGCCTGAAGCCATCCTGATCATGGTGACCAATCCGCTGGACGCCATGGCGCAAACCGCGCTGAAGGTGAGCGGATTTTCAAAGAACCGCGTGATTGGCATGGCGGGCATTCTGGACACGGCGCGCTACCGCACCTTTATCGCCGAAGCCTTGAACGTGTCCGTGCAGAACGTCCAGGGATTTGTGCTGGGCGGCCACGGCGACACCATGGTGCCCGTGCCGCGCTACACCACCGTGGCGGGCATTCCTGTGGGTGAACTGATGCCAAAGGACAAGCTCGACGCCATTATCGAACGCACCCGCAAGGGCGGCGGGGAAATCGTGAGCTATCTGAAAACCGGCAGCGCCTTCTACGCGCCGTCAGCCGCGGCGGTGGAAATGGTGGAAGCCATCTTCTACGACCGCAAAAAGATTCTGCCCTGCGCCGCTTACCTGGAAGGCGAGTACGGCATCAACGGATTGTACGTCGGAGTTCCCGTGAAGCTTGGAAAGAACGGAATCGAGGAGATCATCCAGATCAAGCTGAGTGCGGAAGAACAGGCAGCGCTTCAAAAATCCGCCGACTCCGTCAAAGAACTCGTTCAGATTATCGGTGTGTGATGAAGGATGAAGTGTGAAGGATGAAGGATGAAAGAAAGCCTCAAGATCGACCGGTTGATATTAGAAGTCGATCTTTCCAATATGCACTCCGGGCGCTGAAACTCTATCGCTATCTGGCCGAACAGAAAGATGGAGCGGCCTGGCTATTGGCAAAGCAGTATGTTCGGGCGGCAACTTCAATCGGCGCGAACTTGCAGGAAGCGTTATCCGGCGAGAGTCGCGCCGATTTCATTCACAAATACGCAGTTGCACAGAAGGAAGCAAGAGAAAGCATTTACTGGCTCGAATTGATGGCTGAGTCCAGCCTTGTTCCACGAAGCAGACTCGATCCGCTCATTCAGGAGACAAACAAGCTTATTGCGATTCTGACAACAATTATCGTGAAATCAAAGCGTACCAAGAACCCCAGGACCAAAGATCGCTAATTGCCCATGCCGGGTTTGCTTTCATCCTTCATCCTTCACACTTCACACTTCATACTTCATTTGATTTCTTCGATTCGAATCTGCTTGATGACCACGGGCTCGAGGGGTTTGTCGCGACCGTCGCGCGAGACCATGGAGATCTTGGTGGTTACGTGCTGGCCCTGGACCACCTCGCCGAAGATCGTGTGATGATCGTTCAGCCAGGGCGTGGGGGCCACAGTGATGAAGAACTGGCTGCCGTTGGTGCCGGGACCTGCATTGGCCATGGCCAGTTTGCCCACCTGGTCAAAGCGCAGTTCCGGTGTGAACTCGTCTTCAAACTGGTAGCCGGGGCCGCCCGTGCCAGTGCTGAGCGGGCAGCCACCCTGGATCATGAAATTGGGCATCACGCGATGGAAGATCAATCCATCGTAAAAGGGCCGCTTGACCGTTGCGCCTGTTTTGGGATCCGCAAATTCTTTGGTTCCCTGAGCCAGGCCCACAAAGTTTTCAACCGTTTTTGGTGCGTGCTCCGGATAGAGCCGGCAGGTCATGGTTCCGGCAGATGTTTCGATAATGGCATGAAGCCCGGGCTGCAATTTTTCACTCATTTCTTCTGTTCTTCTCCTTCCAGGTATGATGCGAGTTCCTTGTGGCCTGCCGCAGCAGCTATCGCTGTGGCAGCCTGGCCGTTGTCGTTACGAGCATGCGCGTCTGCAGAGGACTCGATCAGCAGGCGAGCAGTTTCCAAGTCGCCATTGTGGGCCGCGATCTGGAGCGCCGTCCAGCCATATCCCGTCCGGACATTCACATCGGCGCCAGCCGCGATAAGGATTCTTGCCAAGTTCACCTTCCGGCTTGCAACGGCAGCCTGGAGGGGCGTGTTGGAATTGCTGTTTTTCGCCAGTGCATTCAGGTCCGGCCCGGTGGCAATCAACGCATTCGCCGCACCCGGCTGGCCAAAGAAAGCTGCCAGATGAAGGGGGGTCCAGCCATCATGAGAGAAAGAACGCACTCGTTCGGGATGAGCGGCTAATAATCCCTGCAACCTGGCCACGTCACCGAGGGCCGCCGCTTCAAAAATATCAATCGAGGCCCCCCTTTCCACCAGCAGATCCGCTACATCCTGTCGCCCGTAATAGATTGCGAGCAGGACGACCGAGGTCCCGCTGGCGTCGCGAGCATTGGCAAGCGAGTTGTCACGTTCAACGAGTTCACGCACAGTTGAAAGGTCCCCAGCCTTTACTTTTTCGACGAATTGCTCTTCGGCACTCATAAACACCTCACGGGCCTGATAGCAACGACCGGGAACTTTGCCCATCGGGTTGGGCAATATCCTCTCAAACCACATCTCTCCCGGAAAGATAGGCAGAGAGAGCGCATCATTGCGGGTCTGCATTGGGCGCCGACTGCGAAACGGTGGCCGACTTGATCTTGTCGAGCTTGGGGAAGTTCGCAGCCATGTAGGATTCACCCTGGCTCTGGATGAGTTGCTGGTCGGGGCCGTTGCCTTGGGGAGCGCCTTCGCCATAGCCGCTGTAAAAACTCTTGGCGACATCCATTCCCTCAGTGACTTCTCCAAAGGGGGCAAAACCCTGGGAGTCCAGCATCTGGTTATTTGCCAGGTTGATGAACACCTGCGTGGTGCGCGTATTCGGCCCGGCCGTGGCAAAAGTGACCGTCCCGGCCACGTTGCTCTGCTTGGCCGGATCGTCCTGGATGTCAGCATCGTGCCACACTGCGGAAACTTTCGGGTCCGCGCTGATGCCGAACTGCACGATAAAGCCGGGGATCATCCGGAAAAAACGTGCGTCGTTGTAAAAACCGCTCTTCACCAGGTTGTAGAAGCGGTCGGCTCCAATGGGCGCCCAGTCGCGGTTGACCTTGATGACAAAGCTGCCCTTGGTGGTGTCAAATTTCGCCCAGTAGACGTCGGGCGCCTTTGCATTAAGCGCCGACGGATTGTTGAGGGAGGGTTGGCTCGGGGGAGCGGGTTGTTCCTTCTTGGCAGTCTCACACGCTCCCAGCACCAGCAGCGCCGGGATCAGGCCGGCCCAAAGTATCCGATTGAGGAGATTTCTGTTTCTCATTGTGCACTTCCTCCCGTCTGCATTTCCTGCGACACCTGGACCACCTGCCGCATCACCCGCAGGACGTTGCCGCCCAGGATCTTTTCGAGGTCCTCCTGGCTGTAGCCCCGGCGCGCGAGTTCCGCAACCAGGTCAGGAAGATGGGAAGCATCTTCCATGCCACGTGGGATGGCATCCACGCCGTCAAAGTCCGACCCCAGGCCGACGTGGTCAATGCCGCCCACTTTCACCGCGTGGTCAATGTGGTCGGCAATCACTTTGTAGCTGGGCTGCGGAATATCTGCCTGCATTTTCACGCGGATCGCATTCTCCTCCGCGTAGCTCAGAGTCTTGCCTTCACGCTCACGCTGCTTCCGGGCGGCCGCTATGGCGGCGTCCACCTGTTTGGAAATTTTGTTCGACGCCGTGCGAAACCCGGGATCGAGGAAAGCAGAATAGTAATTGATGTCCATCACGCCGCCATTTTTGGCCAGCGCACGAATCATATCGTCGGTCATGTTCCGGGGAGCGTCGCACAAGGCACGGCAGGAAGAATGCGAAGCGATCACCGGCGCCTTGCTCGCTGCCAGGGCATCGTAAAAGGTCTTGTCCGAAACGTGCGAAATATCCACCATCATGCCCAGGCGGTTCATGCGTTCAACCACCTGGCGGCCGAAAGGCGTCAGCCCGTTATGGCGGGGAGTGTCGCCGGAAGAGTCCGCCCACTCGGTATCGCGGGTGTGGGTGAGCGTCATGTAGCGGACGCCCAGGCGGTAGAAATTGTCGAGCACCCGCAGATCATCGATGATGATGTGCCCGCCCTCGAGTCCCATCAGAACGGCAATCTTGTGCTGGCGATGGAGGCGAAGCACCTCCCCGGCGCTGCGCGCCAGCCCGAGCGAGTCCGAATGCCGCGCCACCTGCTCGTTGACCACGTCAATCAGGTCCAGGGCACGGTGAACCAGGTCCTGGCGGGGCCAGTCCACGGGCACCCAGATGGAGAAAAATTCCGCCCCCAGGTGGCCCTTGCGCATCTTGGGGATGCTGATCATGTAGGGACTTGCCGGGTCCGCCAGATCGTAACCTTCGTCAAGCATCATTTGCGGTGTATCGGCATGGGTATCGATGACAATAGCGTGCTGGAGCACTTGATCAGCGACTTGCCGGGCCTCCGCCGCGGAACGCTGCGCCGCGGGCAGACAGGCGGCTGCCATCAGGATCGCAATCTGGGCCAGGAAAAATTTTCTCATAGGACAGCGCGAGGCAGCGATGCCGCCCGCTCATCGATTATCCAAACCTTCGCGCTCTTTTGTCAAACGCGGTTCCAGGAGTCGTGAGAAACCTGCAGACTTCTCAGTCGTAGTACTCGAGGCCCAGGTGAGTGATCAGTTCCTCGCCCTTCAGGTAGCGCAAAGTGTTCTTGAGCTTGATGAGCTGGATGAACAGGTCGTGCTCAGGGTAAAGGTTGGGAGCGCACATCGGGCTCTTGAAATAGAAGGAGAGCCACTCCTGGATTCCCTTCCGGGCCATGTCAGGACACCGCTGAGCAAGGTCCATAAACAGGATGAGATCCAGGACGATGGGCGCGGCCAGGATGGAATCACGGCAAAGGAAGTTGATCTTGATCTGCATGGGATAGTCCATCCAGCCGAAAATGTCGAGGTTGTCCCATCCTTCCTTGTTGTCGCCGCTCGGCGGATAGTAGTTGATTCGCACCTTGTGGTAGAAATCCTTGTAAAGTTCCGGGTAAACGTCCGGCTGAAGAATATATTCCAGGACCGAAAGCTTACTTTCTTCCTTGGTGCGGAACGACATGGGATCGTCGAGCACTTCCCCGTCGCGGTTGCCCAGAATGTTAGTGGAAAACCAGCCGGTCAGCCCGATCATTCGAGCTTTGAGCCCCGGGGCGAGAATGGTCTTCATCAGCGTTTGTCCGGTCTTGAAATCCTTTCCGCAGATGGGCGCCTTGTTCTCCAGAGCCAACTGATGGAGCGCAGGAATGTCGGTGGTCAAGTTGGGGGCGCCGTTGGCAAAGGGGATGCCCAGTTTCAGCGCCGCATAGGCGTATATCATGCTGGGGGCGATGGCGGGGTCCGATGAGCGGAGTCCTTTTTCAAACGAAGCAATGGACCGGTGCACGGGTCCCGGCTTCAGAAAGATTTCAGTGGACCCGCACCAGATGATCACCATGCGGCTGGCCCCACTTTTTTCGCGAAAGGCCTGAATGTCCTCCATCAACTGCTTGGCGAGGTCCATTTTGGTCTTGCCCCGCTTCACGTTGGGCCCGTTCAGCTTTTTCACGTACTTACGGTTGAACACGGCCGGAAGAGGCCGGATATCCTCCAGAAAATCCTTAACCTCATTGAGATGGGTCTGTTGCAACACGCCAGCCTTCAGGGCCGCCTGGTAGCAGTTGTCAGGGAAAATGTCCCATCCAGAAAAGACGAGGTCCGGAAGTTCGGCAAGAGGAACAAAGTCCTTGATAGCGGATCCCCCTGATCAAGGAC
>JBAUWE010000720.1:0-2991 GCA_049583595.1 Terriglobia bacterium
CACATCGTGGGCAGCGACATCTCAGGCGAGGTTGCGCAGGTTGGGGCGCTGGCGACCCACGCGAAAGTGGGCGAACGCGTGCTGCTGGCTCCGGGGATCGCTTGCGGCCAGTGCGAGGCATGCTGGAAAGGCCTCGACAGCGCCTGCCGCAGCTACACGATTTTCGGCGTGATGGTGGACGGAGGCTATGCCGAATACGTGAAGTCGCCGGCCATGAACGTGATTCCGATTCCCGGCGATTTGAGTTTTGAGGAAGCGGCCTCGGTGCCGCTGGTGTTCCTGACCGCGTGGCACATGCTTTTGGGGCGCGCAAAATTGCAGCCCGGCGAAGACGTGCTGGTGGTGGGTGCAGGCTCGGGCGTGGGCATCGCAGCCATTCAGGTGGCAAAGCTTGTAGGATGCCGGGTGATTACCGTGGCCGGGACGGACGAGAAGCTTGAGAAAGCCCGTGCCCTGGGCGCCGACGAAGGCATCAATCACACCCGTCAATCCATTGCCGAAGAAGTGTCGCGGCTCACCGGCAAGCGCGGCGTGGACGTGATTGTCGAGCACGTAGGCCAGGCCGTTTGGGAGGATTGCTTTAATTCGCTCGCCACCTACGGCCGGCTGGTGACCTGCGGGGTGACGAGCGGCGGCGAAGTCAAGCTGAACGTGCAGGCGCTGTTCGGTCGGCAGAGGGCCGTTCTGGGCTCGTTTATGGGCGGCAAAGGAGAATTGATGGACGTGCTCAAGCTGATCGGCCAGCGCAAATTGAAGCCGGTCATCGATTCCGTCTTCCCGCTGGCGGAAGCCGCCGAGGCGCAGAAGAAAATGGAGAGCCGGGACTTCTTCGGGAAGATCGTGCTGAGGCCATGAGGAAAAACAAAAATAGGCTCACGCAAAGGCGCGAAGACGCAAAGCTCCTCATGATTCAAAGGTGAGCCACGCTACCCCCGTCGCAAGTAGGCCGAGATCAGGATCACAATCATGGCCAGGCCAAGTGCGGTGTACAGCCACTGCTTCCGGCGCTCTCTGAATCCTTCAAAGATTTTCAGAGGAATAGTGAGACACAGGATGATAACGAAGACGGCCAACGCCAAAACAATCTTGATGGCAAGAAACGTCCAATAGGGTCCCCAGGGAACCAGCCACACCAGTTTGACGTTGTAGAGGCCTGAAGCCACCAGCAGAAAAATCACCGACCACGACACCCACCGAAACCTTCCCAGGACGGCTTTCAGCAGCCGGTCCCGCTGCTCCTGGTCCAGAAGGCCGGCAGAGGGAAAAAGAACGAGCAGCATGAATGCCATGCCTCCCACGCCGATAACGGCTGCGCTCAAGTGCACCCACTGTACGAATGTCGCCATTCATGCTTCCTTGCAAAGACCCTTGAGTTGCCGCTTGTTGAGCCAGACCCCGATGGTTGCGTTCTGGAACGTCAGGACTGGAATAAACGGGGTGCGTCAGAAGAAGCGCGCAGCGCGCGGCATTGCCCGCGACCCCGCCCCGGCGGGGCGGGCCACTCCGCCGCCTGGAGGCGCAACTTCAGCCAGCCTTTAAGAGTGGGTTTCAGCCATCTTGTCGATCTGCTGCGCGAGATCAAAATCTTTCTGGGTGACTCCGCCTTCACTGTGTGTGGAAAGGGAGACGCCCACCACGTTGTAATTGATGGTGATGTCGGGATGATGCTGCGCCTTTTCGGCCGCTTCAGCGATCTTGTTGACCAGTCCCATGGCGGGCATGAAGGATTTGAGGGTGTACCGTTTCTGAATAGCCTTTCCCTGCTGCAACCAGCCCTGCATGTCTTTCAGTTTCTGCTGAATTTCGTTTTTGCTGAGTGCCGCCACAACGCCTCCTTTGGCTTTCTCACTTCGGACTTGAGTATAGAAAGCACCGCAGGACAAGTCAACGTAAGTTCGGGATAGGAGATAGGGAGGCTGAAGGTGCAGTCCTACTGTTTCGCTCTATTTTGATGGGTTTGCGGAATGAGAGGGAATGTGTACACCATCGGCTGGGCTTTGCGAGGATGACTCGGCCTATAAAGGGAGAGAAACCCTTTCTGTCCGTAGCCTGATTGCCTGCGCCCGGGTTTGGGCAGAACATGCGCTACCAGGCATATTTTCTGGGCGAGTTTAGGATAAGCCCAGCCGGGCATGCCGGCTCGTGGCTTCACATCGAAGAGGGGCTTCAAGCCTTTTCTACTTAGCTGACCGGATACGGATCTTTCGAACCGAGTTGCCCGAGGTGGTCCAGGGCCTGCTGAATCAGGGCCTCCCTGTCCATATCGCTGAAGGGTATCGCTTCGCGCGGTTCTATAATTCGTGCACCGGTACCCGGCGCAGGCTGCAACCCTACAGTGTCCGGGAAGTTGTTAAACGACAATTCAATGCGCGTGAACGCCTGATCGAGAAATCCATTGAGCCCTTTGTTGAGGCTACTTTCACCCTCTTTCATCGCAATATCCACCACCGCGAGCGGCACCTCCGCTGGCAACTTCGCAACCGGCTCAGCCTTCAGGTCACCGGTTTGCCGCGCCGTCTGTTCCAGCGCACCAATCTGGGCCTGGACAGAGGTTAGCGTTCCCTGAAGCTTCTCCTGAACCAACTGTTCGTGCCGGGCAACCAGGTGTTCAACCTTTTGGCAAATAGACTTTTCCAGGCGGGCTGCCGCTTCCCCGACGCGGGGCTCCAACAACTTTTCAATTTGCGCCGGATCCTGCAATCTTTCCCGGAACTCGGCAGCAAGCTGGTCAATCCTGCCAGCGACCTCCGCTGCGTTCGGCTGCTCCGCCGATGGTTGCGCAACCTCGTCAGCCTTCAGCTCACGGACTTGTTGAACAGTTTGTTCCAGTGTGTTGATCTGGGCTTGGAGGGGACCTATAGTTGCCTGAAGCCTATGTTGAACCGACCGTTCGTTTTCTGCCAGGAGGTGTTCAAATTGCTCCACCGCGTTCGGCTGTTCAGCTGATGGTTGCGCAGCCGCTTCAGACTGCAGCTGACGGACTTGCTGCAC
>JBAUWE010000721.1:0-1905 GCA_049583595.1 Terriglobia bacterium
CTGTAGGTCGGGGGTTCGAGCCCCTCCAGGCGCGCCATTTTTTCCTTATCTGGAATTGCTTACAGACACGTCATCGCTGCCAACTGGCAGGGCATGGAAATTCGTAAAGGATTGGGTAGGGAGTGCCCACCCCGCTGGCAGTCTTCGAAATGACATCTGAACGGCCTCAGCCTGCGGATGGCAGAATCGCATGCTAATCGTAATTATCCTTTCGCGGTCGAACCGGGCCTGCGTAAAGGCGTCGCACCCGTCCTCTGCCATGCGAGTCAGCGCGGTGTGGCGCAAGCAATTGGAAGCCTGCGAGCATAGACGCACACTACTGGGACGCAACCCCAGTGGTTGCATCCCGTGTTGCAGTTGAGGCTCTACTCTCAGTCAGGCTCTGATTGTCTTTCGCCTCTGGCACCCGAGCCGGAAACATGCCCTGCAGAGTTCTATCGCGAAGCCCTCGCGTTCGTGCCGGACATTGCGAGCAACTGTGCCGTTGCGCCCAGGTGGTTGATGTCTACTTTCAGGGCTTGCTGGAACTCTTCCCGGGCCTTTTCCGATGTGCCCTTTCCAAGATTCCCCAGGCCGATCAGGTAGTGGGCGTCGGCCATCCGATGGCGTTCCGACTGCCCGCTGCCAAACTTGGCGAAGAATCCTGACTCCGAGTTCCCAGCCAACATCTTTTGGCCTCGTGCAATCAGGTTGTCAAACAGTTGCTGTGCTTTGGCGTTCTGCCCCAGCTTCAACGCAGCTAGCCCCTGGTAATATTCCATCTCGGGGCTCAAAAACCGCGAGTGAGAAGCCACGGCATCCCGGAACAGTTCCTGCGACTTTGCGCTATTCCCGAGCTTCTCCTGAGCTATACCCATCAGATAATCAACCTCTGCCCGTCTTGGCTGGCGATAGGGTTGCCCGACTTCCAGGTTCGTGGGGTAAAGGAGTGATGCTTCGTAATCCTGCAGCGCCTGCTGATACCTGCCTGCCCTGAACTCCCTGTTGCCTTTCAGAAGGTAGGCATTCATATAGGCGTCATGAATATCGCCCTGGCCCTCCCAATTGTGGAATTCATGGCCCTTCAGCAACCCGATGGCACGGTCGTAGCGGCCCAGCAGAACGTTGACCCGAATCTCCTGCGCCAGCGCGTCGGAACGCCCGGCAACTCCTGCCTGGTCGGCTTCAAGCGATGCCAGCCGTTTCTGGGGCGGAACGTTGCCCTCTTCGTACAGCACGTCGAGTTCGTACCGGTAATAGGCGTTGCTCTTTTCCAGATCCACCGCCTTCTCCATGGCTGCGATGGCTTTTGCGGTGTTCTTCTCCGCATGCTCGTAGGCAAAGGCAAGGTTGCGCCACGCCGGAGCGAACGAGCTGTCCAGGTCGGCAGATTTCGTCCACATCCTGACAGCGGCTGAGTGCTGCTGGAGAAAGTACAAGTTGTTGCCGAGATAGTAAGGCGTGCGCGCGTTTCCCGGGTCGGCCTTCATCGCCGCTTCCAGCACCTTGACGGTCTCCACCCGAAATGGAAACACATAGGTCGAAGGCATTTGCCGCGCTAAGTGGAAATACCTGGAAGCTTCATCCGCGTGCTTGCGCTGCTGGGCAAGATAGCCCAGGTAGTAATAGAGAAGCGGGTTGACGCTTGCAGGATCAGGGCTCGCGGCAACCAGTCGCTTGATGACCGCTTCGGCTTCACCCGCAAGTCCCGAGTGGTCATAATCGAGCGCCAGCCACAGGTTCGATTGCAGGGCGTTGCCCAGGTCGATCTTCGGCTGGTCGCTGGCGTTCATCAGCTGCAGCTCATTCGCGGCCCAAAGGTCAAGGGGGTTGATGGCCAGAGCTTTCCGGGCGGCATCCTCGGCTTCCTGGTCGCGCCCCAGCATCCGCAACGCGACAGCCTTCAGGTCCCAGGCTTTGGCATTT
>JBAUWE010000722.1:0-4668 GCA_049583595.1 Terriglobia bacterium
GACTAAGCGGAAGCATGTGGAAGAATATCTGAGGTCACACCACGAACCTGATCCTGAAATTGAGAAAGCCCGCGATGATTTGCGCCGAGCCATCTGCCGCCTGGAAACCGCCCGCCATGCTCGATCCTGAGTCATACCTTTACTGATTGTCAGAGTCGGCCAGCTTCCACCGCGGGTTTCAGATTGACTTGTGGCTGCGGCCGGCGACACGGGATTTTGATGCTTCCGTATGTCGTTGCAGTTGGCACTTGAGTCTAGCTGGGTGAACTGTGGACCGAAACATCCGGATGTACACAACCCGCTGGTGACTGACTGCTGGCGCGCCAAGCAATTTCTGAAGCGGCAAGGTCTGGAAGTTGAAGAGGTCAACATCGAAGCTGTTCCCAAGGCCGCCGAGTTCGTCATGAGCGTTAATGGAGGAAAGCGGCGGGTGCCAACGTTTGAAATTGCGGGACGCACTTTTAACTGCTCCCCGTTTGATCACTCCCGGCTGAGACGCGAGCTGGGTATCACCTGAATCAGCAGCGCCGAAAAGACCGATCCGCTGCGCAGGGCCTTCCGTGTGCCCGTCCTTGAAGTGGCGCCTGCAGCCGGTTTGCATTGCAGAATCTGTCCCCCCGGCCGGGCAGAAGGTCCCACCTGAGTGAAATCCTACTTCGTCTTGCCCTGAAGGTCCGAAACTGCTATCTTGGGGGTGTAGTGGACACGATACGATCAATAGGTGTCGCTCTCGATCAAACGGCTCCCGTGGTCACCGGCGAAGCCGCGTTGGTGGCGGAGTTGAAAGCGGGTTCGGAGGAGGCTTTTGCCTACCTGCTGGCTGTCTATCAAAATCCGCTGTTTAACCTGATTTCCCACATGGTGGCTGATTACGGTGAAGCTTCCGACGTTCTTCAGAACGTGCTGCTCAAGGTTTTGCGGGGCATTCGCCAGTTCAACGGTCGAAGCAGCCTGAAAACCTGGATCTATCGCATTGCCGTGCACGAGGCGTCCAATCATCGCCGGAGTTGGCGACGTCGTCTTTTCCACGAGGCTTACTCGACCGACGACGAGACCTTACATTTGAACGTGCAAGCGTCGATATATCGTAGTGGACGCGAGACGCCCTACAGCGTATACGAACAAGCAGAGTGCCAGGCTGAGGTCAAACGCGCTCTCGCGTGCCTTGCCGAACCCTATCGTGCGGTGGTGGTGCTGAGAGAAATCGAAGGGCTCAGTTACGAGGAAATTGCCGAAGTACTCGGTATTGCCGAAGGGACGGTAAAGTCCCGCTTGCGACGGGGGCGGGAGACGCTGAAGCGCAAACTTGCCGTTCGATTGAGCAGGTCATTATGATCTTCGAATCTTGCGCGGAAATTCGCGGCCACTTTTCGGACTATATGGACGGGGTTTGCCCGGCGGAAACGATTCATTCGGTCCGTTATCATCTGGCGCATTGTTCTCCCTGCACGGCTGAACTGGAACGATATGGAGCCCTCCATTCGGAGCTGCACCAGTTGTCGCGGCAGCAGGTGCCGCCTGGACTCGCTTTGCGTTTGCGGGTGCAGATGTCCCAGGAGTTGCACCGCAACCTTTCCCAGCGCTTTAGGGTGCGCCTGGAGAATTTGTACCGGCCGGTCTGGTTTCCCTCGGTTGCGGGAGCTCTGGTTGCTCTGATCTGCATTGTCCTGATGCTGGGGGCGGGAACACCCCAGACCAGCAACATCCCTGATGTTCCGCTGGACCTTGTGACGCCGCCGCGCGTGCAGCTTCTCGCGCCGATGACGTTTGATACCGGCGCGCAGCCACTGGTTCTGGTGACCTATGTCAACGCGCAGGGGCGGGTCACGCGGTACCGGATTATTTCCGGCCAGCATTCGCCGGGGCTGATGCAGCGGCTTGACCAGATGATGTATTACAGCACTTTCGAACCCGCCACTTCCTTCGGGCAGCCGACCAGCGGCCAGGTCGTCATGTTATTCCGAACAATCACGGTCCGAGGTTAGGCTGCTTGCTTTTGAGACTCTGGAATCCTTTCCCATACATACTGCAAACTCCAAGAGACCTGATTCAGGGAAGCCCTCTCACCCGTGCGTGCCAGAGCGTGGTCATTCTCCTGCTTGCCGTGTTGCTGCTGCCCTTGCCTTCCCGGGCGCAACAGGGCAAGGTCCTGGTTGAATCGAACGAGCAGCTTTTCTGCGTGCTCGCAGCCCTCAACGATGCGGGCTACGACGCGGGTGTGGGGAGCGGCGCGGGCAGCAAAGCTCGCGACGCTGTGCGTGCGGACCTTGCCAACAAGAAGATTCCGGTCATTTCCGACATCCGGAAGTTCTATGAAGCCCACCGGGTCAGTGACTCCGGACGAAACCTGGGGCAGTATATCTCCCTTGCCCTGCTGCTGGGTCCTCCTCCTGACTTCAAGTTTGCGGTGGCCGAGGCTGACCTTCCGCCGGACGCCAAGAACGTTGCAGGCCTGGTTCCCCTGCTCAAGCTCTTTTACAACCAGGCGGACATGGTTGACCTTTGGGCTCGCGCCAAGGTCGATTTCAACTCGGCCATTGAGCGCTACAGCTCGCCGGTGCGCCGGAGCATCGAGCTGACAGATGCTTATCTTCGCTTTCCCGCCGGCTCCTACCTCGGCCGGACCTACACCATCTATCTGGATCTTCTGGGAGCGCCGAACCAGGTGCAGGCCCGCATCTACGGCTCGAACTACTACCTGGTGATCACGCCGTCGAACAGGCTCCGCATTCACGATATCCGCCACCAGTATCTCCATTTTTTGCTGGACCCGCTGGCGGTGAAGTACGGTCCTGAAATCCATCACGCCTCTGCGCTCGACGCGCTGGCGAGAAAAGCGCCGGCACTGCGAAGCGACTTTAAGGCGGACTTCTCGCTGCTGGTGACCGAATGCCTCATCCGGGCCGTCGAATTGCGGATGGATAAAGTGGCAGCGCCGGACGCGGCCAGGCAGGTCCAGCAGATGACTGCCACAGGGTTTATCCTGGTTCCCTATTTTTATGACACCCTGCAGCAGTTCGAAAAGCAGGAAACCGCGATGAGCGGCTATTACGAACAGATGATCCAGGGCATCAATCCTGCCGAGGAAGCGACCCGGGTAGGCAAGGTGAAGTTTACGGAACCTCCCCAACAGACCGCCGCCGCGGCACCTGGGCAGACAGAAACGGAGCGGTTGCTCGACCAGGGTGACAACCAGATTTATTCCGGGGACTACGATGCCGCGAAAGCGACATTCCAGCAGGTGCTCGGCAAGAATCCGAAAAGCGAACGCGCCCTGTTTGGCATGGCGGTAGTGGCCAGCAACACCCGCAAGCCGGACCTGGCCCGGCAATACTTTGAGGAAACGCTGAAAGCCGCCGACGACCTGCGCATTGTGACGTGGTCTCACATCTACCTGGGCCGCCTGGACGACATCAACGGCAGCCGCAACAAGGCTCTCGCCCAGTACCGCGCTGCGTCTCTCACCGCCGGTCGATATCCCGAGGCCCTGCGCGCCGTTGAAGCGGGGCTGAAGGAGCCCTTCGGCCTGGTAGTCCATCCGTCGCCCTGACTCTGATACCGCCTTTTCCCGCCTGCAATTCTTCAGGTCAACCTCAGTCGTTTTTTCCGGAACCTCGTGAACCGCCACGGCCGGCGGACTGCGCCACAGCGTCGGCGATTCTGACCGCAGGCGCCATCTGCTCCACGTCATGGACACGAACGATGTGCGCGCCGTTGAGGATGGCGGCGGCCACGGCTGCGGCGTCGCCGAACGGCAAACCGGAAGGCGGCTTTTTGCCGGCCGGGCTGGAGCCCCGATTGCCGCGTCCTTTAGCCGGGGCAGCCGGCACGAGCCCTTCACCGCTGACGATGGCCCGCACAAATGACTTTCGCGAACTACCCACCAGCAGGGGAAGCCTGAAGCGCTGGAGGCGGTCAAGACGGGCCAGGATTTCGAAATTCTGCGCTCGGGTTTTCCCAAAGCCCAGGCCAGGGTCGAGAATCAGCTGCCGGCGGCGGACGCCGTGAGTGACCGCACGTTCAATGGAACGCGCCAGGCCTTCTTCGAGCGAGCGCCAGATGGAGCGCGCGAACGGTCTCTGCTGCATGTCGCGGGGACGCCCCCGGATGTGCATCAGGATGAGCGGACAGCCGCTGGCTCGTGCTACATCCGCCAGGCGGGGCTCAAAGCGCAGGCCGCTGATGTCGTTCAGAATGGAGGCGCCCGCTTCGAGAGCCCGCTCGGCCACTGCGGCCTTGGTGGTATCAATGGAGACAGGCAATAGGGGCAGCCTGCGGCGCAGGCCTTTGATGACGGGCAGCACGCGCTCGAGTTCTTCTTCGGCCGTAACGGGACGCGAGCCCGGGCGGGTGGATTCTCCGCCCACATCAATCCAGTCGGCGCCCTGGCGCGCCATCTCAACCCCGCGGCGGATGGCTGCAGCCGGGTCGAGATAGAGGCCGCCATCGGAAAAAGAATCAGGCGTCGCGTTCAGCACGCCCATGATGACGGTGCGCTCGCCCAGCCGCACCTTCCGGCCCATCACCCTGATTTCGAAATGCGGTCGAGTCTTCATTTGAACTAAGATCCGTGCCCGCCTGCCGGCTGTCGGAGCTTGCTGGGGCAAATTTCAAAGCTGGCGGCACGATGTTCCAGAGTGCCCAATGGCAGGCGCGGTGTCAACGGTT
>JBAUWE010000723.1:0-22476 GCA_049583595.1 Terriglobia bacterium
TCGCCGTTCCGTGCGGGGGACCTGAGGCACGGTTACCAGGCCGTGGCCGACAACCTGCCGAACGATCCCAGAATCCACCAGACCAAGGGTACCAAGAAGATCTTCTTTAAGAATTTTATGGACGCCCGGGTCAATTATGTCATCCTTCCCCTGGTCAAACACCTGATGGAACCCAGCCAGGCGGCGCAGGTCACCGGTGACGGATACGTTGCCATGGTGGTGATGCATGAGATATCGCACGGGCTGGGTCCCGCGTTTGCGAGGACTGGAAACAGGCACGTCAGCATCCGTGAAGCGATTGGCCCCACCTACTCAGCGCTGGAAGAAGCCAAGGCAGACGTTGTTGGAATGTATGGACTGAAGTGGCTGGTTGCCCGCCGTGCGATTGCGAAATCAGCACTCACCGAGAGCTACGCATCGTACGTGGGAGGCATTTTCCGGACGGTGCGCTATGGAGTGGGTGAGGCGCACGGGAAAGCAGAAATCATGGAGTTCAATTACCTGAGCGAGCAGGGGGCCATCAGCTGGAACGCTGGAGACAGCCGGTATCATATTGATTACGGGCGCATGCCAGGCGCCATTGCAAAACTCGCCCAGATACTTCTGAAGCTTGAAGCGACGGGCAACCGGAACGGTGCAGAGGCCTGGTTCAAACGCTACGGCAAAATGCCGGCAACCCTTCAGGCCGCACTGGCCCATACCAGCGATATTCCGGTCGATATCGACCCGGTCTTTTCGTTTCCTGAAAAAGTCCGGTAGCCAATCGTCCGCTGGGCAGGGAATGATTCCCGGCTATTGGGAAAACTCGATGACGATACCGTTAATTCGTTTATCCAAGCCGTTGAAGTGTCCAAACATGGGTGAGGTAATGTTGTTATAAACGGCCGTGGGATTATGCCGGCTGGTCGTATTGATCGAATAGAGTCCAAAGCGGAACGTATGCCCCGGATGGATGTGGAACGGCAGCGGAAAGTCTTTATAGATTCGCCAGTTGAGGGAAAAGAAGATGGGATATCTCTGGCCGTTCGGCTCTCCCGCGTAGTTGTGGAGTTCGTCGACATTAGAGTAGGGAAAGCCGGAGTGCAGGTCGACCGAGGGGCTCAAGGTGATATCCCACGGAAGCTTGAAAAGTCCGAAGCCTGTCAGCCGGTTGGGAACGTCGGAAGGCAGGTTGGCGTAAACGTCGGCGCGGATCACCGGCACCTCGAGTGGGACAAAGATGTTATCCGTCGTATTTAAATCGCCCCGGCTGTTGCTGCGAACGTAGGACATACTCAGGTTGGCATTCTCACCCGCCCTGTAATCCACCGTGAATTCGTACTCGTGATAGCGGGAACTTCCCCTGTTTGAAAGGCGCGTTAATCCGGTACCGTCCGGCTGGTCAACCGGATTGATGACAAAGAGTCTGGTGGTGTGGCTGTAGAGCGTGCTGAATTTTGCCGTCAGCTTCTGAGAGAAGTGGTGGGTAAGCTGAACCCGCCAGGTCATATTGCGCGGCGTGCTGCCCAGGTCTGAGCAGTCTGGGAGGCCCAGGGGATTGCCGGATGATATTTGAGCACATTCATTGCGATAAGCCACGGAGGGCCCCAGGGGTAACCCTGCGAGGTCAAGCGGCGTAACGATTCGCATGGGGTTGTCCGCAAAATCGGCGGCGAGCATCGGGGTGCGGTCATAGAACATCCCGATACCGCCCTGGACGACCGTCTTTGCACCCTGGTCCAGGGCGTAGACCAGGCCCAGGCGCGGTGCGAGGTTAACCGTGTTGCCGTTCGTCTCGCCAAAGTAGCGCAACCCGAGAGTTGTGGCCAGGCGGTTGTTGAATATCCAATGGTCCTGTGCGAAACCCGATCCTGAAGTGTCATTGGCGCTCAGATTTCCAGGCCCGGTAAAGTCAATCCGTTCGGCCGCCGACCCGTCGGCCCGTAGAATCTGGACGGGGTGTGACTGGCTCTCGCCCGTGTAGTCACGGCGGATGACGCCAGCGCCCAGAAGCATCTCGTGGTTACCCGCCCACTGTTTGGTCGGCAGGCTGAAGGTCATCTGGCCCTCTTCCTGATGCCCGTTTCTGGCCCACGTATTGAAGTAGTTTCCACCAATACCTGTTGGCGTGAGCAACATGTCCTGCGGGCCGTGCCCGTGCGCGTAACTCTCCATTCGGGTGAATTTGAAAAGCGTATGCAGAATGCTCCCCGACTTGAATTGGTAGGTGTCAGCGCCGTCGATGGAGTAACCTTTTTGGCCGGTGTCCGCCGTGGCGGGACGCGGGATCAGTGCATTGAGGTCGGCCCACTGATAGCGCCGTGGGAATAGGTTGACCGTCAGGGATGCATAGTGTTGCTGTGACAACAGAAACTGAAAATGCGTGATGGAGTTGTAACCCTGAATCTTTGTCGAGTCATTGGGCCAGGGGAGGCCTCGTACATCCGGCTTTCTCATTTCGTAGAGAAAGGACTCAGCAAAGTTGATTTTGTTTTTCAGCAAAGGACCGCCAAAACGGATTCGAGGCGTTGACTTGGCAAACCCGATGAGGTGACCCTGCTTGCCGCGCAGGCTTGGATTCAGGTCATGCATGATCATGTGCCACTGGTTGGGCGGGGCCTTCAAGTCGATGCTGGTCATGCCGCCGACAAAGCCTCCATACTGCGCGCCGAAAGGCGCCTTGTAGACGTCCAGGTTCTGGATGGCGTCGATGGGAACGTCAATCGAATAGGTGCCGGTGACCGGGTCGACGGCCTGCGCCGAGTCTAGGAGAAGCATGCTCTGGCTTTCCGGAACTCCCTTGATGAAGATCTTTCCGGTCTGGACTTGAAGGACTCCAGGCGTAATGGGCAGTTCCTGTTTAAACTCTTGCCGGACTACGGGTATGGAGAGGAGCTGTTTTGATTGCAGAGTCTGGGTTGCCGGGCTAGTTACCTGGGTTGAAACAATGGGCGCTGTTTCCCGGACCTCGACTTTCTGCCGGATTTCCAGCAGTAGCAATCGGATGTCCTCGGTGAGGGTCTGACCGGCCGTGATTGTGATTTTTCGGGTGACGGGCTTAAAGCCCTCGATGGTGGCGTCCAGGGTATAAGGGCCCGCTGGAATGTCCTGGAGTTCATATTCCCCTTTCTCGTTCGAGTAGACGGTTTCGGGCGGCAAACCAGGAGCGTTTGCCGTCAGCTTGATGGCCACTCCGCCGACGGGGAAGGGTTGTCCGTGGGGGTTCGCGGCTGTCGTTGTGCCCTGGAGCGCGCCGTTTTCTGTCTGTGCCATCGCAATACCCGGGGCGCAGATGAAGCCCAATATCAGCGCCGCTGCCAGCGTTGTGTAGCGGAGGGAAGACTTCTGTTCCTGGTCGGCCCGCAGGTGGGACCTGAAGCGTGAGAAAATGTTCATTGGCCTTTCGAATAGGTTCAGCAGCTGGATCAACATGTGTTGGGAAAAAGGTTCTTAAGCGCGGCCCTTCGCATCTGCATGCTTCCTTTCCATCAAGATAACTGGACAAATGCACAGCAGCCGGAATCATTCTAGCGGATGAGAATTTCTTCGTTTATGTTTTGTGGCCTCAGCCATCCGCGAGCTACATTTGACTCTTGAGGGACCGGGCAAAGTTCGGAGCCGTTTCAATACGTCGCGGCATGTTTGTCTGGATGCCAATGTTCCGGACCCACTCTCAACAACAATGCCTGTTTTCACGCTGGGTTGTTGCTCCGTGCCGCTTTCCATCGAACCCGCGATTCATACTTACGATGTTGCAGGGTCCTGGCAGGCATGCCCGGATTGCCTTCAAATTCCCGTCCTGACTTGTCGTTAGCCTGGCACCTTATGAGATGAAGTAGATGATGAAACGGATGCGCCGACCTTCAATTTTAGCGCTGAATGAGACTTGACAATCCGGTTCTAAAACCTTCAAAAGCAGCTCTGGTCGAAAGAGCAGATTCTCAAACGCGTTCAGACATGACCGGGCTGTGAATTATGAGGGTGCTGCCCCAAGTGCCCAAACAATTATGCTACCAGCTATCTGCCGAAAGAGGCAATTGAGTGTTTTACCCATGCCCACGATTCGGCTGTTGGTGGGAGAGAGGGGGATAGAGTTCATGCTGACGGGGGCTCCGTCTGTTACGGCCGGCCAATGAGCAGAGGATATCTACAGCAAAGATTGATTTGACTTTACGTGCTGACCAATTGGAAAATACTGACATCGTCAGGTCGGTTCGGATGCCCAATTTGAGTCTTGTGGAATTCACGCCATACCTGGGGGCGGAGGAATCTGAATGAGCGAAAAGCTGTATATTTTTGACACAACCTTGCGCGACGGCGAACAATCGCCCGGTTGCAGCATGAATCTCGGAGAGAAGCTGGAGATGGCTCGCCTTCTCGACCGCCTTGGGGTTGACATTATTGAAGCTGGTTTTCCCATCGCTTCTCAGGGTGACTTTGATGCCGTGTCCGCCATTTCCGCGGAGTTGCGCCGGCCCACAATAGCTGCGCTTGCCCGCGCGAACCAGCTGGATATTGACCGTGCCTGGGCCGCCCTGAAGGATGCGGCAAAACCGCGGATCCACACATTTCTAGCCACCTCCGATATTCACCTGAAATACAAGTTGCGGAAGACCCGGGAGGAAATTCTCAGAATGATATCGTGGGCGGTTGGCCATGCCAGCTCACTCTGTCCCGATGTGGAGTTTTCTCCGGAGGACGCCGGCCGGACCGACCGGAGCTATCTGATTGAATGTTGCCACGCAGCGGTGGAGGCGGGTGCGACGGTGCTGAATTTGCCGGATACCGTGGGGTATTGCCTCCAGCCCGAATACGAAGAGATGTTTGCCGATGTGAAGGCCGGGGTGCCCGGGACTGAAAAAGTTGTTTTGAGCACGCATACGCATAACGATCTGGGCCTCGCGGTCGCCAACACTCTTGCAGGGATCCGTGGAGGGGCCCGGCAGGTGGAATGCACGATCAACGGCATTGGTGAACGGGCGGGGAACGCTGCCCTCGAAGAAATTGTAATGGCGCTCTATGTGCGCCACGACGTTGAACCTGTCCATACCGACATTCATACCGAAGAACTTTATCCTGCGAGTCAACTGCTGATTCGCCTGACCGGAATGCAGGTGCAGAGGAACAAGGCCATTGTCGGGCTGAACGCCTTTGCGCACGAAGCAGGGATTCACCAGGATGGCTACCTCAAGAACGCCACCACTTACGAAATCATGTCGCCGGAAACGGTGGGCATGCCCACGGACCACATCGTGCTTGGAAAGCACTCCGGCCGTCACGCGCTGGCGAACCGTTATCGGGAACTCGGCTACGATCTGACCAAGCCGGAGGTTGAGCGTGCCTACGAATTGTTTACCAAGCTGGCGGATCATAAGAAGAACGTATACGACGAGGACCTGATCAGCATAGTGAATGAGGGCTTTGAGCATATTCCGGAACTTTACACGCTGAAGCTCCTTGAGAGCGTATCGAACAGCGAGGGACGCTCGACGGCGACCGTTGAGATGGAAAAGGATGAACAGTGCTCACGTGAATCGGCCACGGCTGAAGGCCCCTGTGATGCCGCTTTTCGGGCGATCGACCGCGTCACGGGTATTCCGGGGACGGTGATTGAGTTCTCTGTGCATTCGGTGAGTTCAGGAGCGGACGGTACGGCAGAAGTGGTCATCCGGGCCCGCTTTCAGGGTAAGGAATTTTCTGGTAAGTCCACCAGTTACAACGTGATTGAGGCCGCGGCCCGGGCGTACCTTCAGGCTGCCAACAAGGGAGTGTATGAAATCAGACGGAGCGTAAAGGATGCTGCAGCCACTGGTGGATCCGTCCACGAAAACGAACTGGTTGATCGTCTTTTGCCCGGCGGATACTGACTTTGGCCTACTGCGATTCTTCCACGATCTCGGCAACTGTAAAAACTTCTGTCCCCCAGTAACCCGTCTCACCGCAAGACTTAAGAATTCTTGAGTGCCAAAGTGTGCGCTCACGGTGTGGTGCGCGGTACCACTGACAAACTGTTCCACATACTCGGCAAGAATCGATCTGTCTTCCTAATGCATTGATAAAAAATGACTTGCCAATTCGGCAGAGGCCCGACTCGTTGCGTCGAGACCATTTCATCACTTCAAGTTCAATTATATCTTGTCCTTTCAAGTGCGATTCGTGTAAGATGCCTGTTATCAAATGCATGCCATATTCAAAGTAGCCGTCTTGCCGGGCGACGGAATCGGCCCGGAAGTAACCGAAGAAGCCCTCAAGGTTTTGCGAGCGATTGAGGGCATAGTTGGGCCCAAATTTCGTTTTCAGACTGGATTAATTGGCGGATGTGCGATTGATGCCACCGCCGTGCCCCTTCCTCCCGAAACCATTTCAATCTGCAACCACGCACAAGCGGTCCTTCTGGGGGCGGTGGGCGGGCCTAAGTGGGACTCACGACGGCCGGACAGTCGTCCCGAGGCGGGCCTGTTGCAGCTGCGCCAGAGGCTTCGTGTTTTTGCCAATCTGCGGCCGGCGCGTGTAATTGATTCGTTGGTGAGTGTTTCGGTGCTGAAACCCGCTGTCGTGCGGGGCACAGACCTGGTGATTGTTCGTGAGCTGATGGGCGGAATTTATTTTGGCAATCCGCGCGGCATCTTTTCGAAGAACGGCGAGCGAATGGGTGTGAACACCGAGATCTATCGTGAGCATGAGATTGAGAGGGTTGCCCATCGGGCCTTTCAGCTTGCACGGCGGCGTAAGCGGAAGGTGACCTCGGTTGACAAAGCGAATGTCCTTGAAAGTTCCCGTTTATGGCGCGACGTGGTCACGCGGGTAGGCCAGGCTTATTCGGATGTCGAACTGGACCACCTTTACGTTGACAACTGCGCCATGCAGCTGATTGCAAAGCCCACCAGCTTTGACGTAATCCTCACCAACAACATCTTCGGCGATATCCTCAGCGATGAAGCCGCGATGCTGACGGGCTCGATAGGCTTATTGCCGTCGGCCAGCCTGGGTGAGCGGGCAGGCCTGTATGAACCCGTCCACGGGTCTGCGCCTGATATTGCCGGAAGAAAACGCGCCAACCCCATTGCAACAATTGCTTCTGCCGCGCTCATGTTGCGCTATTCGTTCCGCATGGAACGCCCCGCAGCCGCCATTGAAGCGGCTATCGAGAAGGTTCTGAAGAGAGGAGCACGGACCCCGGATCTGCCGGGTCGCAAGCGTCCGGTGTCAACTTCGCGCATGGGGAATCTGATTGTTGCTGAAACAACGAAGCTCCTCTCATCCTCGCGTTTCCGACCCAAAGTGAAACCATAAGGTGCCTGAATTTTCTGCCGCCGGTGGCGCCATGGTGCCCGCAACGATATGAAAATCATACAATTCGGCACGCGGGGTGAAAGACCGTTGCAAATTTGTTGGCTTCCGAGTTAATATGCAGGCGACGGGGGGCGGCAGGCGGTCTTTTCCGCCACGATTAAAATGACAGGAGCATATCATGTGGTGGGAAAAGGAAAAAAAGTCGCAGCCCGGTGTCCCGTCAGCAAAGCCGACCGTTCCCGCATCGTCTAATCCTTCTAAGGTGGAAACCTCTATGCCAGAAAGCATTCGAAGAGATACAAGTGGTAGTTCCCAAGGCCAGGTTCAGGCCACTATTGGCCGTTCAATTGTCCTGAAGGGAGAACTGTCTGCAAACGAAGACCTCGTGATCGATGGGCAGTTCGATGGGAATGTTAACCTGCAGGACCATTGCCTGACGGTGGGACCGAACGGCAAAGTCAAGGCCGAAGTCCAGGCGCGGCAGGTGGTTGTTTATGGGACTGTAAGTGGGAACGTGAACGCGCGTGAAAAGATTGAAGTTCGCCGGACTGGTCATGTGACCGGTGACCTCAAGTCGGGAAGCGTCTCCATTGAAGAAGGGGCTTATTTCAAAGGCAGCATCGATATCCTCCGTGAGGCAAAGCCGGAAGAACGCAAGCCCGTTACTGCGGCAGCCACATCCAAACCTGGGAATTAGAGGAACGAACGCTGTTCTCGATTGGCAACCGCGGTGGGCGGGCCGCAGGGTAAGTGTCCCAGCCTGCTAAACTGTGAGCTTTCCGCCTGTCGGGCGAAGTGATGCCAGCATGGCCGTGTGTTGTATCAGGGTTTGTCGATGTTTTCAGCAAAGACGCAGGAGGCTTCCCGCAAGAAGTCTTCTTCAGACCAGATTTCCGCAGCACGCAGCCAGGCTCTTGAATGGATCTGGAACTATCTCCAGGATGTCCCAAGCCCCCACGTTCTGGATTGCGGCACTGTTTCGTCCGCTACGGTCAGTATTCTGATAAAACGGCACGTCAAGGTCTACGTTGCGGACCTGATTGCTCCTTTGCAGCGCGACGACCCTGCTTACTGGCGCCAGGAAGGGAAGCAAATGCTATTCCGCCTGGACGAACTGCTCAAGCGGGTCCCCCGTGTTCCTCCGGGTTCTCTCAGTTTAGTCTGCTGTTGGCACCTCCTTGACCTTGTTCCCCGGAACCATGTTCTGGATCTGGTCCGATTTTTTCTTTCGCTTCTTGGACCCGGAGGAATCTTCTTTTGCTTCCTCCGCGAACGCAACCTTGCTCTGGGCAAAGACGGCCGATGGTGGCTGGAGACTCTCACGACAATGGGGGCGGAGGGTGAAGCAACCGGCGAATTTCCTTACGCCCCGTTGTCCAACCGGGAGATCGAAATGCTGACTGCAGGCTGCAGCATCAAGACTTTTCTTACCCGATCTCACAGACGTGAAGTGGTGGTGCTGAAAGCCGAAGAAGAGGGCTGAATGAAGTCATTAAGATCTATCATCTGGGTGACGGTGGTGTTGCTGGGCTGCGGTGTTGTGCCTTTATTGGGACAGGACCTGGTAACGAATGCCTTAAGCAGCTTTCCGGCGGATACCATCCGTTTTGAATTCTCAAGTCCCGCAACGCTGCGGAAGCTTCCGAATTATGCGAGTTTGCGTGACCATTATACGGGGCCGCGTCTCAAGAAACTTATGGAGTCGATGGCTGAACTGGGGGTAGCAGAAACTGACGTTGACCAGCTCGTATTGGGCTGGAACGCTTCCGGTGCAAATCTGAACCTTTACGGGTTTGCGGGAGGACACTTTAATTCCAGTGCCCTTGAGTCCCGTGCGGCTGCCCAAAATCTTCCCCCGCAACAAATCGGCGGGAAGACCGGTTATTGTCTTGGCGGGAGTCTGGAAAGTCAATGTGTTGTGGTCCTTAGTTCGACTGAAGGCGTCTTTGGTACCCTTGGTACACTCAGCCAGATTATGCAGACACTGAATGGCGGCGGGGCTTCTATCGGGTCAAATGACGTTTTTGCCGAGGTCGTTAAACAGGAACAGGGGGGAGCGCCGATCTGGGGTGTTGCTGCCGCCTCAGCAGTTGCGTCCTGGTTTAGAGGCTGGATGCCCAGGCAAAGTGCGGTCGAACTGGACTGGGCAAAGGTCTTTCAGGGTGTGAATGCGCTCGGATATAAGGTCCAGACGGGCAGTAACGTGCAGCTGAATCTCGAAATGTACTGTAAATCAGGCGAAGATGCGTCAAGCCTGAGGCAGGTGATGGAGGGGCTCAAACTGGCTCAACAGATTGCCTGGCAGAATCAATATCCTAACCGGACCAATCCTTTCCAAAGCATGGACCTTTCACAGACAGGAAACCGGATAGGAATTAATCTGGTGGCCAACTACGGTGAGATCGGAGGGGGATGATAACCCACGGCCTCATGATGGACAGGGTTCGCCCCTGTCTTTCCGGGACCTTTTAGACCAGGCCAGAGACGGTCAGCGAACTGAGGATCCGAATGTGGCAACCCGTCATGGGCGGAACATTCACATTGCTCCCGCGCCTGAGAAAAAGTTCGTAGCCCACCAAAGCCGCGGCGCTTGCAGGAGCGGCTACGGTCAGCGCAGTGGAGCTCGCAACGGCCAACTTGGCGATGGTCAGTCCTCCCACCCCTACCGCTCCGGTCAGGAAGCTTCTCCACGAACCCCGCCTGTGCCCTCGCACGTGTCCTTCTGCGTCAAGAGCGCCCATCAGGTTCTTGCTTTTGTCCAGTTGGGTGATGATTGCCGAAACCGGAACCTGATGCCCGTCAGGCAGCGTTACATGGTCAAACCGGAAGGCGATTTGTCCATTGTGCCGCATCCAGCTTGGACGACGGATTGAGGTGATATGCCCGTCAAAAAGCGTTCCTTGGGGCAACGCCATCCGACCGTTGATGTAGACCGGCTCTGTCATCTCAGCCGAAACCGGGTCATTAACATGGCTGACCAGGGTGTGCATTCCAGAAATGAGCCGCGCTTTGACCAAGGTCTCTGCCGGAATGGTCAGAGCAACCATAGAACCTGGGTCCGCATTCGGACGGTGAAAGACTCCCTCCGGATGGGCCATGACGCCTCTGCCTGCTGCGGAGCAGAGAGTCGCGGCCATGAAGATTATCCCTATAACGGCAATCAGTCGTCTCATTGGTTTCCTCCCTATGGCTATCGAGATATTCGCGCCTCGGGCATGCTGATCTTCGGCTGATGAATTTCTACCCTGCAAGATGAATGCTTCTTCGTTTGAACTGAGCCAATCTGCAAGAGCCTATATTTTAAAGTAATTTAACGCCAGTGCTTGTAAAAAAGCTGTCAAGAAATGAATGAGCGCCTTGGTGCCACGCAGAAAGTGAACTGTCCTGGAACGCTGATTCGGGCCCCGGTTATGAACCCGACCATTTTACACCAGTTTAGTCACCTTGTCGGCTTGAGGTCCTTTTTGCCCCTGGAAAATCTCAAACTCGACGGAATCCCCTTATTGAAGCGACTTGAATCCGTCACCTTCGATTGCTGAATAATGCACAAATACATCGGCGCCTTCATCCTGCCCGATAAAGCCGTACCCCTTACTGTTATTAAACCATTTCACTTTGCCTTGAAGTCGTGACACTTCCGTTCCTCCTTGATCTCTGAGCATTGGTGCTCGATCGCCCCTGCAAAAAGTTCAAAAAGGAAAAGGCCGGGAATCACCCTTGATCCCCGGCCTTACCATTAAGAACGATTGCCCGATCCGAACACCACACATACTCCTTGGCGACTAAGTATATATTTAGGAATCCGCTTGTCAAGAGAATATTGACTTTTAAGTAGAGATGTTCAAATTATAGAAGTGACTATGGTTAGCCCGGATGATGCTTCAACGCCAACGATCCCATAGCAACCCCACCAGCGTTTTCCCATCGATGATCTTCTTCTCGCGCAGGAGCTTGCTAAGCTGAGTTTTCGAAAATTCGCCCACCGTGATTTGCTCATCGTCCTCGGGGTTTGCCTCGAAAGGCTTCAAATCCCGGGCTTCTACCAAATGCATCTTTTCGGTCAAAAAGCCGGGACTGGGATAAAAGGAGAAGAGACGCTTGAGTGCACCTGCTCTGTAACCCGTTTCTTCCTGCAATTCCCGGCGGGCCGCACGAAGGATGGTCTCGCCGGGCTCCATGGACCCGGCAACGAGTTCCCACAGGCGTCTCCGGGCAGGGTATCGGAACTGCTGAACCAAAATGATGTGCCCATTGGGAAGCCGCGGGATGACAACGACCGAACCTTGGTGTTCCACGACTTCACGTGTTGCCTCAACGCCGCCTGGCTCAATCACGCGGTCAAGCTTGACGTGAAGCACCCGTCCGTTATAAAGACTCTTGCTGCTGAGAACTCGAACCTGAGATTTCATGCGGAAAGCAATACTCCCCCCTTGGTCAGCCGCGGGAAGTTCCACGCGTCAACCATTGAAACGCCGCGCCGGATTGCATCACAATGGCCTGTGCCGGTCAGGCTGTGAGAACAAACTTTTCTATGATCGATTTGGCGGTTTTCGTGTCCTTGGCAGCCTTCAAGGCGTCTCGGTCCTGTTCCAGCGCAGTTTTGAGCTTGCTATAGCTTCCAAGCTCCGTTTTGATCGCGGCGAGCTGTGCCGGGGTGGCTGCAGGGTCTTTGGCCGCCTTGTTCAGGCAATCGACCAGGTTGCCGACAATTCCCAGCGAAAGCGTGAGCCGGCTAAGACAACTTTGTTCGTGGTAATCCTTTTGAAAATCAGAGAGGCTTTCTTTCTTGACAGTGCCAACCAGGTCAGTCAGGCTTTGCACGTAGCTCTTGACCATTCCTTCGTCGTCGTTGCAGGTTTGACCGTGGAGTGATTGAAGGATGGGCAGCCCGAACAACAAAGGTCCTGCAAGAATGGCCGTTAGGATTCGGCGTTTCATAGCCGCTCCTTTCTAAAACGGGCTCATACGAGGTTGAGAACCGGCCTCCTTCCAGAGTTTCAGAGGCCCTCGATCCGGCACATCGTATCACAAATCAAATCCCCGGATGGGAATTCCTGGCCGGAACTGCGTAGTACGCCGGAGCCGTCCTGTGAAGGCTAGGGCGTATCAAGGCTTCCTGCAGGCTGGTATACTGATTCTCTTATTAGACTCATCGGTTTCGGGGTCAACGAGAAACTGGAAGGTACACAATGAAAATATCCGCACTCATTGTGGATGATGAGCAGCCTGCAAGGGATGAGCTGGCATACCTGCTGAAGCAGGTTCCGGATGTCGAGATCATCGGGCAGGGAAAGAATGGCGTGGAGGCGGTGAGCCTGGTGCGCGAGTTGGGTCCCGACCTTGTGTTTCTGGACGTTCAAATGCCCGGCCTGGATGGTTTTGGCGTCATTAAAAAACTGCTCGATCGAAATGCCCGCCTGCCTTATTTTATTTTTGTCACTGCTTATGACCACTATGCCGTGCGCGCGTTTGAGGTGAATGCCGTCGACTATCTGCTGAAGCCCATCGAGCGGAACCGGTTGGATAAGGCCTTGCAACGGGTGAGTGGGATGCTGGAAGCGTCTGAAGCCGCTTTCCAGAAGCTGGATCGCCTGGTGCACATGATTGAAGAACGCCCGGCCGTGCAGTCCAGCAAACTTGTGGTCAAGAGCGGAAACCGCATGGTCTTGGTGGACTCTTCAGACATTATTTATGCGACCATTGAGGACGGCGTGATCAGGATTGTGACGAAGGATCTTGACGGTCAGTCGAATTTCCGCACCGTAGAAGAGCTGCAAAACAACCTGGACCCCAATATCTTCTGGCGCGCTCATCGATCCTATCTTGTTAACATCAACCGAATCAAAGAAGTGGTTCCCTGGTTTAAGAGCTCCTATCAGTTGAAGATGCAGGACCGCCAGGAAACAGAAATTCCGGTGAGCCGGGCCCAGACCCGGAAGCTTCGGGAACTGTTGAACCTCTGAGAACTTTCGCCGGCGGGTTATCTCTTCAGGAACTCAACCGGCCGTGGCCTGTTCCATCAGGAGCGACGGCCGGCGCCTGTTCGCGTTGAGAGCCGAAGTAGTCTTGCAATGCCTGGACAAGGCCTGTAACCGTTGAGTCCATGGCTTCAACAGAAACCTTCAGGCCCTGCTTCCGGACCGTTTCGGAGGTGATGGGGCCAATCGTTGCAATGGCAACTTCTTCCAGGATCTCGCGAAGTTTTTTGCCCTCCATCAGCTTCACAAAGTTTGTTACGGTGGAAGAGCTGGTGAAAGTAATCGCGTCCGGCGTGGGCGTGAGGAGCCGCTCGAGTTCCCCCGGGGCAATCCCGGGCCGCACCGTTTCGTAGGCTTCGACAACTTCGACACGAGCGCCCCGTTCCTCGAGCGTGCGGGGCAGAATGTCCCGGGCAACCTTCGCCCGCGGGATCAGGAAGCCCTTCCCTCGAACATCGGCGTCCTTGAAATGCTCAATCAGTCCTTCCGCCCTGTATTCTCTGGGCAGGAAATCGACTCGGATGCCGGTGGCTGTAAGTTCAGCCGCTGTACCCGGTCCGATGGCTCCGATCTGTAGTCCCTTCAGGTCGCGCACGTCGCGTCCGCACTCGGGAAGTCGGCCCAGAAATTTCTTGACGCCGTTGGCTGAGGTGAACACGAGATAATCAAATTCATCCAGCCGGCCGATGGCCTGGTCCATGGGCTGCCACGATTGCGGATCGCGAATCTCAATGGCCGGGATCTCAACAGCCTCAGCGCCCAACTCCTCGAGCGCTTCTCTCAGGTCGCCGGACTGCTCGCGCGTTCGCGTTGTCACAATGCGCTTCCCGAAAAGCGGAAGGCGTTCAAACCAGTTCAATTCATCACCCAGTCTGGCGACCTCGCCGATGACGATGACTGCCGGCGCTTCAATGCCCGCGGCCCTGGCGGCGATATCAGCCAAAGTACCCGTAACGGTTTGTTGTCCTGCGAGAGTGCCCCAGTGAATCACCGCAACTGGAGTGTTGGCGTTCCGCCCTCCCTTTACCAGGGCGGCTGTGATCTCCGGCAGGTTGCGAACTCCCATGAAAAGCACCAGGGTGTCCGCTCCCTGGGCATGCCTTGCCCAGTCGACGCTGCTGGAAGCTTTGGAGGGATCTTCGTGGCCGGTCAGAAAGGTGACGCTCGATGACAGGTCGCGGTGAGTTAAGGGAATTCCCGCGTAGGCCGGCGCCGCATATCCCGACGAGATTCCCGGGACAACTTCGAACGCAATGCCCGCCTTTGCCAACGCCTGCGCCTCTTCACCTCCGCGCGCGAAAATGAAAGGATCTCCCCCTTTCAGCCGGACTACGACTTTTCCCTCTGCGGCCTTGCTGACAAGCAACTCATTGATCTCTTCCTGGAGAAGCGTCTTTTCACCCGGCCGCTTTCCCACACAAATCTTCTCGCATGGCAGAGGCGCGTAGCGCAGAAGGTCTGCGTTGGCAAGAAAGTCGTAGATGACGGCGTCAGCGCGTTCAAGCGCCGCTTTGCCCTTGAGCGTCAGGAGACCGGTGTCGCCCGGTCCAGCGCCGACAAGATAAACCTTTCCGCTCATATCAACCTGTAAGTTCCCGGGGAGTGAATGTTCGCTCCGAGATCCTGCCGAAAACTAATTGTGCTCGGGTTCCGGATAGCTGAGAAGCTCGGCCGCACCCTGGCGTAAGAGTTCCGCCCCCACCTGCCGCCCCAGATCCTCCGGGTTTTCAGGCACGCTCGTGGCGCAAGCCCGAAGCAACCGCGTGCCGGCCGGATCGGCGACCACGCCTGTCAAGTGCAGCTTGCCGGAGTCGTGCTTTGCATACGCTGCAATGGGAAGCTGGCACCCGCCACCCAGCGCCTCGAGCATGGACCTTTCCGCGCGCACCGCCTGGTGGGTGGTTGGATGGTCGAGCGATGCAACCGCCTTTTTCACTTCTGCATTCTTCATACTGATTTCGATGGCAAGGGCCCCTTGCCCGACTGCCGGGCATATTTCAGAATCGCTGAACCAGCTTGTGATGTGCGACGCAAATCCGAGGCGCTTCAATCCCGCGCCGGCGAGCACCAGAGCCTCACAGTCGCCTCGTTCGAGTTTTCGCAGACGCGTATCCACATTGCCCCGCATCGGAACAACCTTGAGATCGGGACGCAAGGCCAGCAGTTGGGATTGCCGTCGCAGGCTGCTGGTTCCAATCCTTGCTCCGGGCGGGAGTTGCTGCAAGGGCAGCCTGCCTTTTGAGACCAGTGCATCGTGCGGGTCTTCACGCTCCGGGACCGCCGCCACTCCAAGACCTTCGGGCAGGTCGGTAGGAAGATCTTTCATGCTGTGCACGGCAAGGTCCACCTGCCCGGCCAGGAGCGCTTCTTCAATTTCCTTGATGAACAGTCCCTTGGTCCCAGACGCTGCCAGTGCCGCATTCTGCAGCTTGTCACCACTGGTCTTGATGATTTCGATTGTGATTTCGTGGCCGCTGGACGCCAGACGGTCCTTGACCCAGTTTGCCTGCCACAAAGCCAGTGCGCTGCCGCGTGAACCAATCGTAATCTTCATGAGGTTGGCAGTAAGTTCAGAAGGTTCGGCGAAAACGCAGAACCATTCCTGAAAGTTGAAAAGCTATGAACGAATTCAAAATGCCCCATGGATGCAGCGCGTCACTCCGCGACGCCGAACATCTTGCGGACCATGGATACCAGCGAACTCTGTTCCGGGCGGCCGACACCGCTCTTGAGTTCGGTAATCGGGCCGTGAAGGATTTTGTTCAGGATGCCGTGCGTCAGAGCATCAACGGCCTCACGCTGCTGAGGTGTCAGGGCGCTCAATCGGCCACGATAGCGCTCAAGCTCATTCTCTCGAATGGTTTCGAGTCTCTGCTCAAGCGCCACAATCGTAGGCACAATTTCCCGCGAAGCGAGGCGGCGCATGGCCCTCTGCACTTCCTGCTGAATAATTTCTTCCGCCCAGACGGCTTCGCGTTCGCGCTGTTTCTTGTTGGCTTCCACCACCTGGCCGAGATCGTCAATATCATAAACGAAGGCGTTATCAAGTTCATTCACGGCTGGATCGATGTTGCGCGGCACCGAAATATCCACAAAAAACATCGGCCGGTTCTTCCGTGCCGCGAGCCACTGTTCTGCATGGTGGCGGTGGATCACGTAGTGCGGAGCAGCCGTCGAGCAAATCACGATGTCGGCCTTCTCCACATGGTCCAGCATCTGCTCAAAGCGGATAGCCTTACCGTGAAAGGCGTTGGCCAGCTCGACCGCGCGGTCATAGGTGCGATTCGCCACCAGAATGGAGCCCGCGCCGCTCCGGATCAGGTTCCTGGCAGCAATCTCGCTCATTTTGCCCGCGCCAACAACCAGGATGGTTTTTCCCGTCAGGTCGCCGAAAATCTTACGGGCCAGTTCCACGGCCGCATACGAAACGGAGACTGCGGAGGCCCCAATCTCGGTTTTTCGCCGGACCTTTCGGGCCACGGCCAGGGCCTGCAGGCTGATTTCGTTCAGTGTCCCATTCAGGGCTCCGACTTCCCGAGCTGCGCTGTAAGCCTGCTTTAACTGGCCGAGAATCTGGGGCTCGCCGACGATCATCGAATCCAGGCTTGAAGCCACCCGGAACAGGTGTTCGATGGCATCCTGCTGGCGGTGATAGTAGAAGTGATCTTCATATTCCGCAAGGTTACATTGATGGTGATCGGCCAGAAACTTGCGGATGAGGGGCTCCGGCGGAACATGATCTTGGACGCTGGCGAAGACTTCCACACGGTTACAGGTGGAGAGGATTAGACCCTCTCTAATGCCATCGCGGTGCACCAGGTCGGAAATGGCCTCTCTCAGCCGTGACTCCGGAATGCTCATCCGTTCCCGGACTTCCACTGGCGCCGTCCGATGGTTGATTCCCATGAGAGCGAGGTTCATCTTCTTTTCACATCACTAGTAGTTAATATTTTCCGTCACTCTGCCATAATCGTATGTGAGCTACATCACATCAGGGGGCTTTGCCCAGACGGGGTATGTACCCGTGCCAGCCGCTCACAAAGCTGATGCCTACAAATGTCACCATAATCGCGGCAAATCCCACAATGGCCACATAGGCCGAAAGCCGCCCCGGCCAGGTTCCGCTCAAACGCGCAGAAAACAGGAAGAGATAGATGAGCCAGGTGATCAGCGCCGCGAGGATCTTGGGATCCAGCTCCCAGTGGCCGTGCCAGGTTCGCGCCGCCCACACAAAGCCCGTGAGGATGCCCACCGTCAGGAATGGAAGTCCGAATTTGAGCGACCTGAAATACAGTTGATCGCACAGTTCCAGCGAAGGCAGCCGATAATAAGTTTGCTGGGGGTTCTTCGACTTCAGCTGGCCTTCCTGGATCAGGTACATGACAGCCGCGACAAAGGTCAGGAAAAAGCCCACGTAGCCCAGCATGATGGAACTGATGTGGACCATCAGCCAGCCGCTCCGGAAGGCCATCGACTGGAATGACGGCCCCGGCCGGAGCGCCGAAAACAGTGTCAAGACAAAAACCAGCGGCAGCATGAAGATGCCCAGAACGTTGATCCGATAGCGCAAATACACCAGGAAAAAGGCCAGCGTTACCAGAAACGCAAAAAACGAAAGTGCGCTCTGGACGTCAATCACCGGAAGGCGGTGCAACTGAACTGCCCTCGCAGCCAGCGACGCGGCGTGGAGCACCAGACCTGCACCAAGGGCTGCAAGCGCCGATGAGGGCAATGACGGACGATGCTTCATCACTGACGGGACCGTCAGCACAATGCCCACAAAATAGAGGATTAAAGCCAGCCACAACAAAACGGAGTACATAGGCTCCCCCGCAACTCCCCAAATCTTCATATTATAGCACCGCCAGGCCTTTGTCGGGACAGAGGCCCCCTCCGGGAAAGCCTTTCCTGATGGTGATACAATGCTTTTTCTGGAAGTGTAGTCTCGAAGCTGATACGCACTGAAAAATTTCCTTACTGGCCTGCAATTTGACAACCTGACGGAGGACAAAGACTTATGGCACACCCCCGGGCCGGGCAGCCGGCCGATCCTTCGATGCTGGTGAATGTTCCACGGCTGATCACCGCCTATTATGCCGGGCGGCCCGACCCTGCTGTGCCCGCCCAGAGGGTGGCCTTTGGCACCTCCGGACACCGAGGCTCGTCGTTCTCGAACTCCTTCAATGAGGGGCACATCCTTGCCATCAGCCAGGCCATTTGCGACTATCGCCGCGAGCAGAAGATCGCCGGTCCGGTCTTTCTGGCCAGAGACACCCACGCTCTATCAGAGCCTGCCTATGCCACGGCGCTGGAAGTTTTGGCTGCGAATGAAATTGATGTGATGATTGACCGGGACGATGGCTACACGCCCACGCCGGTGCTGTCGCATGCCATCCTGACCCACAACCGCCAGCCGAAAGCGCAGCGGGCCGACGGAATTGTGATTACGCCTTCCCACAACCCTCCTGAAGACGGCGGATTTAAGTACAATCCCCCGGACGCCGGACCCGCCGATACCACCATCACCAGCTGGATTGCAGAAAGGGCGAATGCCCTGCTGGAAGGCGGGCTTGGCGGCGTGCGCAGGGTGACGCTGGCAAAAGCGCTTAAGTCCCAGACCACGCACGAGCATGACTACGCAACAACTTACATCGATGATCTTAATGCAGTGGTTGACATTGAGTCCATTCGCGGCGCGGGCCTGAAAATAGGCGTCGATCCGCTGGGCGGAGCAGGCGTGGCCTACTGGGACCGCATCAGCGAGCGCTACGGGCTGCCGCTGACCGTAGTCAACAAGCTGGTTGATCCGACCTTCCGATTTATGAGCCTGGATTGGGACGGGCAGATTCGCATGGATTGCTCCTCGCCCTACGCCATGGCGGCGCTGATCTCGCTGAAAGACCGCTTTGACGTGGCCTTTGCCTGTGACACCGACCATGACCGCCACGGCATCGTCACCCGTAGCGCCGGATTGATGAATCCCAACCACTATCTGGCGGTGGCAATTTCCTACCTGTTCCGGAACCGCCCGGAATGGCAGGCGCGGGCGAGTGTGGGCAAAACACTGGTGAGCAGCAGCATGATTGATCGCGTGGCGTCTAAACTGGGCCGCAAGCTGGTCGAGGTCCCCGTGGGCTTCAAGTGGTTTGTCGAGGGGCTGCTCGATGGCTCGCTTGGATTCGGCGGCGAGGAGAGCGCCGGAGCGTCCTTCCTGCGGCGCGATGGTGTGGTCTGGACCACCGACAAAGACGGCATGATCATGGGACTCCTGGCGGCCGAGATGACTGCGGTGACGGGACATGATCCCGGCGAGCTTTATTCGGAGCTGACCAACGAATTCGGCGCCCCAGCCTACGAGCGGATTGACGTTCCCGCCACGCCGGAGCAGAAGGTAATTCTTAAGGGGCTCACGCCCGAGCAGGTGAAAACTTCTGGACTGGCCGGCGAAAAGATCGAAGCGATGCTCACCACCGCTCCCGCCAACGGCCAGCCCATCGGAGGACTGAAAGTCGTGACAGAAAACGGCTGGTTCGCCGCCCGCCCCTCCGGAACCGAAGACGTTTACAAAATCTATGCCGAAAGTTTTATGGGCGAAGACCACCTGCATAAAATCCAGGACGAAGCCAAACAGATTATCGCGGGCGTTTTTGCCGAGGCGGGAACGAAAAGCCAGTAGACAGTAACCGCGATGGGGAGCTTGTGCCGCGGTCCTTGCGCCAGCAGACATGTCCACGGCCAACCGAACATCCGGTTGACCGTGGCTCCCACATTCCACCTGCCACCTACCAACCTACCGCACAGTAAATTTCTCCTTCAGCGGCAGGTTTTCAGAGCTGTCCCCGACGGAAACTACAAACGTGCCGGGATCGACTTTCCAGCCGTTTGATTTCACGTTCCAGTAGGCCAGCGAGCGTTTGTCGAGCTTGACGCTCACGTGCCTGCTTTCGCCGGGGTTGAGCGTGACGCGCTCAAAACCTTTCAGCTCAATTTCCGGACGCGGCACGGTGGCCGAGGGATCGCTCACATAAACTTCGCCGACTTCGGTGCCGGCGCGGCTGCCGGTGTTCTTGACGTCAAAGCTCACCGTAATGGGCCCGCTCGGGCTGGCTGCCCCAGGACTGACGCTCAGGTTGCTGAAGGCGAACGTGGTGTAGGAAAGCCCGAACCCAAACGGGAACAGCGGCGCCGGCTGGCCGTTGTGCCCATAAGCGCGATAGCCGAGGAAGACGCCTTCGCGATAGTGGACGTCGCGTGAACCGGCCGGCTCATAGTAGTTGTTCCAGGTGGGATTGTCCTCGATGCGCTTCCACCAGGTGATGGGCAGTTTGCCGGATGGATTGGTACGGCCAGACAGAACGTCCGCCAGCGCCTTGCCCGCTTCCGAGCCGCCGTACCACGATTCCAGAAACGCCGGCACGCGGCTGAGCCAGCCGGCAGTGGCCACGCTACCGCCGGAGGTGAGGACAACGACGGTGTGCGGGTTCGCGGCCGTGACCGCCTTGATGAGCGCTTCCTGTCCCGGGGGCAGCGCGTAGGTGCGGTCGTGGCCTTCGCCTTCGGTTTCCGAGTCGAAGCCAACTGCGAGCACCACAACGTCAGCCTTTGCAGCCAGTTTTGTGGCGTCGGGATCCAGCATGTCGGCGGCGGGCAGAGCGTTGAAGCCGATCCGGATTACGCTTCTTTCCGGCTGATAATCCAGCCGCACCGGAACGGCCTTGCCCTCTGACAGATTGATTTCCGCGCTTTGGGGTTCGCCGCGGCCCGGCAGTCCCTCCAGCACCTTCTTGCCGTTGACGTAGAGCTGGTAGGTGTCGCGGGCGACGGAAGCGACGATGAATTCCTGCGGCCCGGAAGTTTTTGGCGTGTAGTAGCCCGTCCAGCGGACAGCCAGCTTCTTGCTGGTAGGCGGAGCGTACTGGATGCCACCCCAGAACTGCACACCGGGCACCACATGGGTTCGGTCGGGCTTGCCGCTGATGGTTCCGCTGTCGAATTCTTCCTGGGTCAGACCCGGATGTGCGCCCTGATCGTCGGTCGAGAAGTTGTTCCCGGCCCGCCGAGAGCTGAGCAAGCCCGAGAGATCCTTCACGCCGCTGTTCCAGAGGATTTTGGTGTGGGGCAGCCCGTTGGTCAATCCTTCCAGAAAGCTGACCGGAGCGATGGCTGTGACGTGGCCGCTGCCGCCCGCGGAATTGGGAGTCGGGAAGGCGTCCGGCCCGATCAGGGCGATGGTGTGGACCTGGTTGAGATCGAGCGGCAGCAGGTGCCCCTCATTCTTCAGCAGCACCATGCTTTCTTTGGCCGATTGCAGCGCCGTGGCCAGCGATTCCCGGCTGTACTTGGAAATGCCCAGGTCCGTCTGGTCGTGATCGAGCCAGCCAAAACGTATGGCGACGCGCAGAATCCGGCGGACCTTTTCGTTGATGGTGGCCTCAGACACCTTACCCGCCTTGATGGCCGGCAGCAGGTTCTTCGCGTTCATGAATTTTCCCGAGGGCATTTCAAGATCGAGCCCGCCGTTAGCCGCCGCAACGGCGTCATAGGTGGCGCCCCAGTCCGACATCATGATGCCGCGGTAGCCCCAGTCTTTTCTCAGGACCTCCGTATTGAGAAATGCGTTCTGGGTGGCGTGCTCGCCGTTAATGAGATTGTAGGAATCCATGAAGGCGCCCACGTGCGCCTGCCTGGCCGCGGCTTCAAAGATGGGCAGATAGATTTCCCGCAGCGTGCGCGGATCGATGATGGAATTGATGCCGTGGCGGTCGTATTCGGAGTTGTTGGCGTCATAGTGCTTGACGGTGGCTACCACGCGCTCACTCTGTACGCCTTCGATGTAACCCACAACGATTTGGGCGCCCAGGTAAGGGTCTTCTCCAAAGTATTCAAAGTTGCGGCCATTCATCGGCGCGCGGTAGATGTTGACGCCCGGGCCCAGCAGAAAATGGACGCCGCGCGCCCGCGCGTCGCGGCCCAGCGCCACGCCCACCTTGCGGGCCAGCGCCGGGTCCCATGAAGCCGCAAGGCCAATGCCTCCGGCGTAAGCGATGCTGGGGCCCCAGACGCGGACGCCCACCGGCCCGTCTGACATCTTCAGGCGCGGCAGGCCGATCTCCGGCATGGCGTAGGTGAACATGCTGTCTACGCCCCCGATCAGTTTGATTTTCTGCTGTAGAGTCAGTTTGGCGAGCAGCGCGTCAGCACGGCTATCGATTTCAGCCTGCGAAAG
>JBAUWE010000724.1:0-7525 GCA_049583595.1 Terriglobia bacterium
TCTCAAGATTCCGAATGTCGGCTTCATGCCACTGGATTGCTTGCCTGACCGCGGCCAGGTTTTCGATGTGGCCGGTGGCAAGGTTATCCAGGGCGCGGACCGTCTCACCGCGCCTCACCATCTCGCCAATCATGTTGGAGCCGATGAATCCTGCTCCTCCGGTTACCAGATAGGTGGGCATTGTTCCAACTCCGATCCTCTGCGGATATTTCAACTAGGACCAGGCTTTCCGGCAGATCAAAACACTCAGTTGCATCGAGAACATTGTTCAGGCCGGTCCATGCCAGGTGGAATATTGCATTAAGAGCCTTGCTGAATTACTCTTCAACATCGTAAAAAGAAATACAATAGAATATCGAGTCCCGATTCGCTGCAAAGTTTTTCGGCGCGTCGGAAGGAATGATCCACCGGCCGTATTCAACTTAAAGCATATCCATGAGTCTTCGCCACCACCCCCAGCGTTTCACCAATGCCCGCGCCACCAATTTCTACTATTCTTTTGTTTTTCTGCCTCCGGAAAAACGCGAAGCCATTGAGGCCGTGTACGCTTTTGCGCGGCGCAGCGATGACGTGGCCGACAGCGACCTTCCTGCGGAAGAAGCCCGGCAGCAGTTGGAACTTTGCCGGCGGGACCTGGACCGCTGTTATCAGGCCGGCGGCCTACCCGATCCGGACTTGACTCCCGAACTGGCCGCGCTCGCCCGGGCCGTCCATCGCTTCCAGATTCCCCGGGAGCATTTCGAAGAGCTGTTGAGGGGCATTGAAATGGATCTTAGCCCGCAGCGCTACCGCACCTTTGAGGAACTGTCACTTTACTGTTACCGTGTGGCCTCGACCATAGGCCTGATCACCATCGAAATTTTTGGTTATAAGAATCTTCTGACCCGCAAGTATGCCGCCAACCTCGGAATGGCGCTGCAGCTTGTGAACATCCTTCGCGATCTTCAAAGTGACGCGCGCCGGGAACGCATCTATCTTCCCGAAGAGGATCTCAAAAACTTTGAGGTGCCCCCGGAATCCTTCCTGGAAGGGAAGCCCCGTGGCAGATATATCGACCTGATGGATTTCGAATCTGAACGCGCGCGCCGATACTTTGCTGAGGCGCGGCGGGCTCTGCCGCCGGAAGACCGCCGGTCGATGGTGATTGCAGAGATCATGGGAGCGCTTTACTGGCGCCTGCTCACCTGCATCAAGGGCAGAAACTACGATATTTTTGGTGATCGAGTTCGACTGACGCGGCCTCTCAAGTTTTGGATTGCCCTTTCGGTGTTTTGCGGAGGAAGAGGCTATCGGCCCTAGCGAGGCCTCATGCCTGCTTTTCTCTACCCGTATGAGCCTACTCCAATCCCTGCGCCTTCGGGTTTTTGCTCGTGCCCGCCGCGCGAAATAATTTCCTGAATCGCGTAAGTGGCCTTCCGTTGAGATTCAAAATAGGTTCGAGTAACCATCTCGCCCACCAACCCCACCGAGAGCAACTGGATGCCGCTGAGAATCAGCAATACCGAGAGGAAAAGCAGCGGTCCGTGCTGGAACAAGATTTCCTGGCCCAGAACCAGTTTCTTGAAAAGCAGAAAGAACCCGATCAGCGACCCTACTCCGAGGCCGGCAAAGCCGAACAGACCGAAAAATTGCAGAGGACGCGTGGAGTATTCCAGGAGAAACTTGATGCTGACCAGGTCCAGCATCACCCGTATGGTTCGGGACATTCCGTAATTGGACTTGCCACTCGTGCGAGGAATGTTCTTGATGGGGATTTCGGCGATCCGGGCCCCAAACGAACTGGCGAGCGCCGGGATAAACCGGTGGTGGTCACCGTAAAGCCTCATCTGTTGCAGAATTTCGCGGCGGTAAGCCTTGAAAGTTGTGCCGAAGTCGTGGATGTCCACTCCCGACAATTTGGCCATCAACCAATTGGCAATGAGGCTGGGAAGGCGGCGAGTCAGCCAGGTGTCCTGCCTCTTCACGCGCCACCCACTCACCAGGTCAAAGCCCTCGTTGATCTTGGCGATGAATTGCGGGATTTCCGCCGGGTCGTGCTGCAGGTCGCCGTCGAGTGAAATAATCACCTCGCCCTCGGCGTAATCAAAGCCGGCCTGCAGCGCCGTGGTCTGGCCAAAGTTTCTGCGCAAGCGGACGACGGTCACGCGGCTGTCGTTCGCGCAGATCTCCCGAAGCAAGGCATAGGTCCGATCGGAACTGCCATCGTCGACAAAGACAACCTGGTAGGTGTCTCCCACCGCATTCATGTTTTCCACAACCTTCATGTAAAGGGGTCGAAGGTTGCTCTCCTCATTAAACAGCGGGATGACGATTGAATATCGAGCCGCTTTTTCCTTCTCCATCGGGCCTTCCTTCAGTGTTGGACGCTGAGCCAATCCTTATGTTAACCCCTTCGAGTAATTTCCTGCACAGGTTCGTTGCTTTTCCCGGCCGTTGACTGACGGGGGAGGGACAGCTTGCCGTAGGAGATCAACTTAATTCCCAGTTCATCCACAAGCCGCCGGATGCCGGGGCTGGTGAGGGCCCCAAGCTCCGTTTCCCGCTGGAAGCGCAGGCGGGTTCGCGTGTCCAACAGTGCTTCATCGACATAGCCCGGATGGCACATGATCTCGCTGGTTCCTTCCGGCAGCGCCCGGAGAATCGGCTCCAGCATAGCGGCGTCCAGGAAACCCGTCTGGCTGAGCCCGTAAAAGCGTTCCGGCCGGCATAATCCTGCATCCTTTACTTTTCTTGCCTGGCACGCAGCGAGTGTGGAGAGTGCCCGGCCCAGAAGGTATTGCTTGGCCCTGCGAGGCCATCCACGGCGCCCGGAGCGCAAAGGTCCAAGGGCGCTCACAGCCGGTTCCACAGGACAACGCACACAATCGATTCCGTACTCGCGCGCCAGTTTCCGGACCACACTGAAGATGGGAGGCAGCAGATGAACATGCTTGTGGCTGTCGAGGTGGGTGATTCGGATGCCGGCTGCCGCGATCTTTTCGATCTGGCTTCGAAGTTCGGTTTCAACGTCGCGGGGTTTGATCTGGCGCGTCAGAATTCGTCGAGCCAGAATGCCCGGACCTGGATAAAAAGTACCCCGTGGGGTGACGATCGACGGAACCCTGGAAGCAGGCGAAACCGGGCGGCCCTGGGTCAGGTTCAGGTGAACGCCAATCCCCAGCGCCGGCGCGGCTAAACCGGCAGCCACCGCGGAATCAAAGGCCCTGCCGTTTGCCATCAGCGTGGTGCTGGTGATGATGCCGTTTCTGTGCCCGTCGATAATGGCCCGGTTTACACCCTCGGTCAGGCCAAAATCGTCCGCGTTCACAATCAGGCTCTTCATTGGCTTATCGTGACAGCGCACCCGGAGCAGCGTGCGGATTTCCCGGATGGCGGGGAGAGACGCTCCCTGAACACCGCCGAGACCCCCCTTCTTCAAACGCCAGGGTATCTGTTCCCGCCCGAGCCGGCCAGATCAACTGCCATTCAGGGGTTCGTTGCTTAGCAGCATCTGACCGCCGCTTTGGATGATTGTGTGGAGGTTGTCAATCCCTACAAGACGTTTGAAGCGGGGAAGGGCCGATTCGTACGCGACCAGATAATACCGCTGGTGGGAGAGCCACAACCTCTTAAAATCTGGGTCATGAATGAAAACATCGGGAGCCCCCGGCGCGTTGGAGCCGTATTCGAGATTTGTCACTCTGCCGTTCAGGAGCAGAGCACGCCGGTTCGTATAAAAAAAGACGGCTGAAAAGGCATAGTATTGGTCATCAACAATCAGCTTCCCTGCGGGAGCTTTCTCAAGCGCCACGGCAATCGGATGAGAAGACATGTAGGGATCGAAAACGGCCCTTGCTATTCTTGCTGCGTGGATGAAGAGCACCATCATCACGGCGATGGCAAGGTAGGCCCGCCTGGTTTTCAGGAACCAGGCGCCAATTGCGCCCAGCAGGAAGGCAACAGCTGCCAGAGTCAGTGGCGTACGCAGATAGGCGAATGACCGGAGCGTCAAGTCCTCCAGATGCCCCAGCGCGAGAGTGTAGGCGGCAGGGTGGCTGGTCAGGGCAGATGAAATGTCACCTGGCGTCGGAACGTTTCGAACCAGGATGAGTATGGTGGTTGCAGCCACCGCACAAAGCCCGGTGAGAACCGCCAAAAACTTCGTCCCGTAACGCAGCCAGGTGCTCTCGCCGTCGAGTGCCATGGCGGAACCCAGCAGCAGCGCGAAGGCCGGGTAGCTGGGCATGGAATAGTATTCCTGCGTGGTTGAGAAGGTGAAGAACACCAGAATAAAGCCCGCCCAGCACAGGGCCAGCAGACGGACGCGTCCCGCCCGGTCCGTGGGCTTGTAAGAAAGGCGCGTCGCGGCGGGAAGATAGACACTCCAGGGAAAAAGCCAGACCAGGTTCAGCAGCCAGAACCAGAGGCGGGGAACCGTATTATAGTCGCGGGGATAGCGCATGTTCAGGAAGCGCAGAAGTTGTTCGTTGATAAAGTAAAACCACAGAAAACCGTGATATTCTCCCGGCCCGCTGTGCAGCGTGAAAGCGAAGTAAGGCGGATTGCGGAGGGTCGCCAAAATATGCCATGGAGCGGCAATCAGAAGAATGACCGCCGCTCCGCTCCAGGGATGCAGCCGCTTCCAGGTCCGTTTCAGCAGCAGTTGGTGGGTCACCAGAAGGTATACGAGGGCTGCGCCGCACGGGAAGACCACGGCGATCAGACTTTTCAGCAGCAGGCCGACGCCCATGCTTGCCGCCATGACCAATGCCCAGAGGCGCGGATGGGGTTCGTCTTCTTCGAGAGTGCGCAGAAATGCCCACAGCGCCATCGCAATGGCGCCGGTCAGCATGACGTCGGGAATGAGAATCCTTGTGAAGAGGTACAGACCGACACACGTGGCCAGGCATAAGCCGGCGTAAAATCCCGCACGTCGTCCGAAGGCCCATGTGCCGAACCAGGCGGTCAGCAGGCAAAGCAGGATGGCCGCGAGCGCAATGGGGATGCGGGCGGCCCAGTCATGCACGCCAAAAACCATGTAGGAGGATGCCATCGTCCAGTAGACCAGCGGGGCTTTTTCGAGGTAGGCAACGCCGTCCAGACGCGCCGATACCCAATCTCCGGAGTCCAGCATGTTGCGGGAAATCTGCGCCTGCACCGCATCCACATCATCCATCAGGGAGGGCGGAGAAATGACAGAGCCCAGGAAAATGATTGAGGCAAACAGTAGGACGACTACGTAAAGGTAACGACCTTTTCGAGTGATTCCCGTTGTAGTTCGGATATCGGTGCTGTCTGAATCTGCCATTTATTTAACCAGAGGAAAAGTGTCATCAGGCCCCAAAGGTGGAAGCCGAAATTTCCGCGCCGCTCCAGGTGCCGGCGGATGAAGCCCTGGACAACTTCAGGCCGAAAAAGTTTTGTTCGCCCGATGGCGTCGACCGAGAGTGTGTCCCTGAGCAGTTCCCGCAACGGACCGCGCAGCCAGTCGTGCGCGGGAATATCCAGGCCGACTTTCTTCCGGCGCAGGACTCCCGGGGGAAGCTTGTCCTTCATGAGTTCCTCCAACAGGTACTTTCGCTGGCTCCCGCGGATCTTAAGCTCCACCGGAAGGGAGGCGCAAAATTCCACAATGCGATGGTCGAGAAAGGGCGGCCTCACTTCCAGCGCGTGCGCCATGCTCATTCGGTCGGTCTTGTAAAGAATGTCGTCCGGCAGGAAGCAAAGCTGGTCGAGCCAAAGGAAACGATTTGGGATTCCAACGCTGTTGGAGAGAGCGGGCAGCATGCGCAAAACGTCGTTGAGATACTTCGGGTCAGCGCCCGCGAAGAGCGATGTCTTCTCAGCTTCGGAAAATGTTCCGTTCCAGTACAGGTGCGCCCTGTCGGGGGGAAGGAGCGAACCTTCCAGAAAGCGCTTCAATTTGTATTCGAGGCCGATTTTTTCATCGGACACAGGCAGGTATTGAGTGATCTTCAGGGCGGCCAGGCGCGCGAACCTGGGAAAGCGCCGGGCAAGTCCCGCCCAGCGATCGGCGATATAGGTCAGGTAGCCACCCAGGAGTTCGTCGCCACCTTCGCCGCTGAGCGCGACGGTCACGTGCTGGCGGCTCATCTTTGAGAGGAACCAGACCGGAAGCGCGCCGGAATCCGCGCTGGGTTCATCGGAAAAGTATGCAAAATCCTCGATAGCGCTTGCGAGGTCCCGGTCTGGGTTCAGGTCAAACTCGTGATGATCGGTCCCGTAACGGGCGGCGACCTGCCGGACGTAATCAGATTCATCAAAGCTTCGGCCGCGGAAGGTAATAGAGAAGGTCTTCAGGCGTGACGGAGTGGCGGCGGCCGCATAGTGCAGGATCGTGGAGGAATCAATCCCGCCGCTCAGCCAGATTCCCAGCGGCACGTCGGAAATCATGTGCTCGCGCATGGAATCGCGCAGTAGAAAATCCAATTGTTCCTTGGCGGTTTCGATCGTCCAGTGCGGCTGTTCCTGGAAAGTCAGGCGCCAGAAGCACTCGGTGCTGACCTTTCCGTCACGCCATTCGAGCAGATGGCCGGGAGGGAGTTTTTCAATGCCATCAACCAGCGTCCAGGGGCTGGGAACGTAGTTCAGCGAAAGGAAACAATTGAGGCCGGCCAGGCTGAGGCGGCGTTCGACTTCAGGATGGATGAGTATGGACTTTAACTCGGAGCCAAAGAGAATGTCTCCGTTCAGGCGGTAAATATAGAGAGGTTTGATGCCCAGACGATCACGGGCCAGAACGAGCCGTTTGCTCGATTCGGTCCAAAGTGCGACGCCGAACATGCCACGGAGCCGCCCAAAACACTCCGTATCCCATTCCCGAAACGCCTCGAGGACCGTTTCCGTGTCCGTGCGGGACTTGAATCGATGTCCCAGTCCTTCAAGTTCCTTGCGAAGCTCGGCGTGATTGTAGATCTCGCCATTAAAGGCGATCGCCGTGTCGCCGTCTTCAGCCACAATGGGCTGATTGCCGGAGTTAAGATCGATGATTTTGAGCCGTGTGGCGCCCAGCGCGGCCAGGTTCGACTGGTAAACACCCTGCTGGTCCGGCCCACGATGAATCAGTGTCGCTACAGCGTCGCGGATGCGGCCGTTGCCGGGTTCAAATTTCCTCCGGGTAAAACCAGTAATGCCACACAAGGATTTGCCCTCGCAAACCACGAAAGAACCGGTCGCCCGTCAGGAACGGTTCCAGCCTGCCGGAAAGGCGATATCGGCGTTAAGATAAGGGTTTATGATAACCCTTAACGGCTTTTGCTTGCAACGAACCGCCGAGTATCGCCAACATTGACGAGTCCTGAGCATACCAGTAGAATGTGGGTTGGGTCTGTTCGTGCCGAAGTCGGAATCCGCACGGTCCCCAAGCTCGAAACCTAGCCTCAGCTTCTAGCGAGACATCAGAATGAATGCAAACGATCTCCGGCCAGGAATGGTCATTAACCACAACGGTGAGCTCTTTTCCATCCACAAAGCGGAACATCGCACTCCTGGAAACCTGCGCGCCTTTGTCCAGGCGCGGATGCGC
>JBAUWE010000725.1:0-1824 GCA_049583595.1 Terriglobia bacterium
TGAGGGCTTGGTGTCCCATAGCTCACGCTATGGGCTAAAGTCTTTCGGCCCTCCGGGCCTGGGAGTGCAGAAAGCAGAAGGCAGCCAAGGCCCATTATCAGCGGGTAGCGCCGGCCGCCGGGGTTACGGTCGGCGGTTGTTAACCAGATAGAGCCGCGGACCTCAAAGGCGGAGGTCCTCTCTACCCGTTCAAACCGCTGCGCTTTCCGAAAAAAGGTTGGCAACCTACCGTTGAGTTCCCTCTTGACGAGCCATAGTCTGGGTGCTATTCTACCTACCGACTGGTCGGTATCTTCCGTTGGCCCTTTGCCCACGGCCCGGCCGGACATCTTCTTCGGGGATTATTGGCTTATGTCCAAGACGTTTTCAGGGTCCGAAATTTTACTGGAAAGCCTGGTGCGGCAGAAAGTTGACGTCATTTTCGGCCTTCCGGGCGGCGCCATCCTTCCGCTTTATGACGCCATGTACAGCGCCGGCATCCGCCACTTGATGATGCGGCACGAACAGGCCGCGGCTTTTGCGGCTGATGGCTATGCGCGGGTGACGGGAAAGCCGGGCGTGTGCCTTTCAACTTCCGGTCCCGGCGCCACCAACATGATCACGGCGCTGACCTCGGCCATGATGGATTCCATCCCGGTTGTGGCATTGACCGGCCAGGTGCCCGCCAGCCTGATCGGCAAAGACGCTTTTCAGGAAGCCGACACGGTGGGCATTGCCCTGCCCATCACCAAGCGCGCCTTCCTGGTAAAGAAAGCCGCCGACATTCCCGGGGTCATCCAGCAGGCGTTTGAGATTGCGGCTTCCGGGCGGCCGGGCCCGGTGCTGGTGGACCTGCCCAAGAGCGTGCTGCTGGAGAAGGCCGAGCCGAGCTATCCGCCCGCCAAAGAGTCGCACCGCGTCCATCAACCCGGCGAGTGGACCCGCGAGCAGATGCAGCAGGCCTGTGAAATGATCGAGGCCAGCCAGCAGCCGGTGCTTTACGTGGGCGGAGGAATCATCGCCGCCAACTCCTCTGGCCTGCTTCGCGAGCTTGCCGAACTCACCCACATTCCGGTGACCACCACGCTGATGGGCTTGGGCAGCTTCCCTTCCGGGCATCCGCTCTCACTGGGCATGCTGGGCATGCACGGTTCCTACGCCACCAACACCGCCATCAGCAATTGCGACCTGCTGATTGCCGTGGGCGCGCGCTTTGACGACCGCGTCACGGGGCGCATCAACGGCTTTGCCCCCAACGCCAAAAGAATCCAGTTTGACATTGACCCTTCTGAGGTGAACAAGAACGTGAATGTTGACCTGGCTCTGGTGGGCGACGCTTGCGACACACTGCGGGGCCTGATTGATGAACTGAAGAAGTCCGGGCACAAGCCGGCAACGGCCGAGCGCGAGCACTGGCTGAAGAGGATTGATGCCTGGAGGGCCGAGCATCCGCTCGCCTACGACAAATATACGAACATTGTAAAGCCGCAGCAGGTGATTGAATCGGTTGCCGAGATTGCCGCTGACGACGCCATCATCGGCGTGGACGTGGGCCAGCACCAGATGTGGGCGGCGCAGTTTTACAAGTTCCGCTATCCCCGCACCTGGCTGTCATCAAGCGGCCTGGGCACCATGGGCTACGGATTCCCCGCGGCGCTGGGCGCGCAGATGGCCTATCCGGACCGCCAGGTGATTGCGTTTGTGGGCGACGGCGGGTTCCAGATGACCCTGAATGACCTGGCCACCATGGTGCAATACCGGGTTCCTGTGAAGATTGTGGTCATCAACAACCGGTCACTCGGCATGGTGAGGCAGTGGCAGGAAATCTTCTTCGAAAAACGCTAC
>JBAUWE010000726.1:0-2746 GCA_049583595.1 Terriglobia bacterium
CCAATATTTCGATATATGAGCAGACCGCCACAGAACATGGAGGGTCTCAAATTGTACCCACATGGGATTGGAAGGATTCGTCAATCGGCCGTGTGAGAAAGTGTCGGAAAGCAGAAGGTAACAAAACTCATCCTGGACGCCTGGCACAGGGATCGGCAGGATGGGCAGAAGGGCTGCCCGCAATGACAGTGCTGTAAGCCCGACAGTGATTACTGACAACCCGCGCTGCCGCGCCAGACTGCTCAGGTTCCGCTCTAAAGCTTCAAACCACCGCGAACCTAACTCCGGGACTGTGAAAGCCAGCGCCAGCGCAAGAACAGTGAGCCCGGCTTCTATCGCAAGAATCATCATCTTCCCCAAACAAGTTGCGAATGTCCCCTATTTCATCGGTTGTGTCAAGTCTCGCCGGAGAATAGCGGGAATGAGAATTCCGGAGCCGTCAGGGCGATGCAGAAAAAGTCATGGGTTTGCGTACACCTTCAGGTTTGGCCCATCAGTGGATCACGCCATCGAAGACCCGTGTGTTCAAGGTCCGGAAATCTTGCAAGGCCCTGGGCAAAGGGAACTTCAGGTGGCGAGGCTTTCCGATCCTACTGTCTTGTGGGGGGATTCAGTTTCCTTCACTTCCTCGTGATAATCGGGCTCGCTGTTGATGGCCCAGAGGTCGTGTTCAGCTCCGCAGATGTTCTGCGCGGCGCACAGGGCCGTCATCATCGAGTGGTCCTGGTTATTGTACTTGTGCATCCCGTTCCGGCCGACGAACTGGAGGTTCCTGAGGCTGGCCTGGGCATAGGCTCGGATGGCCTCAATGCGCTCCGCCCAGCCGGGGTCGTACATGGGGTAGGCCTTTTGCATCCGGACCACCGTCCCGTCTTCGATTTCCTCCGGACGGACCAGTCCCAGTTGTGCAATCTCGCGCCGCGCCATCTCGATCAATTTCTCATCAGGGCTTGCCCACAGCTCATCATTTTCAAAAACGAAATACTCCATTCCCAGGCAGGTCTTGCTGGCGTCCGGAACCATGGCGGGCGACCAGTTCTTGAAGTTCTGAATACGCCCCACCTTGACGCCCGGCTCGTGAACGTAAATCCAGTTGTCGGGTGAAACTTCCTTGCGGTTCACCACCAGGCTGACGATCAGGAAGTCCCGGTAGCGAATCCCGTTCGCCGCCTGGAAAACTTCCTCTGGCGGGCGCGGGTCAAGGGCGTTGATTAGGTCCCGGATGGGCATGGAACTGATGAAATGTGTGCCCTCAAAACTCTCCTCGCCGTGCGGGCCGCGTGTTACGACGCGCGTCACCGCCCCTCCCTCGTGGCAGATTCGAGCCACGCGACGCTCCATCAGCACCGGATAGCTTTGCCGGTTGAGCTGGTCGGCCAGTCTCTCCCACATCTGGCCCGGGCCCCGCTCGGGATAATGGAACCGGTCAATCAGCGTCTTTGCTTTGGGTGTCTTCGAAGGAAACAGGGCATTCTTCACCGCGCCCATCAGGGAGAGGCCACGGATGCGCTGGGCCGCCCACTCCGCCTGAATCGACGTGCAGGGCACGCCCCACACTTTCTCGGTATAAGTCTTGAAGAAAATCTGGTAAAGCCGCTTTCCAAACCGGTTCGAGACCCACTCCTCCAGGTTGTCTTCTTTCGGCGTCGGGAAAAGCGCGGAACGGAAGTAGCTGAGGAGAATCCGAACGCTTTCCACGGGCCCCAATCCCAGCAGGGCGTTCTTCGCCACCAGCGGATAGAGAAAGAACTTTTTGCGGTAGTAGATGCGCGACAGGCGCGGGCGCAGCAGGAACTTGTCACCCAGCGTCTGTTCCCAGATCTCGTTCACCTCTTCCCACTTGGTAAAAAAACGGTGGCCCCCGATGTCAAACAGGTATCCCTTGTAGTTGACCGTGCGCGAAATGCCCCCAACCTGCTTGTCGGCTTCCAGCACCTTCGCCGGAACGTGGTGCCTGGAGAGCTCTAGCGCGGCCGTCAGACCCGCGGGCCCGGCACCGATAATAACCACCGATTTCCCGTTCGTTGGAACCATTTGTGTCACTACACCTCCCCGTCAAGAAACCTTGCTACCGGAAAAGCGTAAGCTTACGGGCGCCAAAGTTCCACATGAACACGGTAACGCCGCTCACGCCTTTGGCAAACAGGTAGTAAATTCCCAGCTTCGACTGGAAGAACCACAGAATCAACTCATTCAAGCCCAGGCCGACAAGACCGATCAGGGTGAAAATCGTTACCTCGGCAGACGTATTCTGGAGCGTCCGCCGCTGAAACACCCAGCTCCTGCTGAGCACGTAATTCACCACTGTCCCCACCAGGAACCCCACCGCCCCGGAAACGAGATAGTTGACTTTCAGGTAATGCGTCAGGGAAAAGAGGATGAACGTATCGCAGACAAATGCGAATCCACCAACGAGGAAGTAGCGGAAAAATTCGCTTCCCAGACCGCCTGCCATCCGGGCGGCAGGCATCCGCGGACCGGGGGCGCCACCAATGGACTGACTCGCATTCATAGAAGGGCCTGACAAATCGGTCACCTGCTCACAGCAAACTCCGATTCTGGCACTGCCCCTCCCGTAGGCACAAACACAGCCATTACTTATCGCTCTTTTTGGCCGGTAACGCAACTGCATTGTCGCGGTTCTCTGATTTCGCCGGCGGCCATCCCTGCTGCTAATGCACCCCGCCCTGCTCCGGGTTTTCCTTGCGAATGTCCACCGTGGTCATTCCTGCCTCCGGATTTGCAG
>JBAUWE010000727.1:0-7542 GCA_049583595.1 Terriglobia bacterium
CCCGAAAGGACACAGAAAGGAGGGGCACGCGCCGAAGTCTCCCAATTGTGCTCGCCCGCCAACGCCTTCCCAGGAGTCATCTTCCCCTCAAAAAGGGGCGGTTAAGGGCGAACTCCAACGCCACCAATGATTATCCGTTTGCCAATAAGTGTTCGTCAATCTCAAACGGGCAAATCGGCCCGCAGAAGGCAGATGGGCCGGTGAAAACATAGACCAGGCTGTCGTCGCGGCGGAGCTAAAGGTGAGATCATTCCCCACAGCCTACGGTGCCGCCGATAACGGGCGCATTCACAAAGTCTTTGCATTAAACATCGAGCGACTCGCTCGACAAGGACAACAGGATGGCAGGCGTGGAGGGACTCGAACCCCCGACCCTCGGATTAGAAATCCGATGCTCTATCCGACTGAGCTACACGCCCTCAAATACCTTCAAAATATTATCACACAGCAAGTTCGCGGGCATGTGCCAACTCACCTTGGTGTAGCGTCGGTGAGGCCGCCGTCAACGGGGATTGTAGCGCCGGTGGTGGGGCGCCGGCGGATGGGGAAGAACATCCCGTGCCAGGCCACATCTTCGCCCGTCACCCTGGTCTTCAGTAGGTTCCACTTGCGATAGTATTCTTTCAGGCCCTGTTCATCGAGGCCGCTCGCTCGCATCCTGTCCGGTCCCACCGCCGTTACGCCCAGCGCCACAATCCCGTGCCGGTTGCCCGCATCCGCCGGCCGCGTCAGGACGAATTGGGAGACAGTTGAAAGGGCGCGTTTTTGCGCATGGGACGCATGAGTGTGACAGCCGGCGACTCGGCAACAATGCTCCATGCCACGATTCAGGCGTGAATAGCCAGCACCGGGCAAGGCCCCAGTTGCAGCACTCGATGGGTGGTTGAACCAAACAGTGCCAGGTCCAGAACGTTGCGGCCGCGCACGCCCACAACAATCAGGTCGGTCTGATCCTCCTCGGCCTGTTTGACAATCTCCTCATAAGGTTTGCCCGCCCGGACAATCGTCCTGATCTCACAGCAGCTCCGAGCGTCCTCAGGGATCTTCCCTTTCATCAGATGGACTGCGCGGGCGTTCTCCACCTCGCGTTGTTCCTGGGGCGGCAAATGCTCCAGTATGTGGAGCAGAGAGAGTTCACTCTTGTACTCCGTGGCCAGTGAGAGGACATATCGCAAGGCCCGATCAGAGCATTCTGAAAAGTCCGAGCAAAGCAGGATCTTGCGAAGATGGACAGGCTCTTCTTTGCTTCCGGGCACGACAAAATCGTGCGCCGGTCTACGCACGGCCAGCACCGGGCAGCCCGCCCTTCGCAGCACTCTTTCGGTCACCGAACCCAGCGTCAGCCGCTGGAACCCACGCCTGCCGTGAGTTCCCATCACAATCATGTCAATGGAGTTTTCGCGCGCAAAATCCAGGATGGATTCCGTCGCAACCCCCTCTTCCACCGCCACCATTGCGTGTACGTCTCCCTCCGCGTGGACCTTGGCAAATTCCCGCAGCTGTTCCTCGGCGTGTTCGCGCAAGTCACCGTAGAACTCACTGACGGAATCGGGAATGGCATACTCCGGATAACCGATAATCACGGGGCGCACAACGTGCAGCAGGTAAAGTTCGGCCTTGTAATGGCGCGCGATTGACAGGCCATAGTCGTAAGCTCTCTCTGAAAAGTCAGAAAAATCTGTAGGGCAAAGGATGCGTTCGATCTTCAACATGGCTCACCTCTGGCCGAGACGTCGGATCGATCATCGAGCAATAGAAATGGCCGTTAGATTCCAGGCAACACACCTCCAGACCACGGTTTCACTCCAGGACCCAACTTGGTCTCCATCATCCCTGCCCTGGCTCAGGACGTAGCGCGGACCGTCAGCACCGGGCAGTCGGCGCCCGCGACCACCGGATATGCAACGTTGCTGAGGTGCTGCTTTGCCAGCGCTTCCGGGCTGCGGACCCCCAGCACAATAAGGTCCGCTTCGCGCTCCTTTGCAATTTTCAGGATCGTCTCCGCCGGATCGCCACTTTCAACGAGGCAGTCGGGCTCGCACCAGGGCACCGCTTCAGAAGGAAAGGTCTCCTGCAACTCGTCACGGAAGGCACGGGCCAGCAGCCGCGCGCTGGTGCGGATGGCGGCTGGAACGACGTGCAGAACCGTCAGCCGGGATTCATATTCCAGCGCGAAAGAGAGCGCAAACGGCGCGGCGGCAAAGGACTCCGCGGACAGGTCTGTGGGATAGAGAAGCTGCCGCAAAACGATCTCTTCAATGGGACGGTCCAGCGCGTGAGGCCCCACAGTCAGAACGGGACACATGGCAGTCCGCCAGATTTCTTCCGCCATCGAACCTAACAAGAAGCGCCGGAGACCCCGGCGGCCATGCGTGGCCAGAACCAGCAGATCAATCTGATGGTCCCTGACCATCGCATTCAGTTCTTCAGCCACCTCACCGTGCCCCAGAAGAACTTCGTGCGGGATTCCCTGGAGCTCGGCGGATTCAGCCATAGACGTCAGCCGGCTGGAACTCCCCCGGCGGAGGTCTTCGATGTATGGGGCCGCTTCCGGCGACACCATCGGGTAGGGGTGCGGCACCACCACGTGCGCCAGATACACCATGGATTCATACCGCCGTGCCAGGGCAGTGGCATGCGGCAGACTGGCCTGAGAAGCAGATGAAAAATCTGTTGTCCAAAGGATCTTTTTCAGCTTGATGGGCTTGGCTGCAATTTGCTCGTGGGTGGGGACCGCTTTGGTCTTTTCCATAGGTCCTCCTTTAAACTCACGTCTAATTAAAGGCTAGCAACCACCCATGGAAGACGCTGTGACCACGGTCACACGGTCCAGTCTGCGGATTGTGCGAGCGGCCCGCCGTTCGGTGTACGGGTGCCGACAGGCCCTGACGGCGCCTCCTCGAACCGCCATGTTGGCTAAAATCCTTGTGGTGGTTTTCCCGAGGCATTCATGTGGCAAATGAGGCATGGAGGCGACCAGCGCCGGCTTCCTCCGGCGCCGGGACTGGCCCTACAGGGTGTCAGCGCCGACAGGCCCGGGCTGCCAGTTCCGATAGTATTTTCTGGTGAGGGCGATGGCCTGGCCATGGCCGAGGCGGCCCCTCAGGGTGTGGAAAAATTCGTCAGGGGTTTTCTCCTGAACCATTTGCATCAGGACCTGGTGCTGCTTTCTGAAGGCAGCTTCGGTAACGGTATCGGGATCGACCAGCAAAGTCAGAAAGCCATGCAGTTCCCGCACTTTTGAAGCGTGCGCAGGATTACCTGCCAGGTTATTCATCTCGCCGGGATCCTCTTTTAAATTGAAAAGCAGTCTGTCGCCATACCAGGAAAAATAAATGTACTTCCAGTCGCCCCTGCGAATCATGAAGGAGCCGGTGCAGTTCCCTTCCGAATTCGATTCAGCATAAACGAACCCGGGATGCGAAGTCTGCTCACCACGAGCCATCGGCAACAAGGAATGGCCGCGAAGGCCGCCCGGCCTGGGAACTCCCGCAAAGTCGAGCAATGTCGCGACCAGGTCAACGTGAGAGACCGGAGTTTCAATGCTCATCCCGCGAGGCAGACCTGCTCCGGCCATGATCAGGGGCACCCGGGCCGCACCCTCCAGTAGATCATTCTTCAACCACAGCCCATGCTCGCCAAGCATTTCACCGTGGTCGGACGTGTAAACAACAAGGGTACTCTCAAGCTCTCCCGATCTTTCAAGCTGGTCCAGCAGTTCGCCGATCATCCCGTCAAGCTCTGTAATCATTCCGTAATAGGCGCTTCGGGCCCGGCGGATCCGTTCTTCCGGGACGGGCGTAGAGATCATCTTGAAATCTCGCAGCACCTGAAAGGAGAGCGGAAGGTTTTCAAGAGACCCTGGCGGAATGTTCGGCATCCGAACCTGATCGGGAGGGTACATCTCCCAGTATTTCTGTGGCGCTCCAAAGGGAGGATGCGGCATGATGAAGCCAAGATAAGCAGCCCAGGGCTTGCCCACGCTTTTCGCCTCAGTTCGAAGGAATTGGAGACCGGCTGCCAGCACCGCCCGATCGTGTTTCCCTCTCTCTTCAACCTTGCCGTCAATCTGCCTGCGTTCGTCCACGCGGTAGCACATCGGCCTTCGAAACAGAGACGTAATATCCGGGTGCTCGTAGTGTCCGTGCGAGGTGTGGACCTGCTTGAAACCCAGGTCCGCTTTGGGAGTCAGGTCCATTTTGCCGGTGGCCCAGCAGAAATAACCCGCCTGCTGCAAATAGTTTCCCCAGGTGGGAACGCGCCCGTCGAACGGCGTGCTGTTCCCATAGGAGCCAACGTCGGAAGCAAACCGGCCCGTCATCAGGCTGGCACGCGAAGGAGTGCAAACCGGGTCAACACAGTAAGTGTTCTTGAAATGGACTCCCATTTGAGCCAGCCGCCCCAGGTTCGGGGTCCTCACCGGAACCACGTCTCCCGGCCCGCCCATCAACAAGGGGCCGCTGTGCTGGTCCGAACAGATGAAAACAATATTGGGCTTTTTCAAAATGGAGTCTCTGGACGAAGAAGAACGGCCAAGGGTTCCGGATGCAACCATTCCCGATAGAACCGCCTTGCCAAATTTGCGTCTTGAGATTGCCCGCATAACTTCCTTCCCTTCTCCCTTCATTTACTCCCTGCCACTGGTTTGCGCGGAATGACCTCAAACTCGAACATCGCAACGGGCAGCTGATTCAGGCTCGACATCATCCTCACAAAATGGAATCTCAATCAGTCGACAACGTAAAAGAAATTTCCTGCTGATGAGGACGGATATATCCGTGCTTAGATTTCAAGTGAAGTGGAACCGTTAGTCTGCCGACGGCGTGTTCCAGCGTTTTTTCGGGCGCATTCGCGTACGGGTTGTAAGGGTAGATGGGCCACGCCAGACGCGCTTCCGGGTCAACTTTGAGAGTCCAGCCTCCGTAACGAATCCAGCCCCCGATGTCTTCCGGGCCCAGTTCAATTGGATCGCTTCCCAGCAGGATATTCTTTCCGGCGCCCGTTTCGAGCGTCTGGCCGGACTTCAACACCAGTTGCAGGTTCAGGTCCGCCTCATCAGGAGGGCTGCCTTTTCCCGTGATCTCAAACCGGAGAGTGACGGACTTGTCAGTGGGCGTGGGAACGTAAAGGTCGACAAAAAACGTGTTGTAAGCAAGCGAAAGCCGGTCGGCGTCCTTGTCCATTTGCAGGCGGCTGCTGACCGGTATCGCATAGGTGTTCCCGCCAAATCTCTCGAAAAAGGTTGCCAGTTCCGGCTGCCGTTTCGAATTGGCGCCGGAGATAATCAGACCCAGCTTCTGGTTAAAAACGCTCACATTCGATTGCCGGTCAATATAGAACTGATTCCTCACAGCGGAAGGTTCGATGATGCCGGACAAACCCACCTCCCACGGGCCCGTCTTATGGATTCCGGCGGGGATGTGCAGCCGGCGGGAAAAGCTTTCCATATCCTGTGGGATGGGCGCGGTGGGTCCAGCATGGTAGTAGAGGGCATCCTGCGACAGGCGCCCCAGTTCGTCCATCGTTAGGTGTCCTGGTTTGAAGAAACTCGTCAGGAACTCAGCGTAACGACGCCCATCCGGGAAATGCGAAAAACCAAACTGTCCCCAAGCCGGAACATCCCAATAGCGATTGCGGTTGTTGACCAAATCGACCGGGGTCCCGTCCAGGTACGTGAAATACTTATGAAAATCAGTTGAGCGGCGCAGAGCCTTCAAGGCCGCAGGGTCATGGCTGTATTCCCAGTAAAGCGCAATCTGAGTGAGCGTAACATAATCATACCCTGCGGTCGGGCCCATCCGGCTGTACTCGCCCCAGTAACCATCAGGGGTCTGCTCCACGGCAGAATAACGGTGCAGGATCTTATTGCCAAGTTCAAGCCAGTCGGACTTGCCAAATACGTGGCCGGAAAGCATCAGCAAAGAGGCCCATTGCGCGTAATGGTTGGGAGAAGTTCCGATATAAGGCGTGTTGTACCATGGGAAGTCCATCATTCTCATCGCCGACTGGTAGAACGGAGTCGCGTTCTCAAGGATTGCCTTCTTCCAGCGTGCGCTGCGCTCAGCTCCCAGTTCCGGTTGAAGCAGGCGATAGGCCTCCAGCCACATGTAGGTGTCCCAATCGCTGTCCAGCCGTGGGGTAAAAATCCCTTTTTCGTTCTGGCTGGCAAAGTAATCGCCCAACCTGATGGCCTCAGCAAGCATCTTCGGGTCGTGATAGTGAGAGTTGGCAGGGTCGGGCTTGGCGTAAAGAACCGCTGCCGCGAGGATGGCATACGGCAAATGCCTCCATCCCGAACCTTTCTCGAGCACGGGCAAGTCGGCTTGAGGGTACTGGCTGATGTGTTCTTGAACTTGTGCAACGCCCGCAACCATCAAGCGATAGTATTGACCGGGTAGGTGGACAGATTCTCCAACCATCAGGGTCGCGCCCCACACCAGGCTAAACAACATGGCGCCGGCCATCCAGCCGTAAGATCGAGATTTGAATTTACAAATTTTCAAGCTGGTTTCAGGGAAAGAGCCCTTACGCTTAAGAAGGTCCGTCATCAGAGCCATCCTTTCTCATTTCTCAGGCAATGATTGGGTCAGCCTTCGATTGGTTGTTCAGTCAGTAAGTACGAATCATCGACAGATCATACCTGCCAGCGCAAGGAAAGCCAGCCGAGCAAGCACGCTAAACCACCATCTCAACCGGGGTTCCCATCACTTACTCGCCAGGGCATGGGTCGTCTTCCACTGGTTGTTCAAGACACCTCCGGATGCCGGCCGGCAGGAACCTCCTCCGGAACATGGATCAGAAACGGGCGAACCAGAAAATCATAAACTAGCCCACCTGCAATTCCACCGACGATGGGCGCCAAGATGTAAATCCACCACTCATTACCCCTTGGTCCGGGGAAAGCGATTGACCCATATCCGACCAGGTAACCGAAAAGCCTGGGCCCAAAGTCCCTCGCGGGATTGACGGCGTCCATCGTCAACGGAGCCCCGATGCCCACGATGGCCGTCACCGCCAGGCCGATGAACAATGCGGCCATGTTGCTTCCGGGAGCCGCCGTATTGCGTGAATCGATCAGCGCGAGGATCGCAAGCAAAAGGAACATGGTCAGGACAGCCTCAACCAGGAAAGCTGTGCCACCGGTCACTTTTGCAAAGTCCGCCGGCGTAACGCCCACGATGCCTGGATTGGGATAAAAGCAACTGAACACCATCATCAGCTTCTGACTTCCGGGCTGTCCTATGCTGACACCCAGCTTGTGTGCGGTCGGCGTCCAGAATCCGTACCAGCACAAGAAGAGAGCCAGCGCTGCCGTGAACGCCCCGAGAACCTGCGACAGCACGTAGGGCACAACCTTCCGCCCTGGGAACTTGCGGAAGACCGCAAAACAGGCAGTCACGGCGGGATTAAGGTGAGCCCCGGAAACGCCGCCGGTTATGTAGACTGCCAACAGGACGCCAATCCCCCACATCAGGGCCACGCCGGTCAAATCGTATGCATTCGTAAAGACCGCTACTGCGACGGCGCCATCTCCGATCAGAA
>JBAUWE010000728.1:0-1866 GCA_049583595.1 Terriglobia bacterium
GGCCAACGCCTGCCAGGCATCCGGGCAGTCGAGAACTCCATCGCGTGCCAGCCGAAACACCCTGCCGCCAGAGCTGGCGCTCCGGTGGCCGCCGGAGCCCACGAGGTGGTCACCGCGGGCTCACCGCCGCACGGTGCCGGTCGCCACAAGGGCCTAGAAATGAAAGCGATAGCGGATTTCCACGTAGACCTCGCGGGGGTAGGCGTAGTGCGTTCCGCCAAAGGTGTTGCTGTTGTCGAGCAGGTAGCGCCGGTTGGCAATGTTGAGGGCGTTCACGGCCACCGACCAGTTTTCGGCAATCGATTTTCCGAGCGAGAGCCCGACGGTGGTATGCGGGGGCAGGTGCGCGGGCCCGTCGCCGTCCAGAAAACCAGATCCATAGGCTACAGTCACGGTGCTCCAGGCCCTCCCCGGCAGCGTGCTGCTCACCACCGTACTCAACGTATTGCGCTGGTCATGATCAAGCCAAAAAAAGCCCTCTTCCGGCGGCTCGAAATCCGTAAGGCCTCCGGTGACGGCGCCAAATCCCTGGACAAACTGGTGCGAGTAGGCCAGGTGAATTCTGGCCCGGTGCAGGATCTGGGGCGACCGCAACGTAGCTTCCCAGCCCTGAATGCGCGCTCCCTGAATGGTGAGCGGCAGAAAGATGTTGGAATTGCCGATCTCATCGTGGTCAAAAAAGTTGCGGGCGTGTGTACGAAAGACGTCCGCATCGAGCGTCCACTCGCGCACCGGAACAGTGATGCTGGCCTGGTACTGCTCATCGCGCTCGGCGTGCAGAGGAAGAAAGGCGACGCCCTGCTGCAGCGCGAATTGCTCCAGTGGCCCGGAAAATGTATCGAGCGGCGGAGGCTGAAGGTACCGGCCGTAAAAGCCGCGCAGCACCCAGCCCAGCCGCGGCACACGAACGGCCGCTCCCACGCGCGGGTCGACTCCATTTTCCTGCAGCAGGCCGGCATAGTGCGTGAGCCGCAGGCCTCCGTTGAGTGACAGCCAGGAAGTGACCTGGAACTGGTCCTGCAGGAATCCCGCTTCCAGATTGCCTGCCGGGTTGTAACTCTGCCGGACGGGCGGCTGGCCGGCGGCAGCGGCTGACCGGAGCCCGAAGAAAGTGTCGTCGCGCTGGTCGAAGGCTTCCAGCCCAACCTGCGCATTGTGTTTTCCCTTCACCACTCCCAGAGTCACCTGGCCGCCCAGGTAGCGCGAGCCACGGTTGTTGTCCAGAATGTAGGGTGTATCATTCGGCCCGCCCGCAAAGTTCGCCCGGTTATAGTGATAAAAAGGAGAAACGGTCAACAGCATTCCGGGCCCGAAGGTGTGGACCCAGGAAAAATTGACGAAGGCATCGCGTTCGCGGTCGAGATCGCGGATACCGGCATTCTGCTGTTCGGGCGTGTTGGGAATCTGGTAATGATCGGCGCGCGCAGAACCCACCAGTCGCAACTGGTCCTGGGGCGTGGCGTTGAAAATCAGCGTGCCGAATCCGCCCAGTCCGCTGTTCATGGCGTGAATCGCTTGAGGAACGGGCGTCATCAGGCCGAGGTCAGAGCGATTGCCCGCAAAGCTTCCGAACCAGGCCAGACGGTCGGTGTGGCTGCCAAAGCTCAGCTGGTCGTTGGTCTGGTTGAAGCTGCCATAGCTCGCCACCAGTTCGCCCTGGTTGTTGTATTCAAAACCAGTCCGCGGAATCACATTGAAAACACCATATGTGCGGTCGCCGTATTCGGATGAATAGCCGCCCGTTTTCATCTCGACGAAGTCGGCGTCTTTGGGATCAAACTGCGGCCCCACGTTGCTGGCAATGTTCGTGTTGGGAACCGGCACGCCATCCACTTCCCAGCTCACCTGGTGGCCGCCTCGCACGTG
>JBAUWE010000729.1:0-1710 GCA_049583595.1 Terriglobia bacterium
TCCAGCGCAGCCATCATGGAGCCGAAATGTCCCTGGCCGGGCAGAATGAGCCGATCGGCGGACTGCAACAGTCGCGGGTCTTCGACATCTTCAGCCGGATATCCGAGAAATTGCACGGCCCGAAGCACTGAGCCGACGTTGCCGGCGCCGTAGTTGATGACACCGATCATAGGAGTCCTTTGGTTGAGGGAAGCTGGTCTTTCAGCCGCGTGTCGCGCGAGCAGGCATAACGCAGCGCCCGCGCCAGCGCCTTGAACAGCGCCTCAATCGCGTGGTGGCTGGAGCGGCCATAAAAAATCTTAAGGTGCACGTTGGCTTTGGCGCTGGTGGCAAATCCCTGGAAGAAGTCTTCCAGCAGCTCAGACTGCAGATCGCCCACCAGGCGGGCGCGAATGGGCGCCTGGAGCACCAGGTAAGGCCGGCCGCTCAGGTCAACCGAAGCCAGCGCCAGCGTCTCGTCCATGGGCATCACAAAATAGCCGGCGCGGTTGATGCCTTTCTTGGTCCCCAGCGCCTTCAGCAGCGCCTCGCCCAGCGCGATGCCCACGTCTTCAACGGTGTGGTGCTGGTCCACGTCAAGATCGCCGCGCGCCTTGAGATCGAGATCGAAGCCGCCGTGGCGCGCGAAAAGCTCCAGCATGTGGTCGAGAAAGCGGATGCCCGTGGAGACCGAGTACTTCCCCTGGCCATCAAGATTGAGCCGCATGCGAATGTCGGTTTCGGTGGTCTTGCGATGGAGCGATGCCGTGCGCGCCTTCATGATGCCCGTCCTTTGGAGGATTTCCGCCTTGCGCCATTTCCTTTGCTCGGTTGCGTTTCCATCATGGGGCGAAACTCCGCGAGGCCCTGCATCAGCCGGCGCGTTTGCTGCGTTGAGCCGACGGTGAAACGCAGATAGCCCTGCAGGCGCGGATCGTAAATCCAGTCGCGAATCAGGATGTCCTGGTCGCGTAGTTTGAGGGCAATTTCCGAAGCCCTTGCGCCGACGCGCGCCAGGACGAAATTCGACGAACTCGGAACGTAGGGGATTCCCATCTTGTCGAGAAAGCGGCAGAGCTTGTCGCGGTTGGTGCAAACCTGACGGGCATAGCGGGCAACGTACTTTTCATGCTTGATGGCTTCCAGCGCGCAGGCCAGCGCCAGAGAATTTGCCGCAAAGGGGTTCTGGGCGCGGCGCAAAGGTTCGGCGATTCCGGCGTTGGTGAGGATGCAGCCCAGGCGCAGCGCGGCCAGGCCAAAGGCCTTGGAGAAGGTTCGCGTGACCACGAGGTTGGGATACTTTCTGATCCAGGGCAGGACTGTCTGGCCGGAAAAATCGACGTAAGCCTCGTCCACCAGCACCAGCACGTCCGGAGCCTCGCGCAGAATCCGGCGCAGGTCCGGCTGTGAAACCACGGTGCCCGTAGGATTGTTGGGGTTGGCGATGGCCATCCAGCGGGTGCGCTTGTTGACGGCAGAGAGCAACATGCGGGCCGTCAGACGAAATTTATCATCGTAGCGGACGCGCGTGGTGCGCCCTCCGGCGACGGTGTGGAAGAACTCATAGACGGGAAATGTGGGCGCGGGAACAATCAGCTCATCGCCATTTTCCACAAAGGTATCGCAGACCATCTTGATGGCGTCGTCGGTGCCGTTGGCCAGCAGCAGTTCGTCCGTGGCCACGCTGAAGTAGCGGGCGAGCGTTTCGCGCGCCTCTTCGTATTCCGGATA
>JBAUWE010000730.1:0-5299 GCA_049583595.1 Terriglobia bacterium
GTTCAAGGTGATGTCCGACAGTCCAATGGCCCGGCACCTGCCACGATCAACCAGACTTTCCATCGCCTTCCAGGTGTCGGGCAAAGTCACCTCGTGGTCGTAAAGGACATTGCCTTTTTGATCCCGCGGGTCCTGGTCGTCGCCAGGTTGAAATGCAAATGGAGTGTGAATGAGATAGAGATCCAGATACTTCAGCCCGAGCCTTTCCCGGCTCGCCTCGAACGCCGGCTCGACGCGCTCGGGCCGGTGGTTGGTGTTCCACAGCTTTGAGGTAACAAAAATGTCTTCACGAGCGATCCCTCCCGCGGCAAGTCCTGCCTGCAACGCCCTGCCTGCCTCGCGCTCGTTCCCGTACCGCTCCGCGCAATCGAAGTGTCGAAAGCCGGCTTCCAGTGCGTCTCTGGTCGCAGTTATCGTCACGGTTGCGTCGGGAATTAGGGTGCCAAACCCGAGAGCGGGCATGTGGCCGGCTCCGTGGTTGAGTGGAATTCTCGTCATCCGCAGATCAGAAGATTTAATCACGGTTATGCCTCTAAGATGCCCAAATGGTGAAAGAGAGCGATGAAAGCTCTCCCAAGTCACGTCGCCCCCGCCGCAGGCCGTGTGGCAAGCTCGTCCATTTCCATCTCAGCCGGCTGGCTCACGCCATATGGAAGGGCGCGAGATCCAGCCGACTTGAATATCTTCACATCGTCAGAACGACGCGGAACTGGGCCTTTCCGCTCATCATGCGCGCGTAGGCCTCGCCGGCTCTTTCGAGTGGATAGGTTTCAATCATGGGACGGATGCCGGTCAATTCGGCGAAGCGTAGCGTGTCCTCGTTATCGGCCGGAGTTCCCGCGGCCCATCCTTGAATGGCGTGTACTCCGAAAATGAGTTGAATCGGCGTGACCTCAATGGGCTCGAAGGTCGCGCCGATCACCATGAGCTTGCCGTTCGGCCCCAGGCCACCGATCAGTTCGGACATCGCCTTGGAGTTCGGCGCTGTTGCCACAATCGCCTGAGCTCCGCCCAGTTTCTGCAATTCCTCCGCCGCTTTCGTCGCCTGGCTGTCAATGTACACGTTCGCTCCGAGTTTCCTTGCGAGCGCCTCGTTCCCCGGCCCGCGTCCGATGGCCGCGACCTTGTAGCCAAACTTGTTTGCGAATTGAATTCCCAGATGGCCCAGGCCGCCGATTCCCTGGACGGCCACCAAATCGCCCGGCATCGCACCGCTATGCCGCAACGCGTTGTAGGTGGTAATTCCGGCGCAGAGCAGTGGCGCGGCCTCCACGGCTCCCAGGCTGTCCGGTATCGACACAAGTGCCTCAACGGGAGCCACCATATACTCCTGATACCCCCCGTCGTAGCTGATGCCGGCAATCTTCACATTGCGGCAATTACGAAAATCACCGCGCCGGCACGAGGAACATGTTCCGTCATGGCCGCCGTGCCAGCCGACGCCGACACGCTGGCCCTGCTTCCACGCGGATACACCTGCGCCCAACTCATCGATGATCCCCGCCACCTCATGCCCCGGAACACGCGGAAATTGAATCCAGGGCAAGGCGCCTTCTTTCGTCACCTCGTCGCTGCGGCAAACACCACAGGCCTGAACCTTGATGCGGACTTCTCCTTCGCCCGGCTTGGGAATCTGGCGCTCGACGATTTGGAAATCGGCTCCTGCCTTGGGAACCTGCACCACTTTCATCGGCGCTACTGCGACTCTTGCTGTTGCCATAATTCCTCCTTTGAGTTTCTTTTGAATGCTGAAAACGATGTATTTCTGCCGGCGAGGCAACTGCAGCTCACCACACCTTCAATCCGCTACTTCGAAAATCATTTCCAGAGCCACCGGGACACCCAGCGGAAGGCTTGCGACGCCCAACACCAGGCGGCTGGGGTTCTTGTCTTTCCCAAAGACGTCTTGCAGCAACTCCGACGCCCCGTCTGCAACTTTCGGGTGTTCGCGAACATCTCCCGAAGTGGCCACCGACACTCCAAGCCGGACGATCCGCGTGACTTTGTCTAGAGATCCCAAGTGCTCGCGCGCGACTGCAAGGCCATTGAGCGCAGCGAGATGTGCTGCCCTCCGTGCCGCTTCCACATCGAGCTCCGCGCCGACGCGCCCGGTGAATTTGGCCCGGCGGCCTTCCGTGGGAAGCATGCCGGTCAGAAAAAGCAGGCGCCCCGTCTGCACCGCTTCGACGTAGGTCCCGAACGGTTCAGGCGGCGCCGGAAGCTTAATGCCAAGTTGCTTTAGCCTCTGCTCGGCACTGAATTGCCTGGAGCCTATTGGGGTTGTCATTCGCCCTCCCGAATTTGTATTCATTTCTCCCTCTTAGCGCTGCGATATGAACAAACCACCCATGGCGGGCAGCCACAGATCAGGTCCCACGATCGACGTTCGATGAGGCCAGGCTGGTTGTCAGTCGACTAGCCAGCCGGGCGGCGGCCGCGACAGTGACCCGTCGCCAGCCGCGAATTGTTGGTCCGGGCAGTGTGTCCATTAACGCCAACTCCTCAATCCAATCTTCGGCCGAGAGCATGGCCTGCTCGGGACCGTGCAACTCTCTCACGGAGGCAACAAAAGCAGCCAACTCCTGCTCAGCCGCGGCCATCATTTCGGCCTGAGTCGCAGATGGAGTGGTTGCCCGTTTGTTCGTAGGATTTGGTTGCCTTCGGTACACGGAAACTCCCCATTAATGAAATGTCTTGAGTCAGGCTTACCAGCGTCCAGCATGAGCCCCACCATCCACATGGAGGACCTCTCCGGTTACCTGTTCCGCTCGTGCCAAGTAGAGAACAGCGTCGGCAATGTCTCCTATGGAAGCCATCTTCCCCATGGGCTGTAAGGTCTTAAGTCGGTCCTTTGGATCATTCTTGTGCAGAGGAGTATCAACAACGCCCGGTGCAACGGCGTTAAATCGGATACCTTCTTTGGCATACTCGATCGCCAGACTCCGAGTCACTGCATTCAGGCCGCCCTTCGTCATCATCGAAACTGAGGCATTGACTCCGGCGATCGGGTGATCGGCAAGCGCCGCAGTGATGGTTAAAACGCATCCCGATTTCTGCTTGAGCATCTGTTTCACCGTGAGCTGCGTTATATAAATGAATCCCAGCAAGTTGGTCGAGGCCAGTGAGTTGAAGTCCTCGGTGGTAAAGTCTGTGAAAGGTTTGGTGTAGAAGATCCCGGCGTTGTTTACCAGCGCGTCGATTGTCCCAAAGCGCTCAATCGCCGTTTCTACAGCTTTGGCAGCGGTCTCCTTCTTGCCAATGTCCCCATCGACGAGAACCAGGCTGAGAGTCTCACTCAAGGACTTCCTGGTGTTCAGGGCCGTTGCAACGACGTTATAACCCTCCCTCAGAAAGGCCTCGACCAACCCTGCGCCTATACCCCGCGACGCTCCAGTGACAATGGCTGTTTTCTTATTTGGCATGGACATTCCTATAGTTCAATCACCTCGCGAGTATTGTTTCGACGCCCGATCAAAGACCCGCTAAGTTTTACGTTCCTGCTTAATCCATTCCCGAATGTACGGAGAGCAATGAGCGAGTTCTGCCCCACCGACCTCACAAGCTCCTAAGAATCGAACTACTTCCACATCCACTAGCGTCACTTCTGACAGATCCAAAACAATCCGGGGGCCGTTGTGCTGAAGTTGTTCTTTCAATTCGCCAAGGTGCTCCGCTTGAAAGTGCCCGATCAGACGGATCGTGGTGGTGTCGCCCTGAGAAATCTTTTCGATCTTCAATTTCCAGCCGCCCCGATTCGCAACTTCACCTTGGCATTGAGCAATTGGCTTGCCATCGCAAACCTTTGAAAAGCCGTCGTTCACATCGACAGAAATTGCTGAACTCTCAGAAATCCTGATCTTTCAGAAAAATGGGACCGAAGCCGTCTACTGGTGCAGAGGAAATATGAGAGCACGCCCGAGGGGAGCAGCGCCCGTGTCAAATCAGTTTTGTGAAAGCTGGTGCGGTGTGGTGCCGCGAAGGCGGGACTTTGCGTGAAACCTAGACTTTGAACCTGCGCTTGTCGATGCCAAGGGCCAGGATCTTTGACGCCAGGGTTTGGTGGGGGATTCCGAGCTTTACAGCCGCGCCACGAGGGCCAGAAACGCGACCCTGGCATTCAGCCAATGCGGCCTCGATGGTCTTTCTTTCATTCTCGGCAAATGCTTTCTTGTCCTTCCCGAGGATGCCAGCGCGAGGAATCGGCCGTCGGGACATAGGGCTTGACTTGCGCTGCAACCATGTTGCGTCCACTGAGAATGACCCTTCATCGCAAAGGATCACGGCACGCTCAATTACATTTTGCAGTTCGCGAACATTCCCCGGCCAATCGTAGGACTGAAAGAGATTCAGCGTCTTCTTGTTGATATGGGTGATCTTCTTCCCAGTTCTCTTGGCGTAGCGTTCGACCAGATACTCAACCAGCATCGGAATGTCATCCGTCCTCTCGCGCAGTGCGGGTACTCGAATGGGGAAAACATTAAGCCGATAGAAAAGATCCTGACGAAACGTACCCGCAACCACAGCTGCTTCCAGATCACGATTTGTGGCAGCTAGCACCCTGACATCAACAGAAACCGGTTGGCTGCTCCCGACGCGCTCGAATTCACGTTCTTGGAGCACTCGCAACAGAGAAACCTGTATCTCAGGCGACAGCTCGCCAATTTCGTCGAGGAAAATTGTTCCTCCATTGGCGGATTCGAAGCGGCCAGCGCGCCGCTGAAATGCCCCTGTAAAGGCGCCCTTCTCGTGCCCAAAGAGTTCCGATGATATCAATGAAGGTGGGATGGCTGCGCAATTGACGCGGATGAATGCCTTGGCTGCTCGTTTTGATCTTTTGTGGATGGCATTGGCAATCAATTCCTTGCCCGTTCCGGTTTCGCCGGAAATCAGGACAGTGGAGTCGGTTGGAGCCACTTTGTCGATTTGCGAAATCACCTGTCGTAACGCGCCCGAGGATCCCACGATTTCTTCGTACATCGAAGAACGATCGATCTCTTCGCGTAGCGCCATATTTTCATCCTGGACCCTCTGTTCGGCCTGCTTCCGATCATGAATGTCGGTCCCTGTGGCATACCAGCGGAGAACTCGTCCGCGCTCGTCCCGCAGAGGATTGTAGCGAATAAGGAACCATCGATAGGTACCATCTGCGCCTAAGGCCCGCCGTTCATCTTCAAAAGGCAAACCGCTGAGCAATCGGTCGCGAAGCTCGTTTTGAATCTGCGTCAGGTCATCAGGATGGAAAATCTTGCTGCGAAAATCTGGCATCTTCACCTCTTCAATGGTCAAGCCAGAATATTGA
>JBAUWE010000731.1:0-13189 GCA_049583595.1 Terriglobia bacterium
CTTAACTCGGTGGTTCCCGAGTATGTGTTGAAGCCTGAGGAAGTTTCTTGCAGGAGGTGAAGAGAACACCGGCCACTGGGGGCGACCGGTGTTCTCATTTCGATTCATTCTTTCTGGAATGTACTGCCGGCGGCGGGTGATCAGCCGTTCATTTGCTGGGCGAGGTAATTCTGCAGGCCCACTTGTTCGATCAAGTCGAGCTGGGCTTCGAGAAAATCGACGTGCTCCTCCTCGTCTTTCAGGAGAACCTCGAAGAGATCGGCTGAGGCGTTGTCGCCTTCCTTGCGGGCGATGGCAATATACTTGTTGTATTCGGCCACAGCATTTTTCTCCAGGTTCAGATCATTCTGGAGCTGCTGCTGGACATTCTTCCCGATCTTGAGTTTCGGGAAGTCGTTCAGGTTGGGAAGCCCTTCGAGGAAGAGGATGCGTTCAACCAGGACTTCGGCGTGTTTCATTTCACCGATCGCCTGCTTCTTGATCTCAGCATAGAGGCGCTTGTAGCCCCAATTGCTCTGCATCTCACCATGGAGAAAATACTGGCTGATGGCCATCAATTCTTCGCTTAAAGCCTTCTGGAGAGCGTCGATTACGGCTGCTTTTCCCTTCATGTCAGATGTTCTCCTTTCATACACTAATCTATCAAGTTTTCGGGGGGACAGCCAGAGGGTTTTGGTCAACAGCACTCTGGGCCGGAGTGGCGTCAGGCGGGTGGCGTGTCCGGATCGCTCTTCTTTTCGCGCACGTGGGCAATCAGGTCCCGCACGCTGTTGGCAAGCTGCACCACCTCGCCCTTGCCCTGAACGTCGAACTCGATTTCGTAATTGCCCGCCGCGGCGTGGTCCACCGCCGCCTTCAGATCCAGCAGCGGCTGCACCACTTCCCTGGGCAGGACGTAGCTGACCCAGATGCTGATCAGCAGGACCAGCAGCGAAACGCTGCCCAGCACCCATTCGGCGCGGATCATCAGATCCCGGGCGTCATCGTGATCGGCCTCGACGCGGTTCCAACTGCGGTGTTCCAGTGACGTGGCCTGGCCCAAGAACGAACTGGCCGATTCCTCAAGCTGAGAGGAAATGGATTGGAGGACGGGATCTTCGGTTCCGGCGGCTGCGATCTCCGAGTCAAACTTGCTGGTGCGATTGTGCAGTTCCCGCACCAGGCCGGCTCTGCTGCGACGGTGTGCTCCACGGAGGATTTTGTTCAGGTCGCTCTCGTAGGAAAGGACGGCCCCGCGAAGCCGGTCAATCCGCGGCTGGCCCGCTTCGCTGATTCGCCGGGCCGCCTTGCGCATTCCCTGCTGGTAGGTTTCAAGCTCGGCCTGCATTTTTTTGATCGCAACCGCTTCCTGGGGCTGGATCTTGCGAAACGATAGGATCATCTTCTGGAGGTTTTCAACGGTTTGCTGGTTGGCCTTGAGGTCTGCGGGATCGTGAAGCAGAAAGTAGTTTCGTTCAGTGCGCTCGGCGTCGAGCATGACGATGGATGCACGCTCCGCCTGCATGGCCACGGCTGCGTCCACACTGACAATGCGGTCGACAATCCAGCCCATTCTGAACAGGTAATAGACGGCCAGCAGGATGACGGGAACCAGAATCAGCCGAACAATGGCGAGGCTGTATGCAATCCTGCGCCGCATGGACTTCGACCGGGCAAATACTTTTGGCAGCCGCTGGTGTCTCCAATCCATTCTGCAGTCTCCCAGGCCGTGTCTGGCGATCCACCCGAAATCCGGGTCAATGCGGCCATTTTGAGGAATGAAGCCCTGCGCGGGGCAATAAAGGGCATCTTACCTGAAATCGCCACAGGACAGGAAGGGTTCCTGGTTTGCATCCCCCTGGAAAAGGGCTACTTCGATCGCAGCCCCATTCGGGAAGGAACTTTCGGGCTACCCCGCGCGTATAACTTTAAGAAGGTTGCTTCCCCCGGACGAAATGGAGGGTCTTGCCATGTTTTGCCCAAGTTGTGGAAAAGAATATTCGCAGTCGGTCAATTTCTGCTCACAATGCGGTACTGAAATGCATCCCCCCGTAAGGCCGAACAGGAAACTCATGCGCTCGCGCACTGACGAAAAGATTGCCGGCGTGTGCGGCGGATTTGCGGAGTACCTGGAAGTTGACGTCACGCTGGTGCGACTGGTCTGGCTGGCGGCTTTGTTTCTCGGAGGCTGGGGCTTCATCGCATATATTGTTGCCTGGATTGTCATGCCGCTGGAGCCTCAACCGCAGCGCGCCAGTTCGGCTGCGCCAACAGCGACGCCGATGTCACAGCCCGTGCCGAATTCGTAAGGTGCTGCACAATGTGAACGGCGTGGACACTGGGGTTGAGGTCTTTCGGTAATCCCGGCAGGCAGGTAGAAGCCGGTGAGTCCCGTTGCGCCGTTATTGTGGGTGGGCCCTGTCTGTTGACGGCCCGTGTTGGTCTACGCGCACAAACCATCTGCTCGTCTGAAAAGCTGCGGAGATTTTCAGATCACCAGAAATTGAACCACAAACAGCGCGGCAAAGATGTAAGTAAGGGTCGGGCATTCGCGCCACCGGCCGGTTGCCACTTTCGCCACACAATAGGCAATCAGCCCAAAGGCAATGCCGTCCGCGATGCTGAAGGTGAGCGGTATGCCAACCAGGATCAGGAATGCCGGCAGGTATTCCGTCGGATCGTCCCAGTTGAACTCCCGAACCACCTTGAGCATCATCGAGCCGACCACGATCAGGGCCGGAGCAAGGGTCGGATAACGGATGGCGGAGCCACTGGCCGTGCTGACCTCAACGCCGCCGCCGATCATCGACGCCAGCGGGCTGAAGAACATGGCTGCCAGCAGAAGGAGTCCGGTCACCATGTTGGCCAGGCCGGTGCGCGCCCCGTCGGAAACTCCGGCGGCCGACTCGATGTAGCAGGTGATGGTCGAGGTTCCGAGCCCCGCGCCGACCGTCGTGCCCACTGCGTCGGCAAACAACGCATGTCCAGCCCGGGGAAGTTTGCCCTCTTTGACCAATCCGGCCTGCTGGCCCACGCCCACGAGTGTTCCGATGGTGTCAAACAGCGCCAGGTAGAACAGTACAAAGATGGCTGCGCCCAGCTTTGAAGGTGAAAGCGCAAACAGCCCGCGCAAGTCGAATTGCAAGAAGGTGGGTGCCAGGTGAATCTGGGTTGTGAAGATGCCGTGGAAGTGGATCAGTCCAAAAGCCGCGGCGATGGCCGTGGTGGCCAGGATGCCCAGCAGAATGGCTCCTCGCACACCGAAAGCCAGCAACACCACCAGCACCAGCAGTCCCAGCACGCTGGCCAGGGTGGCCGGCTGGCTGAAGTCTCCCAGGCGCACCAGCGTCCCGGGAGAGCCCACGACCAGCCCGCCGTATTCGAGGCCGATCAATGTGATGAAAAGTCCGATGCCGGCGGCGATGCCGCGTTTCAGCGAATCGGGAATCGAGTTGACAATTTTCGCCCGAATGCCCGTCAACGTGATGGCAATAAAGAAAATGCCGGCCAGCAGCACCGCGGCCAGGGCCTGCTGCCACGTCAGTCCGAAACCCAGCGGCGCTGCGGCGCACAGCGTGTAGACGAAGAAGAAGTTCTCTCCCATGCCCGGCGCCAACGCAACCGGATAGTTAGCAATCAAGCCCATCAGAAAAGTGGAAAGCGCCGCGGCCAGGCAGGAAGCGCTGAGGACCGCCTGGAAGTTCATACCGGCCTGGGAGAGAACTCCCGGCTGTACAAAAATGATGTACGACATGGCCAGAAAGGTGGTGATTCCGCCCACCACCTCTCTCTGCAAGGTCGTTCCGTTGGCTTCAAGCTGGAAATACTGCGAGATCCACTTCTTCATTTGACGCCTTTACACGAATCACACTGGCGGACAGCGGGTCAACCGTTCTTAGCATCAATCCAACGGAATGTGCAAGGGCTTCTTCAGCATTGAACCGGGGTTCGACCTTATCCCAGGATCCTGCGCAGATCTCGGGCCTGGCCGGGGTTCTTGCTCAGCATGATGCGCTTGAGGCGGGCAAACTCATCGCGATCGATTTTCTGCACGGTGCCCCGGCCGCGATGCGGCGTGAAGGCCAGGATGTGGTCGAGATCAGGCCGGCGCTGCAGGGGATTCCGGAACCTTACGGCCCGGGCCGGCGGACAGAAATCAATCAGGGATCCCATTCCGACATCCCGCCCGTTTGAAGCCGCGCGCGCCACTCCCCGCAGCTCTTTCTTGTCGGTTTCGTAGCAGAGAAACAGGTCGCCGCGTTTGACTTCCTCGCGCAGGAAACGAAGGCTGGAGGCACTTCTGATCCAGCCTTCGTCGCCCATGGGATAGTTTCCGCGGGTCCTGGAGCGGAAATACTGGTCGAACTTCCAGCCCCGTTTAGTATTGATTTTGAAAACCCAGATTTTCATGGGTTCAGTTCGGTTTGCTCCATTCGATGACGGCTTTGATTTCATTGTCGGGGTGCTTTTCCAGAACTTCGGCGAAGTCGTTGTAGTGCACGACATGGGTGATGAGCTGTTCCATCGTCTTGCCCCAGGTTTTGTAAGCTTTCCCGAGGTCTTCCACGGCCATCTCAAAATGTTTCCGGCTGGCGTTGACGCTTCCGATCATCACCTGGTTACGCAGCACAAGCTGCCGCATCAGGGCCGCTCCATCGACTTGAAGCGGACGGTCTCCACCTGGAATTCCGGTCAAAACATAAGCCCCATTGATGCCCAGGGCGCCAAGCAGATCAAACTCCACCCGGGCAATGCCCGTGGCCTCAAAGATCAGGTCGATCTGTCCGTAGGCGTCGTCCAACGCCGAAGACTTTATCTGGCGGCCGTCAACGTACTTTCCCCCGAGTTGTTGAAGGATCCGGGGCCTCAAAGTGTCGGCATCCACAACATCAAGTCCCAGCACCTTGGCGCCGCGGAGCCTGAGCGCGGCGGCGGCCAGCAGTCCGATGGGCCCCAGCCCGGCCACCAGCACCTGCTTTCCTTCCAGCCATTTCACGGGGTCACCAGCGCCGGGAATCCGGGCGGCCTGGACCGAGAGCGCTTCGTCGATGGCTTTCTCGGCAACCGATGTGGGCTCTGAGAGGACTCCCAGCGGCACCTGCTCCCGGGGAACTTTGACGAAGTATTGCGATTCATCCACTACCAGCTCGGTTTCATATCCATCCCTCTGCTTGATGCCCCGCTCGGTATAGTCTCCTGTGGAGCACATGTCGCTCCGGTTGTTCAGGCAAGCGGGGCAGTGCCCGCAACCTCGCCGGACCGTGAAACATCCATAATCGCCGGGCCGGACCCCCTGCACCTCGCTGCCGACTTCTTCCACCTGGCCGAACATTTCGTGCCCGATCACCAGGTCCTTCTTTCCTGGCGGAGCGTCGGCTCGTCCGCCGGATGCTTCCTCCCGGTCGGTTCCACAGATTCCCACGCGCAACACTCGCAGCTTGATTTCATGCGGGGCACTCAACTGAGGTTCAGGCCGGTCAACAATATTCACGTCTTTTGTCCCTGGGGTAATGGCGATTGCTTTCATGATGGCTTTGTCTCCCTTCCGGATAAATAAGTCTTATAGCTTATCAAGGTGAAAAGTGATCCGATGAAGTTTTTGCCTGGATTTCGACCTGTTAGGGTGGTTTCGCATTGTTGATTGAAAGCCCTCGTTTACAACAAAGGTAACAGGGTGGCGAGCGATTTTCTCTTGCAGAAGGTAGAACGAAAGTCCGGCCAATATCGCATCGCCGGAAGTTTTCAGACAGCCGGGCCATATGCGTAACCCGTGCATTGATTGACGTTACATCTACATTAAATTTCTCTTAGGTTCGGCGGATAACGGGTGTGAAGTGTCGGCTTTACGTCGCAGTTATTTAGAAGCGGCTAACGTTGTTCCGACGTAACTAGAACCAACGGGCCATTGTGTGTCACCCCGCGCCAGGTTTAAATTCTTCCTTGATGAAACATGCAAACTCTCTAGATACTGCGGTGGATCATCTTTTCCAGGAACGGCCCGTGCGGAAGCACTCGGGGTGGTGGAAATGGGCGCTGGCACTGATCCTGGTTTGGTTGTTTGTATACCGATCGACCCGCCCAGTGATGAGGTTGTCCGCTGCACCTCCGCCGGCTTTTTATGCTAACAACCAGACCTGGGACCAGCAGGAAAGGCAACAAGCGCGCCGCCTGGCGCTGGCGTATTGGAACGTGGCCGTTCGGCGCATCCAGAAGCATTACTCTCCCGACAGACCTCTGCCGACGGACCCTCCTCCGCTGTTTCGGATCTCTGAAGCCACGAGCACTGTGGAAACAGACGTGATGGCCGGGCGGGTCCACTACTGGAATCGCCTGCGGAAAGTGTGGAACCAGGGGGACGCCTGGGTTCTTTCCTACGGATGGCATACCAATTGGGTCGGGACGGCACTGAATTCTCTTCCCCGGTACCTGCCCAGGTCGGTGACCGGCGTTGTCCAGAGCTTTTTCGATTTTTTCAAAGGTGTGGCGCAGGAGATATCGTTTCACTGAAAGGGCAAGAAAAGTAACCTCTCGGCAGGGTTCTTTTTATCTCGAGCTTGCAGGCGGCACGAGACTCTCGTCCGAAATCCCCTTTCATTCTTGCGCAGCCTGTCCCCATTCACCTTCCTCCTGCAAACCCACAGTGGATTAGCCTGCACGCAGTTACGGTTCGCACCGTAATCCATTGGAAAGCGCGAAAGAAGCGCAACAGGCCGGCAGCCGCCGAGGAAACCCCGGAGGAGGTTCAATCATCTCAAACAATAGGGCAAACCAGGACAGGATGTTGACTATGAAAAAGAATAGCTTTCTTACCTTGGCATTGGCTGCTGTCTTTCTTTGGGGTGTGATCCCCGCGCTGGCGAATGACACGGCGGCTGTTAGACCCTGCACAGACGCCAAAAACAAAATGGATGACGTCTATTGCATCGGACAAAGGCATGTTGCGCACCACAGCATCATCTCCGAGCAGAAGGAGATTGCCATCGGCAAGAAGTACGCCGATCAGATCGATCATTCCGCCAAGCTGGTGAAGGATCCGGTCATCACGGAATACGTCAACCGCGTGGAGCAGAACATCGCGGGAAGTTCCGATGCCAAAATTCCCATCACGGTGAGGGTGATCGACTCGCCGGAAATCAACGCCTTTACGCTTCCCGGCGGTTTCATTTACGTTAACACCGGGTTGCTGCATGCGGCGGGCAGCGAGGCCCAGTTGGCCGGCGTGCTGGCTCATGAGACCGCTCACGTAGCATGCCGCCATTGGGCGTCTGATGCCACCAAGCAGACTCTGCTGCAGTACGCCATGATTCCCCTCATTTTCACACCGATGTCCTATCCGGTCTATATCGGCCTCTCGGAGGGAATGAACCTCGGAATTCCACTGGCTTTTCTCAAGTTCAGCCGCAACGACGAGCAGCAGGCGGATTTCCTTGGCCTGCAGTATATGTGGAAGGCAGGATACGATCCGAATGCCTATCTTTCCATGTTCTCCAAGATTATTCAGGAACAGAGGCGTGATCCCGGCAGTGTTCCCAGTGTTTTCATGGACCACCCGCCAACCCAAGACCGCATCATTAATGCCGAAAAAGAGATCAAGACCATTCTTCCAGGCCGTCCCGAGTACCTGGTGTCCAATTCTGAATTTCAGACTGTCCAGGACCGATTAAATACTCTGCTCGGCAGGATGAAAAAGATCCAGGCCAAGGCCAACAGTAACAAGCCGACCCTGATCAAGCGCGAACCGAAATCCGGGCAGCCGGCGGGCACCAACGGCGGCCAGAGCACGGGAGATGACAAACCTCCGGTGCTGCAGCGGCGCAACTAGCGCTGTGTTGCCGCCCATCGCGGAATTTGGGTTTTAGTTTTGTTCGTGGATGGTTCGTACTGAACGGATTTCAAACTCGCGAACGCCTTTCGGTGTTCTCACAGTGACTTCCTCGCCCACCTTTTTCCCCATCAGGCTTTTGCCGATCGGAGAGGTGGTTGAAATCCACCCCTTGCTGAAGTCAGACTCCTCACTGGTTACCAGTCTGTACTCGACTTCAGCATCCTGGTCAAGGTCATACAAGACAACACGCGACCCAAAGGCAATGCGGTCCTTCGGAATGTTGTTGACGTTCACCAGTGAGAGTTCTGCCATGCGTCTCTTCAGCTGAGCCAACCGGGCGCCCACATAGTCCTGCCGCTGTTTGGCCATGATGTACTCGGCGTTCTCGCTGAGATCGCCGTGTGCGCGGGCCTTTTTCAGTTCCCTGGGCAGCTCGTTGTGCAGCTCGTACTCCAACGCCTGGATTTCCTGCTGCAACTTTTGAACGATTGGTGATGCCATGTGGTTTAGGTCCTATCCATTCCGATGGCTCATTATAAAGAAAAACTGACAGCAAACGCAACAGACGGAAAGCGGGGTGAGGGTGTGGGCGGAACGGCTCGGGGTCATCGTTCTAACCAGCAGAAATATAAGGATTTGCTTAATTTGTCTCGTCGGATTTTGCCTTTCGTTCGTTTTGACTTCAAAGGCACCCTATGGTAGTTTCAAAACAGCAACCCGTTCTTTTGAGGTCCCGTCTAAATGGCTTTTAACAAGGCCAAAGCGCTTCAGGAAGCTCACAAGTACGTGGCCCATGGCAAGATCACCCGGGCTATCAAGCAATATGAATCCATTATAGAAAAAGATCCCGACGATCTGATTCTGCTCAACGTGATTGGTGACCTCTACGCCCAGGAAAACAATGTCCCGGAAGCCCTGAAGTATTTTTACAGGCTGGCGGACACTTATACGCGAGAAGGTTTCAAAGTTAAAGCGATCGCGATTTATAAGAAAATTTCGAAAATTGATCGGGACAAAGTGGAGCCTTTGCTGAGGCTGGCCGAACTCAATTGGGCCCAGGGGCTGGCTCGTGAGGCTCGGGAGCAGTATAAGAACGCATTTGGATTCTATGAACGGAGGGGCCAGAAAGACAAGGCCCTGGAAATCCTGCGCAAGCTTTGCCAGCTGGATACCAAAAGTCCCGCGTTGCGCCTGAAATTTGCACAATTTGCGGAAGCAGCCGGAGAACGCCGCGAGGCTGCGGACGCCTATCTTGACGCGGCGGTTCTTGCTCGCGGGAACGGAGACGCTGCGGCCTGCAGGATTGCCCTCGACAAGGCTGCGGAACTTGCCCCTGAGAACCCTGAGATCCACCTTCACCGTGCCCGGCAGGCTTTGGCGGAGCAGAAGCCTGAGGAAATCAAGGGGATTCTTGATTCCGCTCCAGAACTTCAGAGTAACCCGGAGGCGAAGCGCCTGCTGCTTCAGTCCTATCTGGCCACCGGCAATCTGGATGAAGCAAGAGGTCTGCTGCTGGATGTTTTGCAGTCAAACCCGGCGAATTTTGCCCCAGTCGCCGCTTTTGCGACACGGTGTATGGAGCAGCAGCAGCCTGATAGGGCTTTGGAAGTCCTCAGGGAAGCCTCGCCGGTCGTGATCTCACGTCGCGAAACCGGCCCCTTGATAGAGACCCTTCGCAAATTGTCGGAGTCGGCTCCCGGACGAATCGATATCCTTGAGTTTATATACGAGGTGGCGGAAAAGACAGCCGATGAGTCTACGATTCCGGTGATTCTTGAAACCCTGGGAAATGCATACGTCGAGTCGGACCAGTTCGACAATGCGGAGCAAGCCTACGCCCGGCTGGTGGCGCGCGAGCCTGAAAATGAAACTTACAAAGGCTTGCTCAGAAAGGTTCTTGAAAAACAGGGCAAAGAATACGTCCCGCTCAGTGAGATTCCTCTGGTCAGCCCCGATGTCGGCCTGGAATCGATTTCGGGGGGCGAGCAAGGCGGGGCTGCCGCTGATTTGTCCACAGATCCCGAACAGGCGGCCATTGTAAAAGGAGTGATGGCCAACAGCGATTTCTTTGCCCGAGACGGTTTGACGGAAAGGGCCGTGGAGGAGCTTGAAAAAGTTCTGCGGGTCTACCCTGAGCAGCGCGCGATTCACAAGCGCATTCTGGAAGTGTGCCGGGAAAAACGGCCCGGGCGCGCCGTCCAGGCGGCGGAAGTTCTGGCCAGGATCTATACCGAGCGGGGGGATGGCAGCGAGGCGAAGCGATATCATGAGGAAGCCTTGGAGCTGGCCCAGGCCGCGGCCGGTGCCGGGACAGGTCCGTCGGCGTCCCCGCAAGATGAAAGTTCCGCGCGGGCTGCCGGGGTGAGAGGAGCGTCACCAAGGCCGGTTGAGATCAATCTTACTCCGGCGGGGGATGGCGAGGGTTCCGCGGGAGAGGAAACAGAGCTGCCGCCCCCTAAAGAGATGTCCCTTGAATTTGAGTCCGGACAGCAGGCGGAAGGGGCTGAGGCTGGCTCCGTAGCCTCTCAGGAAGCCGGTGCTGGAGCGGTGGATTCGCCCGGCCCGGCGCATCAGTCTCGGCTCGCGGAGGAAACGGCGCCTTTTAACTACGAGGAAAGCCGTGAGGAGATTGAATTCTACATTCGCCATGGTTTTTACGACGAGGCGCAAAAAGCCGTTTCCGACCTTGAAAGGAAGTATCCCGGGGAAGGCCGGGTTTCTGAATTCCGCCAGCGTTTGGATCAATCGAGGCGGGAATCGACCTCATCCGCAAGCTCCCAAACCGCTGACGAGGCTGATACGAAGGAATCTTCGGAGGCGGAGTGGGATCTTCCAACCTCGTTCTCCGAGGCTGCAAGGGGTGGTGACGCGCCGGAGGAACATCGAGCGCCTGCCGAATCCGGAGCTGCCGGCGGTCCGAATAACGGTATCGAGAACCTGGCGGACGAACTGGCTTCGACCGTGGAGGATTTTCACGACCCGGCGACCTCCCCTGTTTCCTCCGCCCCGGAACCTGGTCATGATGCCGCTTCCAAGTCCGCTGCCGACGCTTCAATGGAGCTGGGTTCGTTGCTCGACGAACTAAACGACGCAAACGATTCCGCAGATCAATCTGCAGACGACGATCAGACGCACTATAATCTTGGAGTGGCGTTTCGAGAGATGGGGCTGCTGGATGAAGCGATTGGGGAGTTCCAGAGAGTTGTCAACGGAACCGGCTCGCAGGACGTTGGCCCGCACTTCCTTCAGGGATGCACCCTGCTTGCTTCCTGCTTCATGGACAAGGAAATGCCCGTCATCGCAGCAAAGTGGTACCTGCGCGCGCTCGATGCGCCCGGCCTGGATCCTGAAGGGAGGCTTGCCATTTATTACGATCTCGGCATAGCCTTCGAAAAAGCCGGTGATACAAGGGCTGCGCTGGAAAAATTCACTGAGGTCTACAGTCAGAACATCGATTATCGGGACGTCGCAGAAAAGATCCGCCTCCTCCGGCAGACTTCCCGCTGAGCGGCCTGAAGGGATCGTTATTGAAGTCCGGGCGAAACCCGAGGTCGAAAAGTGTTCCACTGGTGTCCCCTCGCAAGAACCGCGCATGAACCGTTGGCTGGCGATCCTTTATGTAGTGATCTGTTTTGAAATGGGGGCGTCCCTGTTTCTCTTTCCCTGGGTTCCACTTTGGAGCCAGAACTTTTTTGTGGGACATTACATGTGGGTTTACAAGGTTGCGCAAAATTACTATGTCCGCGGCGGGATTTCGGGCCTGGGCCTGATTGATGTTTTCCTCGCCTTTCATGAGGTCTGGCGGCTGCGCCGATCGATTGGATTGGTTCAATAGCATCCGGTTCGCTGACTCCGGTTTGGGGACAGCCCGATTCTTGACACCGGATTCCGAGTGTGTTTCCGCCCGCCTTGCCGCCCGGTTTTGATTCCAGACTCCTGAAATGTCACTGCCGATTCATCTCTGCTACATCACTGACCGGCACGGCCTTGCTTCCTTGCCGCTTCATTCCCATCTCCAGGCCGTGGCCGAGGCCGGAGTGGATCTGATCCAGTTGCGGGAGAAAGACCTTGCCTGTCGCGACATGCTGGCAATGGCGAAGTCCGCCGTCGAGGTTGGCCGCCGAACGAACACCCGAATCGTCGTGAATGACCGGCTGGATATGGCTATTGCTGCGGGCGCCCACGGCGTCCATCTGGGTGGGCAGTCGGCGCCGCCGGAGGCTGTCCGCCGCCATGTTGACAAAGATTTTCTGGTGGGAGTTTCCTGCCACTCGATGGAGGAAGCGCTGAAGGCGGAAGCGGGCGGAGCGGACTACATTCTGCTCGGGCCCGTTTTTGACACGCCCTCCAAGCGCCCATACGGGCCGCCGCTGGGGCTGAGCAAATTGTCAGAAGTTGCGAACCGGATTAGAATTCCTGTCCTGGCATTGGGCGGCATCACGGTTGAGAAGGTCAGGCCGTGCCTCGAGGCTGGCGCAACGGGCATTGCGGGTATCCGACTGTTCCAGGATGGATCTTCGCCCGCCGATCGAGTTCACAAACTGCGCGACCAGTTTCGCTGACGGGCAAAGCATTCCGGCGCTGGCTGAAAGAATCCGTAGATCGTTGTCCTGACAATATCACGGGCAGCAGGGAGGCTCGAAGATGAAGAAGAACTCGGTATCCCGGCGTGACTTTCTTGCAGCCTCCGGAGTCTCGGTGGCTGCCGGACTCACGGGCGCGAAGTCCGAAAAGCCTGCGGCGAATCCGGCGAAGAAGCCGAACCTTGTCTTCTTCATGCCCGACGAGATGCGGGCGGAGAGCATTGCCTGCTACGGCCATCCGGTTGTGAAAACGCCCAACATCGACCGCCTGGCTCGTGAGGGCACGCGTTTCAGCCACTGCTACGCGCAGTACCCGGTATGCGGCGCGTCGCGCTGCTCGCTGATGACGGGCTGGCCGACCCACGTTCATGGGCATCGCAGCCTCTATTATTTCCTCCGGCCCGACGAACCCAACCTGTTCCGTTACCTGAAGCAGAACGGCTATGACGTTTTCTGGTATGGCAAGAACGATCTGCTGGCCAGCCAGAGCTTCACCGGCAGCGTCACGGAGTGGGGATCGCATCCGGGTCGGGGAAGGCCGCAAACGGGAACGAGCAATCCCTGGCCGGTGAATGACCCTCGCCATTATTCATTCCTGTATGACGAGGGTGGCGACCGGCGAGATTACGCGGACTGGGGAAACGTCCAGGCAGGAATCCGAATTCTCGAACGCGACCACGACAAGCCGTTCTGCCTTTTTCTTCCGCTGAGTTCACCTCATCCGCCCTACACGGCTCCCCAGGGCTTTCATAACATGTACGATCCGGCGAAGCTGCCGCCCCTGCGTCCTATCGGCCTGCCC
>JBAUWE010000732.1:0-2595 GCA_049583595.1 Terriglobia bacterium
ACCATGGGATCGACCTTTGACGCGCGGCGGGCGGGGATGTAGCAGGCCACTAGGGCCACGGCAATTAGGATCAATGAGACGGCGATAAACGTGAGCGGGTCGGTGGGCTTCACACCGTAAAGCAAACTTGAAAGAAATCGCGTCAACGCCAGCGCCCCGGCAACGCCGATCACGACGCCAATCAGCGCAAGTTTCAACCCCTGCCCGATCACCATCTTCAGCACATCGCGTTTCTCCGCTCCCAGCGCCATGCGTATGCCGATTTCGTGTGTTCGCTGTTCGACGTTGTAGGAGATGACACCATAAATTCCGACCGACGCAATCAAAAGCGCCATGGCGCCAAAGAGGCTGAGCAAGGCTGTTTGAGAACTCGCCCGCGCCGTTGAATCCCCGATCACCTGTTGCATAGTCTCTGCCCCGGTTGCCGGCAACTGTATTTCACGCGCCAGCAAAGCCTGTTGGACCGCCTGGCCTACGGCCAGCGGCTGTACGCCGGCTTTTGTGCGCACGGCGATGCCGGCTGGAACAAACTGGTTCATCAGCTTCAGCGCGGCGGCCGGAACCTGTGACCACAACTGATACATGGCCGGCGGCGGGAGAGCATCCAGCCGGTCGTGCACGTCCCCGACGACGCCTATGATTTCCGTCGGTCCCTGGTCAAGAGTGGGACCCAATCCCGCGCCAATGACAATCGACTCCCCAACAGGGTTTTGTTTTGGCCAGAATTTGCGCGCCATAGTCTGGTTGATGATTACGGCGTGGGCGGGCTCCTGCTCGCTGAAAAAGCGGCCCGAACGGAGCGGAATCTGCAAAGTTTTAAAGTAGCGAGGCGAAACGAAATACCAGAGCACATTGCCCGTGAACTTGTAGCCCTTCAGCGGCGGGCGCCCGGGAATGTTGAATATCATGTCGCCGGAAGGCCCGAACGGCATCGTGCCTATTGCCGATAGCTCGACACCCGGAATGCGGTCCACACGATCCACGATTTGATGCGCCATGCGATCCACTGTGCCGGGCTTTGCATATTCCGGACCCGCCAGCGCCACCTTCAGCGTCAGAAGATTCCGTGTCTCGAAGCCGGGGTGGACGCTTCGCAAGGCGAGGAAGCTGCGGACCAGCAGGAGCGCCCCGCAAAGTGAGACGGCGGCGATCGCCACCTCTGCCGCTGCCAGGCCGCCCCGCATGCGGTGATGGCTGAGACCCGCACTGGAGCGGTCATTCGACTCCTTCAGGGAAACCAGAAGATCAGGTCGGGAGAGATGGAACGCGGGAAGAAGCCCGAATGCCACAGCCGTGACAAGCGAAACTAAGACAACAAATCCGGCCACTCGGAGATCGATCGAAGGAACGCCGGTGACCTTTTCAATCTGCAACAGACCCGCCGAAGTGAACAGGAACAGCACACGCGCTCCCGCCCACGCAATCACCAGCCCCAGACCCCCACCGGAGAAGGCCAGCAACAGACTTTCCGTCAGCAGCTGCCGGATGATGCGGCCGCGTCCCGCTCCTATTGCTGCCCGGAGCGCAATTTCCTTCTGGCGGCCGCTTGTACGCACAAGCTGGAGATTGGCCACGTTGGCACAAGCGATCAGCAGAACCAGGCCTACAGCACCCAGCAGGATCAGCAGCGTGGGCCGGATGTCTCCGGTCAGCCGGGTCTGCATGGGAGTGACCTTCAGCCGGTCATCGTTCCCCAACTGCTGCGGATGCGTCTGAATGTATCGTTTGCCAAGCACGGCCATCCAGGAATTGGCTTGGGCGAAAGTTGTGCCAGCGGGCAGCCGCCCGGACACCATCAGGATGTGCGCCTGGCTGGTGCTTTCCCGATCAGCCTGGAGCGGAACCCAGACCTCGGTGGGAGGGTAAGGCTTGAAGCGCGGAGAGAGGACGCCAATTACAGTGTAGGGCACGCCTCCTAGAGCAATCTTCCTGCCGAGGATGGAAGGCTTCCCGCCAAATTGCCGTTGCCATAATCCGTAGCTCAACACGGCAACTTCCGATCCGCCCGTTCGGTCCTCTTCGCTATTAAAAGTTCGCCCCAGGATTGGATTCGCGCCAAACAGCCGGAAATAGTTCTTTGAAGCCTTCCTTGCATCCACCAGCGTGGGGCGGTCACTGCCGCTGAGGTTGATGCGGGCGTTCGCTTCGTCCGTATACGCAGCGAGGTGGCTAAAACCCGGATTGTTCTGCTCCCAGAAGACAAACATCGGGACCGAGACGTCACCACCCGTCCATCGCGTGATGTTCGCAATGCGTCCCGAATCAGGGTATGGGAGCGGATGGAGCAGCACAGAGTTCACCACTGTGAAGATCGCTGTGTTGGCCCCGATGCCTAGAGCCAGCGTGAGGACGGCAACGATGGTAAAGCCGGGGTTGCGGCGAAGCTGGCTGAGGCCGTAGCGGAGGTCCTGCCAGAGTTCCTGGAGCAGGCGGGTGCCCAGTGTTTCGCGGCATTCTTCCTTGTAATTCTGGTAGCCGCCAAACTCGATGCGCGCCTGGCGCTCAGCATCACTTCTGGCAACTCCCTGCCGCTCCAGGTCCGCCATGCGCAGGGCAAGGTGCGAGCGGAACTCCTCGTCCATCTCGCGCTCGACG
>JBAUWE010000733.1:0-1799 GCA_049583595.1 Terriglobia bacterium
GTGACGGAGTGAACCTCGTCTTCGTTGATCGGCGACGGTCATTTACGAGCTATCGGGTCTGCTGGCATCGTCTGAAACGCACGCACCATCATTGCTGGCTCGGGGAAACGGGGAGGAGGCGGCGCAAAGACCGGATATTCGTTGCTGCCCCATCGCGTTCAGGTACGTACATCGTCAAGTGGACCGTCCGCCAGCGCCGAAAGGCGCTCTGGACCTTCTATAACGGCATTGGCGACTAGATCGGAGGAATGATTTTGCGACACTTGCTACCACTGGGTGCGGCGTTCGTGGTTTTCTTGCTTCCCTCGCCCGCCCAGGCAAAGACCTGTTATTCGTCAGAAAGCGCAAGTATGCAGGTCCATCACGTCAGGTGCCGGACGGCGGTGAAGGTGGTCAGTAGAGCCACGAGGCACTTACGCCGCGGGCAGCACCATTTCGCTGTCCACGTGGCGGGACGCCGCTGGGGCTGCGATTTCGCGAACGTGGGCGGCTATGGAACGCTCACGTGCGAACGGGGTTTCGGGACGCCGAAGCGTCAGTACATCATCTTCGTCTCCGAATAGGACGACAAGTCAGTGTTGGCGGGATTTGCGTCACGTGAAGGTGAGGCACGCCGAATCGGCGTGTCATCCTGGTCTGGAACGCAGCGCCGACCGAGCGCGCTGGAGCTGGTGGTCGACCTGCTTCGGGGTCAGGCCGGTCAGCCCGCCGATCTCCTCGTAGGAGTAACCGATAGCCAATAGGCTGATCGCTCGGCGTTGATCGGGCTGCAGCCGCTCCATGGCCGCCCGGGTCTCCCGCGCCCGCTCCGAGCGGATCGCTGCGGCGGGCGGGTCGGACCCGAGCGCGGCCCTGGTGTCGATCAAGGCCTCGAGCGTGCCTGAGCCCGACCCGGCGACGCCGAGACGCACCTCGAAGCGACGACGACCGGTCGCGGCCCAGCAGAGCCGCTTCAGCGCGAGCAGGAGCCAGGGAAGCGCCGGCGAGCCGGACTCGGGGTCATAGGAGGCGACGAAGATCGCAAGCGCTTCCTGGATGGCGTCCTCGGGATCGCTCCAACGGCCGCAGTGTTCGTGGGCGAGTCCGCTGAGGCGGCGGTGATGCTCGCTGTAGAGGGTGGCGGCTAGCTCGCGCGCCCTTGCGGCGCGGCGCTGCTCGGGACTCGTCGCATACATCGGGACCTCCGTTCCTCGCTGGCTCTGACGGGAGCCGCGAAGAAGCGCCGGGCGCTGTGCCCGGAACCCGGAGCGTCAGCGGAGGGCCGCGAGGAGTCCCGCAGGGACTTGCAGGGCGCAGCGCCCGGCGCAACGCTGCGTAGTCAGAGCCGGGGAGAAACGGAGGCCGCTATCCGTAGGATGATTGGTTCATGGGCAAGTCGTCTGGAACCAGCGAGCCAAGTTCTGCGGCGACGCAAGACGAGCCGCTCAAGCTCGACCTGTCGGTCTTCGATTCTTTGGACGACGCACTTGCTCAAATCGATCCCGCTGATCGGTATCTGAACGTTGCAAAACTGATGATGCCGTTAGGAGAGTCGGGCATGCCGTCGACCTACGCGAGCATGTTCTGTCTCTCGACGATCACGCGGAGCGAAGGGCTACACAGCGCAATTGCAAGAGAGATCAACCAACGAAATCCGTACGCGGTTTTCCCCCTGCTCCGAGCTTTTGTAGAGGCCGTGGTGCTGGTGATCTATGTGAATGACCGCCCCGATTACGTCAAGGTGCTTTCCGCTCGACCGCGGGAGCTGCCCAAGGACGGGCCGAAGCGAAAAAGCATTCAAGCATTGATCAGCTATGCGT
>JBAUWE010000734.1:0-9256 GCA_049583595.1 Terriglobia bacterium
TTTCAGGAATCCAATCAACTCCCGGAAGTACCACTGCTGGTCGTCGTACATGCTCATGTGGCTGCCGCGGCTGCTGATGGCGGCGCGGGCGTTGGGCATTAACGTGGCGATGCGGCGCATCTCGTCGGGATCCATTTCGTCATAGCGGGCGCCCATGGTCAGCGCGCGCGTTTTGATCCGGTGAAGCTCCGATGTCACGTCCCAATTCTTAAAGGTACCGGTGACGATGAATTCATTGGGACCCTGCATATAGCCGTAAATCTTCGGATTGACAAATTTGAGCGTTGTTTCGAGCGGCGCGGGCCAGGGATCGAGCCGGCAGACGTGCCTGGCATAAAACTGGAAGACCAGCTGCTGGTATTCGGGCGCTTCGAAATCGCCTTTGGCCTCATACTGCTTCATCTTCTTCACCACGTCCGCAGGAAGTTCGTCGCGCAGCTTGTTGACGTACTTCACATAGCCGGGAATGCCGGCCACCATGTCGGAGATGACGATGCCCTTCAGGTGCTGCGGATATTTCAAGGCGTATTCATAAGTGAGCATGCCGCCCCAGGAGTGGCCATAGAGATAGAAGTTTTCGAGGCCCAGTGCCCGCCGCACGTCTTCCACCTCATCCCGGTAGCCGTCGATGGTCCACAGGGTCTGATCGTCAGGATTATCGGAGAAGAGGCAGCCGAGCTGGTCGTAGTAGTACATTTCGATTCCCACCTGGGGCAGAAAATCCTGGAAGCAGCGCAGGTAAAGGTGGCTCATGCCCGGCCCGCCGTGCAATAACAGGACCTTGATGGGCCCTTCGCCCAGGCGCTCGACCCAGACGCGATATTTTCCGCCCCGCACCGGAACCAGGCGCGCTCCGCCCGTCTTCACCTCCGCCGCAGATGCCTCGGGCGCCATCGCAGCCTGTGCCTTACCCAGCGCCCGGCCCGGCAGTCCCGGCACGGCCAGCCCGCCGGCAAGCGCACTCCCCCGTAACAGAAAGTTTCTTCGGTCCATCTCTTTTTCTCCTGAAAAGGAATGTAGCGGCGAGTTTACCTCACCAGGTACCACCCGGTACGAGGCCTCGCCAGGCGGCGGCATCAAGCCGCCGCACCATACAAGCTGGAAGACTGCCCCACGAACCCCGGAATCTTAACACGGGTGCACGGGCTCCGCCACGGCGCAAACCGCCCTCTTTTCGCAACCGGAACGTCAAGGTGCAGGCGTGGTGGGCAGTTGCTGATGATGGTCCGGATAGGGCGCCCGCGGATACTTCGGCAGCGGGTGTTCCTTGAGCAGTTGCAGCGCCACGGCCACCGCCTTTTCGAGCTGTGGGTCGTGCCCCTCGCGCCAAAGCTTGGGGTCCATCTGCACTTCGTAATCCGGCGGTATTCCGTGGCCTTCCACTTCCCAATGGCCGTGCAGTCCGTAGATGGCCCAGCGCGGCGCCATCACCCTGCCGCCGTCCATCAGCTGGGGATAGCCTCCAATGCCGACCAGGCCGCCCCAGGTTCTCACGCCGACCAGCGGCCCGATCCCGGTTTTGCGGAAGTACCACGGCAGGGCGTCGCCGCCCGACCCTGCAAACTGGTTGATGATCATCACCTTGGGGCCGTAGATGGACTCCACCGGCTCTCGATACTCCTGCCCTTCGCGCGACATGACGATGCTCAACACCGGCCGGCGCAGATAATCGATGATGTAGTCCGCAAGCTGTCCACCGTGATTAAAGCGCTCGTCAATCACCGCGCCTTCTTTTTCGATCTGCGAAAAGTAATAGCGGTTGAAATTCGTGAAGCCGCCGCCGGCCGTGTCGGGCAGATAAACGTAGGCGAGTTTGCCTCCGCTCAGCTTGTCCACCTGGCGGCGGTTGCCCTCAATCCAGTCGAGGTTTCGCAAGGCGGTCTCGCTCGGGATGGGCTCAACGGTCACCTCGCGCGAGTCCTTGCCGTCCGGATTCGGGCCCACCCGGATCACCGTCTGCTTGCCCGCGGTTTCCAGGAAGAAGCTGTAAATGTTTTCAGCGCCGGCCAGGTTGCGTCCATTCACCGCCAGCAGATACTCTCCCGCTTTGACGTTGACGCCGGGCTGCGTGAGCGGCGCGTGGAGTTCCGGGTTCCAGTTTTCGCCGCTGTAAACCTTGGTGATCCGGTAGCGGCCGTTTTCAACCTTGTAATCGGCGCCCAGCAGCCCCACCGTCACTTTCTTCTCTTCCGGCTCTTCCCCGCCCCCCACAAACATGTGCCCGACTTCCATGTAGCTGAGCATCTCGCGGAAAAGGTAGGACAAGTCGTTGCGGCTGGCGATTCCGGGCAGGAAGGGCGCAAAGGTCTTTTTCGCTTCTTCCAGATTCAGGCCGTGGAAGTGCGGGTCGTAAAAGAAATCCCGTTCGATGCGCCAGACCTCGTTGTACATCTGCGACCATATAGCGTGCGGCTCTTCGTAAACCTCCATGTTGTCCATCTTCAGCGCGCCGTCCGTCGGCTTGGGAGCCTTGGCGGTGGGAATAATGAACCAATTCTGATGCAGTTCGTAAAGCGCCTTTTCGCCGTTGAACGACAAAAAGAAATTGTTGGCTGCGGGAATGAAAGGTGTCACCTTGCGCGTCTTGAGCTCGAATTTTGAAATCTTCGCCGTGGGACCCTCGGGCCCATCGCCGACGACGACCGGCGGCAGCGCGGCCAGGAACAGTTCGCCCGTCTTGCCGGCCGAAAGTCCAGTGTAGTTTTCCGCGGGAATCGGCAGGGCCAGAATCCGCTGGCTGATGCCCGCAAAATCGATCGTCACCTTCACGGGCTTCTTCTCCTTGTCCTTTTCGCTTTTCTCGCCGGCTTTCTCTTCGCCTTTCTTCCCGGCCTCCTCATCCTGGGCTTTCTGGTCCGCCTTATCCTTGTCCTTCTTCTTTTCCTCCGGCTTTTCGTCATCGCTTTCCGGCGCCAGCGGAGAGGGCAGGTCCTTGGCCAGCACGGCAACGTAAACGCTGCGCGTGACGGGATGCGCCTCATTCGTCATATCGAGCCAGCCAGCTGTGAGTCCCATATTGGTGCTGGCGGTGAAATAGAGATACTTTCCGTTGGCGTCCCAAATGGGGTAGAGGCAGTCGCTCATGCCGTCGGTAATCTGCGTTGCCTTCTTCGTGTCGAGCGAATAAACGAAAACAGCGCGCAGATGGTTTTCAAGCTGCTTGGTATAGGCCAGCCACTTGTTGTCCGGCGACCAGGCAACGTCAAACTCGTGCAGCGGCGAATCGAACAAATCGGTATCCACCTTCACGGGCGCCGGGTGGTCAAGGTCCACGTACCAGAGGTTCAGCCGCTTGTCGTTGTAGGCAATCTTCTTGCTGTCAGGCGACCAGGTGGGCGTGTAGAAGAAAGAAGGCGGCTGGCCCAGGTCAATCTTCTTCACCTCTCCCAGGCCGTCCTGGCTGCGGATGTGCAGCGCGTATTCGCCCGATTCATCCGAAAACCAGGCGATGGATTTTCCGTCCGGCGACCACGCCGGATCGCGGTCTTCCACTGTGGGGGAATTGGTGATGTCGCGGATGCTGCCCTTCTCCGCCGGCACAGTGAGAATTTCACCGTGTGCCTCAAACACAGCGCGCTTGCCTGTGGGCGAGATCTGGGCGTTCACAATTTTTTTCGCGACATCCACAAAATGCGGACGCAACTGCGGCATGTCTCCCGCCACGGTGATGGGCACCTTGTGCTCGCGATGGGACCTGAGATCGTAGAGATGGATGGAACCGAATTGCTCATAGGCAATCGCGCCCGGCCCGGCCGATGCCGAAAGGACGTCCCAGCGGTTCCTGTTGTCCACCACCTGCGTCACCTTGCCGGATTTCGTGTCGTAGGCAAACAGCGTGAGCGGCCCATTGCGGTCAGAAATAAAGTAGATGGAATCACCCACCCACATGGGGTCGCGGTCATTCGAGTTTTCGCGGGGGACTTTGGCAACAACGCTGGAGTCCGAAACGTTAACAATCCAGATCGGCGTGGTCTGCCCGCCGCGATAGTTCTGCCAGAACGGCTCCCACTGGAGGTTCGGAACGTAGGCCAGCTTTGTGCCGTCGGGCGAGAACGTGCCCTCCTCCGCCATGGGCAGCGGGATTTCCGCCGGCAGGCCGCCTGTGAGCGGCACGGTGAAAAACTGGTTCGGGTCAGAGTAGCTGGCGCGGTGCGAGCGAAAGAGCACCGACTTCCCGTTCGGAGTCCATCCGAGCGCCACGTCAGGACCGGGATGATAAGTCAACCGCCGCGGCTGGCCTCCTTCCGCGGGAACCACGTAAACGTCGATGTTTTTGTCGTAGTTTCCCGTAAAGGCCACCCACTGGCCGTCCGGTGAAAAGATGGGGCCAGTCTCCTGGCCAAGCCCGGTCACCAGGCGCCGCGCCGCACCGCCCTTCCGGCCGACAATCCAGATGTCGCCTCCATAGGCGAATGCGATTTCCGTCTGGCTCACGGTCGGCGTCTGCAGCAGCAGCGGCTTGGCATCCGCGCCCAGGGCAACGCCGGCCGATATCAGGACAACAATCAGAACCCACCCGATTCTCTTCACTGCCATCTTGATCCTCGCTCGAAAGATTTTGCCTGCAGGGGACTCCGGGGTGAACGTGCGAATCCGGGTCCTTATTCCATTACGCTCGCCAGGCACGCAATGTTCCGTGGGCCACCCACCGGGCGCTCACGGCGCTTGATCATGTTTTGTGAATTCGGAGGCAGCGAAACAGGCCGTGGGGACCCAGGGGTTCCCGGTTGTGAGCGGCGGGTCTGGATGCTGGCGCGCATCCCCGCAAATAAGGCAACCCTTCCGTCGTTCATCGCCCCTCCCTTAAAGCTGGCGCAACGCCGCAGTGACTCAGTTTGATTTGTGGCACGGGCGCCCCCGCCCCTGCTTCGGTGAAACGACGTGGCCAGGATAGCCTCGACACAAAACAGGAACCCAAATGAGCCGCCACCGGCATTGCCGCGCTTTCGCTGGCAGCATCGTATCACGAAGTGACGCAACTTAACGGCGGAAGCTAAATCTCTGTCGCTGCGAAGGAGGGCCTCTGTCGGTTCACAGCCGGCGCGGGTGTGAATTGTGGGTGGTTATTCAGGTAAGGGTTGTGTTTACAAGCAAAGAGGGGCGGGCATGGAGCCCGCCCCAGGGAATGTAGTGGATCGCAAGGTTACTTCGTGTTCAGTGTAACGGGTATCCGCTCGATCAGCATGGGCGCCTGGGCAAGCTGGGTGTAGCCGTTGTGTTTCCCCTTGTGCGCCATAAGCTGTGTTCCGCGCGGCATCGCGAAGGAAGCCGACTGCCCGATCTCTGGCATCTCAAGCACCCGGACGATTCCAGCGTCACCCTCGCGAACGCAGACCAGCGCGCTATGGGTTGTTGAGGCATCATTGATTCCCTGCGGAAGAATAAACACGTGCGGACTCCCTTCCTCTTTCCCCACGACCTCCACCATTAAGTGTCCGCCTGGCAATGGCTGTCCATAGTACAGACTGTATTCTCCAGCAGGCAGGGTTGTCCTTCCCCACTGTGCCTCAAAGGGAAGGGTAAAAGTTCCTGCAAAGTCGGATATTCTGAGACTCTGGGCCTTCGCCCCTGTCACACCCAGTGTCAAAAGTGCCAGCGAAAGTCCCGCCAAAATCGTCAGGCTACGAATCGTTTTCATCACACACCTCCAAATTTTGATTTGCCGCAGGCGGTGTGGGGTGCTTTCGCCCCGGTATCGCGCCTTGCTCCCCAGCGGCTTTGTTCGATGACCGCCTTCACTCTTTAAGGCGTAAAAGGGCAGGCAAACTGGACATGGCCTGCAAAAAAATCCTTGGCGCGTCCGGGTCGTTGGATTACCCCCTGCCCTGTGTTATTCTTCTGGCCATTAGTAACGCTTTATTGCGAGGGGGCACGCGATGAGTGGGGAACCTTCAGCCCAGGATGTCACGCTTCTGCTTCAAGCCTGGAGCGGCGGCGACAAGGAAGCCCTGGACCGCCTGGCGCCGCTGGTCTACCGCGAGCTTCGCCGCATCGCCGGCCGAATCATGACCGCCGAGCGCCCCAATCACACCCTGCAGGCCACCGCCCTGGTAAATGAGGCCTACGTGCGTCTGGTGGATACGCAGCAGGTCAGCTGGCAGGACCGCGCCCACTTTTTTGCCCTCTGCGCCCGCGCCATGCGGCAGATTCTCATTGACCACGCTCGCGCCCGCGCCAGTGAGAAGCGGGGCGGCGGAGAGATCCTGCTTGAGCTGGACGAAGCGGTGGCGTCTGCTCCCTCACCCGCGGCAAACCTTCTGGAGCTGGATGATGCGCTCCATCGGCTGGCAGCCATCGACCCCAGAAAGAGCCAGGTGGTTGAAATGCGCTTCTTCGGCGGACTCAGCCTGGAAGAGACGGCTGAAGCCCTCAAGGTTTCCACGAAAACGGTGCAGCGCGACTGGGACCTGGCCCGGGGTTGGCTTTACCGCGAATTGAGCGCCAAGAAACAAGATGGATGAACGCTGGCAGGAGATCGAGCGCATTTACCACGCGGCGCGGGAACTGGACGGGCGCGCCCGGGCGGAGTTTCTCGCCAAGGCCTGCGCCGGGGATGATGATCTTCGCCGCGAAGTGGAATCACTGCTGGTGCAGGCGAACCAGCACGAAAGCTTTCTGCAATCCCCGGCCATCGAGGTTGCCGCGGGGTCGCTGGCGAAGGAAGGACCTGCACGCCAGGATGAAGACCCACAACTGGCTGGGACGATGGTTACCCATTATCGTATTCTCCGGAAGCTGGGCGGCGGCGGAATGGGGGTGGTTTATGAGGCTGAAGACACCAAGCTCGGCCGGCGGGTAGCCCTCAAGTTCCTGCCACCGGAACTGGCGAGCGATGCTCGGGCGCTCGAGCGTTTCCAGCGGGAAGCGCGCGCGGCTTCGGCGCTGAACCATCCCAACATCTGCACCATCCACGACATTGGCGAAGAGCAAGGCCGGCCCTTCATTGTGATGGAACTGATGGAAGGCCAGACGCTCGCGGAGCGGTTGGTAGCGCCGGCCTCTGGCCGGCATGCCGCCGGGACGGCGGCGTTACCGCTGGCTCCAATGCTCGACCTGGCCATCGAAATCACCGACGCCCTGGACGCCGCCCACCGGAAAGGCATCGTCCATCGCGACGTCAAACCCGCAAACATCTTCGTGACCCAGCGCGGCCAGGCCAAGATTCTCGATTTCGGCCTGGCGAAACTAACCCAGGGAGGTGAACGCGAGACAGGCGCATTGACGGCCGACGCCGCGTCCCCCGCCGAGCCGAGCTTGACGATCAGTGGGCAACTGATGGGTACGATGGCTTACATGTCGCCCGAGCAGGCGCGCGGCGAGCCGCTCGACGCGCGTACGGACCTGTTTAGCTTCGGCGCTGTCCTCTATGAGATGGTTACCGGCCGGCAGGCTTTCGAGGGCGACAGCATGGCGGAGGTCCTCGCGCGAATACTCAAGGAGGAACCCCCCGCGCCTCGGACCCTGAATCCCCAGGTGCCGGCAAAGCTGGAAGAAATCATCACCAGGTGCCTTGAAAAAGAGCGTGACCTGCGTTACCAGACCGCTTCCGATCTGAGGGCAGACCTTACGCGCCTGCGCAGGGACACTGCGACAGGCACTACGGCAGCGGCAACTCGCGGGGCGCCGCCGCGCGCTGCACACAGGAAACTTCGCCTCGTGGGGATGGGCTTCGGCGCCGCTGCCCTGCTTGCGCTCATCTTCCTCCTCATACTCAAGGCAGGCCTCATCCACCGCGGTTCCATCGCAGGCACCCAGCCGCCCGGAATCCATTCCGTTGCGGTCTTGCCGCTGGAGAATCTTTCCGGCGACCCGGAGCAGGAATATTTTGTCGACGGCATGACGGATGAACTGATCACGGAACTTTCCAAAATCAGCGCCCTGCGAGTGATCGCGCGGACCTCCGTGATGCGCTACAAGGGAACCAAGAAGTCTCTGCCGGAGATTGCGCGGGAATTGCACGTGGACGCGGTGATTGAAGGCTCGGTGATGCACTCAGGCAACCGGGTGCGCATCAACGCCCAGTTGGTGGACGCAAAAACAGAGCGCAACCTGTGGGCCCAGACTTACGATCGTGACCTGGGTGACATTCTGGCGTTGCACAGCGACGTTGCCCGCGCCATCGCCCGCCAGATTCGCATCAAGGTTACGCCGGAAGAACGGAAGCGCCTGGCCAGCACGCACGTGGTAAATCCCCGGGCCTACGAGGCCTACCTGCGGGGCCGCTACCTCTGGAACAAGAGGACGGGGCAGGACATGAGGAAAGGCATCGGCTATTTTGAGCAGGCCGTCGAGATAGACCCCAACTATGCGAATGCGTATGCGGGGCTCGCCGATTCCTATCTGCTGCTGGTGTTTTACGGTCCCGCCCCCCCTGCTGTGAATTTTCCCAAGGCCAAGGCAGCGGCGCTGAAGGCGGTGGCGTTGGATGATTCCCTGGCGGAGGGCCACGCTTCCCTGGCCAACGCCTACTTCCACTACGATTGGAATTGGGCGGCGGCCGGGAAAGAATTCCGGCGGGCCATTGCGCTCAACCCGGGCTACGCTGCGGCACACCACTGGTATGCGGGCCTTCTATCGTCAATGGGACGGCACGACGAAGCCCTCGCCGAAATCAAGAAGGCGCAGGAACTGGACCCTCTGTCGCTGATCATCAATACAGATTTCGGATCAACCTTGTTCGACAGTGGGGAGTACGACCTCGCCATCAATCAGTTGCGGACCACCTTGGAGTTGGACCCGAGCTTCTGGGTCCTGCGATGGTGGCTTGGGAGAAGTTATCTGGCAAAGGGCCTCCACGAAGCCGGGGTGCGCGAGCTCGAATCGGTAGCAAAGCTCTCGAATGGCAATCCATCGGCACTAGCTTGGCTCGGGTACGGTTACGCTGTCAGTGGAGAAACGGCCAAAACGCGCCAGATTCTTGCCAGGCTGCAGCAGAAGGCGAAAGAAAGTTACGTCTCACCGTATCAGTTTGCCGTGCTCTACGCGGCCCTGGGAGAAAAAGACCAGGCGATCGGCTACCTCGAAAAGGCTTTTCAGGAGCGTTGCTATGAGATGTACTTTCTGAATCTGGAGCGCCACAGGCTTTTCCGCCCGCTCCGCTCCGACCCGCGCTTCCAGGACCTGGTGCGCCGAATGAACTTCCCGCAGGATAGCGAACCGACGCCGCAGTGACTGACCTGTTCGGCCCGAACTGTCCGCTATGCCAGGGCTCTGACGTAAGGTGAGTGGGAATTATGGAAATGGATAACCGCTGGCA
>JBAUWE010000735.1:0-4108 GCA_049583595.1 Terriglobia bacterium
CCTGTCAACAATAAGAAACCCAATGAAAACCCCATTGCGGCCGCAGCCGCAATTCTCCATCTCCGCATCATGTCTGCCCCTTTCGTGTGGAAGCCGGTCCGCGGCACCCCTTACGCGGAAACGGCTGAATTTCATACCCTTAGACGTCGTCACCGGACACACAGTTACACAGCGCAAAGCCGCAAGGCCCGCTTGCCCGCATAACCCCATGCAGCCGCTTTACGGTCGCTACAGATTTCCGCGCTTCAATTCCTGCATCATGTGGTCGCAGGAACGGACGCACAGGGCCATGATGGTGAGGGTCGGGTTCTGGCAGGCAGTGGAAGTGAAACCAGCTCCGTCCAGAACAAAGAGGTTGTTGACGTCGTGACTCTGCTGGAACTGGTTGAGGACCGACGCTTTGGGATTGTCTCCCATGCGGGCGATACCAACTTCATGGATCGCATAGCCAGGAGTCCCATGCCGGGCGTGGGTCTTGACGTTCTTTGCGCCCGCTGCTTGCAGCATTTCGGCGGCGGATTCTGCCATGTCCTTCAGCATGGCATATTCGTTCTCGCCGTATTTCATGTGGAAATTCAAAACAGGAATCCCATAAGTATCCACAACGTTCGGATTGATCTCCACATAGTTATCCCAGCGCGCCAGGCACTCGCCGAAGCCTCCAAGGCTGATTGACACAACAGGGTCCTGGAGGGCCTTCTTGAATGACTCGCAGAAGCCTGGGGCGTTCCAGTTGAACTCCACCCCGCCACCACCCTGGAATCCGTAGCCGCGAAGGAACTTCTTCGACCGGGGACCATTGTGAGTGTTGCGAAACCGGATCACATAAATGCCGTCGGGGCGGTTGGGACCGTTATGGGTCGGTTTACCGGTCAGTCCCGGGAGTTCGCCCGTGGCGCCCCCGCCGGAGATGTGGTCCATCAGATAATGGCCCAGCACTCCGCTGGAGTTAGCCAGACCGTTCGGGTACTGCCGGTTGGCAGAGTTGAAAAGGATGCGCACGGACTCCAGTGACTGCGCGCAAAGCGCTACCACGCGCCCGTAAACTTCCCTGGGCTGCCGCGTGTTGCGATCTATGTAAAGAAGTCCGTTGGCGCGTTTACCGTCCGCGTCCATCAGCACCTTGTAGACCATGGCATTGGGAATATGGGTGCAGTTGCCGGACTTCAGGGCGTCCGCCACCGTCGTGAAGAAAGAATTAAAGTAGGAATGCGTCACGCAGCCGCGCTCGCACGGGCCGCAGTAGTGGCACGGGGCGCGCCCGTTGGTTGGTTTCGTCAGGTTAGCCGAGCGCCCCAGGGTGACTGTGCGGCCCAGCTTCTCTTTCACTTGCTTCCGCAGCAGGGTTTCTGCGCACGTCAGTCCCATAGGAGGCTGGAACTTTCCGTCGGGCAGTTCGTAGACGCCTTCCGGGATGCCGGTGATGCCCACATACTCTTCAACGATGTCGTAATAGGGTGCGAGGTCCTTGTAGTTGAGCGGCCAGTCTTCGCCGTAACCATCGTGAGAGGCGGCTTTAAAATCCAGATCGCTCAACCGGTAACTCTGCCGGCCCCAGACGTTAGTGCGGCCGCCGGTCACCCGCATGCGCCCCTGCCAGCTGAACGGCATGTCTTTAGCCGTAGTATAGGGCTCCTCCAGGTCGTTGCAGAACCAGTCGTAGTTGTACTCCATGCAGGCGTAGCAGTCTTTTTGCCGGGGCCGCGTCCGGCGAATCACTTCCGGGGCCATGTCGCGGTACTTCAATTTGAAAGCGGGCTCGTGCTCCGTAAAATTCTTGTCAGACTGCTGCCGGCCAGCATCCACCAGGGCCACCTTCAGCCCGGCTTCTGCCAACCGCTTGCACGCCCATCCGCCGGACGCACCGGAACCCACCACCAGCACGTCATAAATTTGCTTTCCACCCTGGTTCATAAAACCTTTTCAAGCTGACATGGAATGAGCCCCAAATCTTCCATTAAATATTTCCCCGCTTCATCTCCCCCAACAGATATTCGCAGGAACGCGTGCAAAGGGCCATGATGGTCAATGTTGAGTTCTGGCAGGCGCTGGATGTAAACGCCGAACCGTCCAGGACGAAGAGATTCTTCACGTCGTGGCTTTGCTGGAACTGGTTGAGCACCGAGTCCTTCGAAGTCTTCCCCATACGGGCAACACCCACTTCGTGAATGGCCCATCCGGGCGTTGAAGGGCGCGCAAACGTGGTGATGTTTTTGGCGCCGGCCGCTTCCAGCATTTCGCCGGCCGACTCGGCCATGTCCTTCACCATTGCAAACTCATTCTCACCGTACTTCATGTGGAAATTAAGAACAGGAATTCCAAAAGTATCCAATACGTTGGGGTTGATCTCCACATAGTTTTCCCGGCGCCCGAGGCATTCGCCGTAGCCGTGCAGAGAAAAAGCCTGGACGGGCTCATGCAACGCCTTCTTGTAAGCCTCCCCAAAGCCCGAAGCCTTCCAGTTGTAGCCAACCCCCGCCCCGGTCTGGAAGCCGTAACCCCGGATGAAATCCTTGGAGCGAGGCCTGCCCGGAACATTGCGGAACCGGATGATGTAACTGCCCGCCGGGTTAACGGGTCCGCCGAGGCTCGGCTTGCCACCCAGTTTGGGGAAGTGTCCGACGGCCCCACCCCCCATCACGTGGTCCATCAGGTAGTGGCCGAGCGTCCCGCTTGAATTGGCCAGACCGTTCGGGTACTGCCGGTTGGCTGAGTTGAACAGGATGCGTACCGACTCCAGTGACTGCGCGCAAATCGCCACCACGCGCCCGTAGATTTCCTTCGGTTCCCGGGTGACCCGGTCGATATAAAGCACTCCTTTGGCCTGATTGCGGTCTGTGTCCATCAGAACCTTGTAGGCCATGGCGTTGGGTATCAACGTGCAATTCCCCGAATGGAGCGCATCGGCCACCGTAGTGAAATAGGAATTGAAGTAGGAGTGCGTGACACAGCCGCGCTCACACGGACCGCAGTAATGGCAGGCCGCCCGCCCGTTGAGCGGCCGGGTCAGGTTGGCGCACCGGCAAGGCGTAAGAATATACCCGCCGTGCTTTTTCAGCCGGTCACGGACCAGAACCTCCGAGCACTCCAGCGGCATCGGCGGCTGGAATTTACCGTCCGGGAGAACAGACGCGCCTTCCGCCTGCCCGCAAATGCCCGCGTACTCCTCAACCTCATCGTAATAAGGCGCCAGGTCCTTATAACTGAGCGGCCAATCCTGACCGTAGCCGTCCCGCGAAGCGGCCTTAAAGTCCAGATCGCTCAAGCGCAGGCTCAGTCGGCCCCAGACGTTGGTACGGCCACCCGTCACGCGCATACGTCCCTGCCAGCTGAACGGCATGCCCTCGTCGGTCGTATAGGGTTCATCGATGTCGTTGCAGAACCAGTCGTAGTTGTACTCCGTACAGGCGTAGCAATCCTTTTGCACGGGCCGCGTCTTGCGAATCAGCTCCGGGGCCATGTTCCGGTATTTCAATTCGAAACGCGGTTTGTGTTCGCTGAAGTTCTCATCCGATTGCATCCGGCCTGCATCCAGGATGGCAACTTTCATGCCGGCTTCAGAAAATTTCTTGGCCGCCCATCCCCCGGACGCACCGGACCCTACCACAAGCACGTCGTAGGTGTTTTGCGCACGCCTGCTCATCGAACATCTCCTGACTTTTTTGTGATGCCTGTTGTCACTGCGCCCTGTTCAAGCTCCCGCGGAAGCGCCAACCTCCGAGGTCGCCGGGAGGAAGAAGAAACGTTTCGGGATGAAAGGGTCCATCCCAGGAACAATCTGCGAAAGCCCCTCCGGATTGGTTAGATGCGTCTCACACCTGAAGAGAAATGATCGTAACAATCGTGCGAAAAAACGTCAACCATAGCGGGTACAGAAACCCGCTTACGGAGAATTGTCTTGAACCGTGTTTCGGTGATAGCATGAGGCCCTGGTTGGTTCGGGGTGAGATTCCGCGGTTTCAGGAGTCCGAATTAGACTTAAGGCAGGGCAAAAGATGAACAAGAAACTGGTTCCGGCTGTTCCCGGCAATCGCTCCAACTCAGAGACTGGAATCAATCGTCGTGAGATGGTCCGGCGATTAATGCTGGCGGGAGGCGCCGGATTTGC
>JBAUWE010000736.1:0-12043 GCA_049583595.1 Terriglobia bacterium
CGGAACAAACGGTGCGTTAGCCATTATTCCAAGTGATTCTTTCCACTGGCGACCCCGTGTCCGGTTCATAGAATCCTTCCGAACGCGCGCCTCAGCGATTGATTATGCCTTCCAGTACGGGTACAACCTGATTGTGGAGCGCAAAGAGGGCAGCTTCGCGTTGTTCGACGTGATGTTGGACCCGGACGGGTCATGCACGGCCGACCTCAACCTCGAATTACTCAAAACAGAAGAAGTTCTGGTAGAACCTTTCACCGGGGGCTGGACAGCCCTCACGATCCGGACGGTCTGGGAGTTCTTCAGGCGGTTTGCAGCCGCCGTTCGAAGCCTCTGCGTCACGGAGATCGTCCCGCGCCTTCGCCAGGCCTTCAGCAGGCGCCGTCGAGCAGCTTTTGAGCGCGCCATTCGTCTTGCGTGGAGAAGGATAACCCGGCCCTCCAGCTTTGGCGTCCACCGCCCTTCCTGGCGCTCAATCATTTCCGCTGCACCCCTTCACGCCAGGCGGATATCGGCCGGCACCGCTGCCTTCTACCTGCAGGAAATCGTTCCCTTCTACCGTTCCACCGCCAGCCGCTGCTGGTGGTCGAACCCTGCAGTGGCTTTGCGCCGCGGCTGGCACAGGAACTCGCAGGGCAGCGTCTCCGACATCACCAGACGCCTTGCCGCGGAAGCTTCAGTCCTGTACGCCCGCGACGTCATGCCGCGGCTGCGCTACGCCCTCAGCCGTCGCTGCCAGGCCGATATTCACTTCGCCTGCCGCCGCACCTGGAGCATCGCGGTTCTGAAGACCCTTCGTCTGGCCGAACAGTTTGCCACCACCGTTGGAGCCTTCCACGTCCGGCATGTAGCGCCACGCTTGCGCCAGGCCGCCGACCACTACCAGCAGGCGGATTTCGAAGGCACGCTTCGCCGGAGCATCGGAGCGGTTACGCCCCCACAGCATTCCAACTTTTCTCAGCTTGGCTGATTGCCACAGGATATCAACGATTCACAGGCCGGCACTTTGCGCGGTCAGATGCCGGCATACCACGCGTATCCAGCTTCCGGCTCAGCGGAACCCAGGCCCTTGCCGAATTGTTTGATGTTATCGGTCAGGGTCAGGCGGGTGATGTACTTGAGGCTCTTGTAGCCGAGTTGCCGGGGCACGCGCATGCGAAGCGGTCCGCCATACGGCACGGAAAGCTCGCCGCCATTTATTCCATCCGCCACGATGGTTTGAGGGTGCAACGCATCGGCCATGTCGATGCTCTCCCACCAGTCCGGTTGGATCGAACGGTAGACAACATACCGGACCTGGGGGTGCGCACCCACGCGGTCCAGGATATAGGGGAGTGGCACGCCGCTCCATTCGGCGATATAGGACCAACCCTCTTCACAAGCGATCAAGGTGATCTGGCTACTGTGGGGAAGACTTCTCAGATCCGCAAGCGAGAACGATGCCGGCCGGGCGCCTGAAGCGCAAATGGTCTGCAACCGCGCTCACGAGCGCCTTCGGTGAGAGGTCGGACCGGTAGGAAAACAGGTTCCGCCGGAAATGCCCTTTAAAGAAGCCGAAGGCCAGGTAGAGCCGCCCGGTCAGGACGGCAAGCCAGGCGGCTTCAAAATGGAGATAGCGGCTCCAGCCGTTCTGGTCGGGCAGCACGTAGCCATACCCGGTCGGGACCATGTTTCTGGAGGCTGGAATCGGCAGAGAGAATAGAGGAGCGGTATTGACGTTACCGGTCTCACCCCAGTAAAAACGCGGGTGAGAGATGAGAATTTCCACTCCACTGACCAGCAGGGCAAAAAAGGCCAGGGCCGTCAGCCAGTGCGTGACGCGAACCAGGGCAGGATGCCGCGGACGAAGCGTTTCCATCATCGGCGCGATTGTACCACTGGTCAGCCCGCCACGCACCACACAAAGCCGGGCGGCGAACCCGCGATCCCGCCTGTTCATCCCTGGCAGCGTTACCTTCCGGAGCAGCCGGCGCTGCCGATGCGGCCCCGCAGACGCGCCTTATCTGTTGGCGTGGCGCCGCTTCCGGCCGCCTCCAATGCTGTCCGTAGGCGCTGGCCGATGGTTGTAGTACCAATGGCCGATTGCCAGATAAAGCAGTTACTGGTTCACTAGTTATCGGGAGGACGCTATGGGGAAGTCAAACAATACCTTAGCACTGGTTACCAGTTCTGAATTCAAGTGGACCGCCGAGATTCAGTACATGGAGAGCCTCGCAAACCGCGATGAAGCCATCCGCTATGCCAGCCAGCACGGCTGCAATCTGATCGTAAAGTACGAAAAGCGGAACGGCCCGCAGTTCGACGTGATGCTCGACCCGGAATCGCGCTGGACGTCAGAAGCCGGGCCCGGGCAATCCGGAACGGTCACCGCTGTGGAGAAATCCAAGTCCGGCGGGAGGAGGACATGCGGCTTCCTGGGCATGTTCGGACTCGCCAGGTGGATTGATGGTGCCGCAGCAGGCGCTTCACGGCATTAAGACGCCGCACCCTCCGCTATTCGCCAGCCGGTGGCCGCCGAGTGGCCCGCCCTTCCGGTTGTGAGCCCCGCGGCTTTTTGGCATGGGTGCCGTCTCAACCCACAGCTGGGGCGAAGTTGCTTCTGAACGGTTCATCTTTCCTTTCAAGTTTGGGTGCCGCGAAAAGCGCACCGAGCAGCGCGGATCTCCTGTTGTGAGGTCCGCGCTTTTTTTGAAGCGGCGGTGTCAACGGTCTCTCGCGCCCAGGAATCGGCCCCGCCACCGGCTCATCTCTCAGAGGCCCTCAGTTATTCGCCTTCAATGGGCGGCCTTTTGCCTTCCGCTTTCTGCCTTCTTTGTTCCTCGAAACCGCCCCCTGCCACCCTCCATTATGTTATGGTGGTGCGTCGGCGCGAGCTTTGACGGCCGCGCAACGCATCTTCCCGGGACCATGGCACCATGCCGAAATCAGCAAAACGGATTCCCACCGGCGCTTCTGGCAGATCGATCTTGATGATGGCGGTGTGTGTTTTCCTTCTGGCCGCCGCTACGCGGGCGCAGAAACCGCCCGACACCATTTATTACAACGGCGTCATCGTCACCCTGTGGACGGCCCATCCGGTGACGGAGGCCGTGGCTATTCGCGGGAACCGATTCACCCGCGTCGGCTCCAACCAGGCCGTACTTCGCACGGCGGGTCCCGCCACGGTCAAGGTCGATTTGCACGGGCGGTGCGTGCTGCCCGGCCTCATTGACAGCCACTGCCATCCCATTGAGGCAGCGCTTGGCGAGCGCGACAGCAAGGTGCCGCCGCTGCACTCGATTGCGGATATTCAGGCCTACATCCGGCGTCGGGACGCTATGCTGCCGGCCCGGCAGATCATCCTGGTCCCGCACGTTTTCGTAACCCGCCTTAAGGAACGCCGTTATCCCACCCGCGGGGAACTGGATGCGGCCGCGGCAGGCCGGCCGGTCATTGTGGACAACGGCTACGCTTCAGTGCTGAATTCAGCGGCGCTCAAAGAACTGGGCATCTCCGCCGGCACCCCCCAGCCCACGGACGGAAAAATCATCAAGGACGCGCAAGGCAGGCCCACCGGACTCGTTCTGGGCGCTCCAAGGCTTCTGGCCCCGCTCCGGGCCGACCCGCCCGCCACCTTCCAGGACCGTCTCTGGGCGCTCCGAGCCATGCTGCATCATTACAACAAGGTGGGCATCACCAGCATCATTGACCGTGCCGAGGGGTCGGCGGGTTTTCGCGCCTACCAGGCCCTCCATCGCCAGTCAAAGCTCACCGCCCGCTGTTATGTCACCTACGTGATCGGCGCGCAGGGCACGACGGCACAGGTGCGCGACTCGATCCTGCGGATTCCTTTTGTGACCGGATGGGGAGACAACTGGTATCGCGTCGGGACATTGAAAACCTTCGCGGACGGTGGCATCTGCATGGGAACCGCCTACCTGAGAAAACCTTACGGACCCAACACAGAACTTTATGGTTACCACGATCCGAACTATCGCGGGGTGCTTCGCGTTCCGGAAGCGAACCTCGTCGCCATGGCGAAGACGGCGGACGAACTTGGCTGGCAAATGACCGCGCACACCACGGGCGGTGGCGCAACCGATCTTCTTCTTCAGGCCTATCAGGCAGCCAACCGCGAGAAGTCCATCCGTGATCTCCGCTTTACGGTGACCCACGGAAACTTCCCCGACCCTCACGCCATCCAGATGGCCAAAGACCTGGGAGTCGCATTCGATTGCCAGCCGGCGTGGCTCTACCTCGACGGACCGGCCATCAGAAATGTTTTTGGCCCCGCCCGCATGGCAAACTTTATTCCGCTGGCCTCGCTCTTTCGCGCCGGAGTCGTGGTGGCGGGCGGTTCCGACCACATGATCGGGTTTGACCCCAATACCTCAACCAACCCCTATAATCCCTTCCTCGGCATGTGGATCGCCATCACCCGCAAGACGGTGGATGGAACCGTCATCAACCCCGCCCAGCGCCTCAGCCGCCGACAGGCGCTCCGGATGTACACGCTCAACGGCGCATGGCTCTCTTTTGACGAGAAAAAGAAGGGCTCCATTGAACCCGGCAAACTGGCTGATTTGGTTGTCATTAACAGGGATTATCTTTCCTGCCCGGTGGATGAGATCAAGGACATCCAGGCTCTTCGCACCGTGGTCGGCGGCAGGGTTGTTTTCGACCGTCTGCACTGACCGCTGCCGGCCTGTTGCCATCCTTCCCACATCTTATTCAAACCAATGGGTTTTGGCGTGCCCCGCACTGCTTCAGCCGGCCTGTCGCAACGTGCCTGCCCCTGCCGGACACAGGGCTCACGGCAGCCACCAGCTGATGGTAGTAGTACCAAAGTCCGATTGTTCATCTTAGCAGTTACTGGTTCAATAGTTGCGGGAGGGACACATGGGCAACTCAAACAATACCATCACCATTCTTCAAAGTTCGCGTTTTAAGTGGCCATTCCAGGTTCAGTACATCGAAAGCCTGGAGACCCGGGACGAAGCCATCCTGTATGCCGGCCGCCACGGCTGCAACCTCATCGTCCAGTACAGCCGGCGCACGGGCCCGCAGTTTGATGTGCTGCAGGATCCTGAACAGGTTTGCACGTCCGTTGCTGACAGCGAGGTCATCCAAATAGCACAGGACGAATTGATGCAGCGCCACTCCAGCGGACGGAGCCGGTCCGCGCTCTCAGGCATCGCCAATCTCATCAGGCGCTTTTCCGCTGCGTCCAAGCGCCCCCCATCAAATGGTTGACGGTTAGCAGACAGCGCGTATCTCCTGGTTTTAAGGCCCGCGGTTTCTTTGTTGCGGCGGCCTTCATCCTTTCGCTTTCCCCCTTCTGACCCCTGCTTTCCATTTTCGCCGTCAGACCTCAGCTCTCAGCGCGCCCGGATACCGGCAGCCGCACGGCCACCGGGGCCTCTCCAGGCAAGAGGTCCTGGCAAAAAAGTCCTTCAGAAAATCACAAAGGCCTGCGTTCAGTTGGTCCATACGTCCCGGACCTTAGTCCTAAAATCGTGACTTGGGCTGCCAGGCAGTGGTGAGGCTGCTGGGGGTGAAGCCGGGGGACATTTCGCCCTTGGTGGCGTAGCGGTAGAGCGCGGCGAGGAAGATGCCGTGCGTCGATGCGCTGACGATGGCGAGAAAGATAAAGTAGATGACCATGGTGCAGGCGCCGAGCGTGACTCCGGTGCCTCCGGCAATGGCCCCGCCCAGGAAGGGCAGCGCGATTCCCGGCAGCGCCAACAGGGTGAAGATCAATCCAAAACTGAAGGTGCCCACGACCTGCTCGCCCCAGTTTTTGCGGAACAGTTCCGCCGAGCGATGTAGCGCCTCAATAGGTCCGGCGTTTTCAAAGGCCAGGATGGGGATGACGAAAAACGTGGCGAGCGTCCAGGCCAGGCCCAGCAGGCCCGCCACCAGCCGCCCGATCAGGCTGCTGCGCTCTTCGATCATCCGCAGGATCATGCCCACCGTGGCCGCCACCAGCGCCCACTGGAAGATGACGCCCAGGCGGTTCCAGGCGGCGCGCAGGCCGTCGCGCACGGTGGGATCGCCCCCTTCCAGCCGAATGGAGGCCGCGCTCACCAGCGCCGTGTTGAAAAAGATGATGACGAAATAGTTGGCCAGATAAAACACGAACATGGCGCCGATCAGCAGATTGTTGCTGGGATGCCAGCCTCCATGCTGGGCAATGGCCGCCTTGATTTCGGGGTAATAGAAAAAACCGCTCCCTGCCAGCAGCGAGGCCGTGACGGCAAGGCAGGAAATCGCCGAGAGCACTGGCAGCAGCATCAGCTCCTCGTCTTTGCGCAGAACCGCAAAACTCTGCTTCACCAGCTCCCAGGTATTGCTGATCTTTCCCATCGTTCCCTCCTTATCAACTTTTGAGAGTTGGCCACGGCATGGTTTCCTGCCGCGGGTGGTCGATGCAACAATTGTAGTACCCGGCGCCTCGCGAAGCGATAGGTTCTGTCGGTTCAGCTCGACAGGCGGAGTTCGTCCACTTTGCAAACAACAGGGTGCGTCCCTCACACTCGGGTCCAAGGCAATCGAAGGTCGGAACCTGCTGAACGTAAAGCATTGGCCATTTCCGGTATCCAGGACAACAACGCCCAGTCGGCCGCCCACCCTGGCTTCCACTGCCTGCAAGCGGCCCGATGCAGCACGCACATCTTCTGCCTGCGGCAATTTGGAAACCAGCAATAGCGGTATTCCTCTCAACAGATCGCGACGCGATATTCCGGATGGCACAGATCACTCATCGAGCGGTTCAAACATCTCGATCGTTAACAGCAACCGCGGACGTCCGGGTATTCACCAGTGCGGCCGTTGGTACGTTCTTAGTAACCAGGGACGCCTAGTTCGTGATAGCGCTCGCGCGCGGCGCGCAGTTCGTCCTTCTGTTCCCGGAGCCCCAACCTCCGGAGCATCTGGCCAATCGTCATCTGCGGATCATTGGACCAGAAAATTCCGCAGTCATTGTCTTCGTAATAGTGGAAGCCCGCTTTATCTCCGTATGTCCTGGCGAACAGTTTCCCATTCTCAAGTTTCGCGCTCCAGGGAAGGATGGCGTAACTGAGGTCGATCTCCTGCGCAAGCACATTGTTCGCCAGCAGCCCGCCGGAGCTCTTGTGCATGTCAGGCCGCTCCACGACCTGTGCGGCGATCTTGCCCGTGGGCTCGAAAAGAGAGGCGTTGTTTCGCCAGGTGCTGGAAACAATGTAATAGTGTCCCTCCAGCGCGCGAGCGACAGGCCGCGACCTTTGCGGCGATTGCGAGGGCCAGGCCACAAGCTCGGCGCCCTGGCGCGCCAGTTCCCTCCAGCCCGAATTGAATTCCATGTCGTAGCAGATCTGGATGCCCAACTTTCCAAAATCGCACTCGAAGACCGGCTCAGTTTTGCCTGGCGTCGCACCGCCTTCCGTCGAGCCTGTGCGCTGGTCTACAACCAGGTGCACTTTGCGATAAATGCCCGCCACCTCGCCCTGGCGCCCAAACAGCACCGCCGCGTTTGAGCAGAGCCCGGCCGCCTTGTCTTCCAGCAGGAACAGCGGGGCCACGATGTAGCAATGGAACTGTCTGGCCTTGCGCGAAAATGCTTCCTGGACCGGCCCCTCCAGCGGGAACGACGAGCCCAGGGCGTCGCGGCCGGGCCGCACTTCTCCTGTCACCGCCATCTCCGGCAGGATGCCGAGATCGAGGCCCCGGCCGTACCGCTTCTGCGCCTGAGACTGCATTCGGTCAATCAGTTCCGTCAACTCGCGCAGACGCTGTTCCAAGCCGGGATACTTTACCCAGAAGGGTTGCATCACCGTGCCAACAATCACCTTCCGTGGCGGTTGATTTGAAGAGCTTTTCCATTCATCCGCGCGGGCGGTGTCTGCCAAATCCGCTTCGGCGCCTGCTTTGGCAGGGAATGAAAACCCTCCGCATCCGGCTACCGCCGTCGCTCCCAGGAAGGTGCGGCGCGTTATCTTTTTCCCTCGCATCCCCGGTCCTCCTTTGTTGACGATTGAAGCTTCTGCCGACCTTCTTATGGCACCTATCTTACATAAAGAAAGGTTGCAACGCACCATTCAGTGAGTGCGCTCCAACGTACTTGTCAATATGCTCGACTCACGGCGCAGACTTCCGGGACGTGTCACCGAGGCCACCCCTGCATATCTCCTGAGAAATCTCCTACGGAAGTCCACGGATCTTATCTATAACCTTTACCTGATGCCTATGGCGTAAGGTGTTTTTAACCCTTCTTTCAGGTTTTTACCGCCCCCGTTTGAGGATACTTCATGGATTGACCTGAAGGCGTGATGGGGCCACACTTGTCATAACGATTTTTCGAAAAGCGACCGAGGAAAGGTTTCGGGGGGGTGAACCGTGGCGACATCGCACATGCCGTATCAGACACCAGACCTTTTTGGGACGTCTGACGGCTTGACCAATTCGCACATCAGGAAGCAAATTCATCGGCTTCGACTTTCAAAGGGGTGGACAAAACACGATCTGGAGGAGGCCGCGCAGATGGCCCCCGATACGCTTGAGGATTTTGAGGCCGGAATCCGCTGCCTCACCATGGACACCCTGCGAAAGCTCATCGAGGCCCTGGAGTCCGACATCACGGAGGTGTGGCCGTCCGCCGCAGCCGCAGACAAAGCGCGGAACATCCTTCTCCCCGGGCGGGCAGACGAAGCGCTCAATTTATCAAGGCTGGCTGAGATCCACTCCCTCACCGGCGCGGAGGCATCCTGCATGATCATGGGCAACAACCGGCCCGATCACACCCGGAGCTCCGCCGAAGAGGCGCCAGCGCCCGCGCTTCAAGTCCTTTCCTCCATCAATCTGGACCCCTACGGGAACGAGTTGCTGTGCCGCAAGCTCCAGAATTGGAATCTCGAGTCTTCATGGACCGTCTATCATTGCAAAGAGAACGGTCGCAGCTTGTATGTCTGCCTGAAAAACGCTCGCCTGGAGTTCTGGGCCGGGGGCTTTATTCAACGCTGCCTTTCCAACTGGCTCGCTTCCACTCCACTTTGAGCGGTCAGCACCGGCTTGGCTTCCAACTCCGCGTCCTTTCCCCGCGCAGCCTGTATGGTGTGGCGTCCCCTGTGTGGAAAATCATAACCTGCGTCCCGAACGGCCCTGCTGCGCATCTGCCGGAAGTTATGTCAGCTGGATTTTTGCGACTCTCCATCTGCTGATTCTTCGGCCGCAGCCACCCTCTCTGCGATAAGACCACACACCTTTCAAACACCAGCCGCCCGCACTCTGCATTCTGGCGCTCCGCCAGGGGGGCGAAAATCCAATTCCGGGCAAGCCAAGGTTATCTGCTAGCATCAAAGTGTTGCAGACCCATCAGGCTGCGGAACCTATGCGCCGCCCGCAGGTCTATAGGAGAGCCGATGGAAAACCAAAATCAACCTGTCCTCGTCAGCACGAAACAGCAGCTTGGGCCAGCCAGGCGTCTCTCCCGGTCGAGATCTGCCATGGCTTTTGCAGTCGCTGCTGTCTCGGATTTTCTGTCAATCTGGGCTGAGATTGCTTTGCCGGTTCAGTGGTTACTTGACCTGGCAACCGCAGGAGCTCTGTTCCTGATTCTTGGCCGAAAGTGGGCGCTTTTGCCGGGACTGGTGGCCGAAGCGATTCCCGGAGTGGCAGTGTTCCCCGTGTGGGTTCTCGTCGTGATGTCGATCATCGTTCACGACGAAATCAAAGTGCGCAGAAGCGGTTAGCGCCTGTGTCCGCGCGAAGCGGGAGTGGTGGCGCGAAGCTCCGCTCTTGAGCCGCGGGTTCTTTTCTTCCCCCGCAAAAAGACAATTCCGGAAATCAGGCAAAGAGCCAACTCTGCAAGGAATTCCAGGCTATTTTCAAGGAAGGCTGAGATGCGGATGCTTTGTGCAGCTCAGGCGATTCATCGTGAGGCGGCCTCAGGCGGGGCATGGCTACCATTTCGCCTCTGTCCACCACAAGCTCAAAACTGATGGTGAGCCCTGGAATCGAGCAGGGATCATACAGCACATCATAACGGCCTCCGGATTCACAGGCTATCACCACCCTGCAACCGTTGGCCTCGGCGTACTCGATGGCGTCTTCCCGCTTGCCAAAGCGCTTCCTGAACTGGACCCCGTTTGGCTTGCAGTAACACTCTTCTGGAACAACTGCTACGGCGATGCCCGGTGACATTTCTCTCCCCCCCCAAGGTTTGAGTCCCACAGCCGGTTTCACGGCTGTGTAAAACCACTAGCCACGGTCATTGATTACCTGGGCGTGTTCATTGCACGCTCGTTATTCATCTGGAGACTTTCGCAGACGGTCACATTATAGCGTCATCGGTCAAGTGAAGCCAGGGGAAATCCGAATTTTGGGGTCCGGGGTTTTCCCCATGCTGCCTCGGTAAAAAGCGGCAGCCGCGGTCAGCGATTTCCTCACCGTAGACTCTTCAGGCCTGATGATCCTCTGCCAATCGCGGCTTGCCACCTCAGGAGGACACCAAAGAAGCCTGCAGCATGGCCCTGGCGTAAGCCACGTTGTAAACATAGCCAACGTACCCGCCACCGCCGGGGTAGTACGGGGCCCGTGCCTTTAATTCTCGATCGACATCCAACTGCCGGGGATGCTCCGGGAAAATCAGTCGGGGGTACTGCTGTCGTACCAACTCCTTCATCACGGCGAACATGTTGTTCTGTCCGTTGTCCGGGAACACCTCGGAATACTTCTCGTGCGGTGTTTGAACGCGAACGTTCCGAAAGTGCACGTGGTTGATGCGGTCCCGGCTGCCAAAGTAGCGGCAGACTTCCACCGGGTCCTGCCCCATTTCCCGCGTCACTCCACAATCAAAGGTGATCCCGTTTGACTTGCTGGGGACGATCTCGATCAGATGCTTCCATCCCTCAAGGGATCCCATGATCTGCTGTGATCCCCGGCTCAGCGGCGCCGGAGGGTCGTTGGGATGCAACGCCAGCCGCACATTCGATTCCTCAGCCACCGGGATGACGGCCTTCAGGAAGTAGGTGATGTTTTTCCACATTTCTGAAAGGGTGTGGGCGCCTTCAGCCGGCAGCGGAGGCAGATCCTTCACCCGGTCATAATCAAACGCCGTCAGCCCCGCGCCACCTCTCCCGGTTTTCCGGTAATAACCCTCCACCAGGCGATGCGCATAAAAGTTGTATTCGATAACGGGCAGCCCGGCCCGTCCGGCCGCTCGGATGGATTTCTGAACGTTCTCGATTTCCTCATCCCGCCCCGGCCTTCCGTAGATGGTTTTGGAGAAGCCCCCAATCATCATGTTGCCGACCGTCAGGCCTCCCCGCCTGAACCGGGCCAGGATGGACCCGATCTGGCTCTCCTGCCAGGGAATCCGCGGCCCGCCCATGAGGACGTGTTCGATACCAATTTCCCTGTACCGGCGCATCGCGGTCGCGTCGGCGTTCTGGCCGATCCCCAGGCTCAGCTTCGGCGTGTCGGGACCCTCAGGACACCAGCCCGCCACCGACGGGGTCTCGTTGTCAGTGCCCGGCAGCATTCCCGCCGCAATCCCTGAAGGCGCAAGCGCCGCCGCACCCATTGCCTGCATCAATTTTCTGCGTGAGATCGTTGGACCCATATAAAACTCCTCCTCTCCAGTCGCCAGGTTCCTCCTTCGGCGGCTGCCGCCCGCTCGGCAGCAGCGCCAGTTGCCGGCCACAAAAGTAACACACTACGTCTTCGAGCTGGTACCGGTAGCGCAAACCTCCGCTTTTGAGGTCCGTGGTTCTTCTGAGGCAAATCGCCGGCTGGCGCATCTATGAAGGGGGCGGCGGTGTCAAGGGCAAAATCTTGGTGCTTTGTTTTGAGTGGCGGAACGAGCAGGCCCCCTTACCCGAAGCTGGGGGGATGCGAGCGCAGCCACACTTCTTCCACGCGGGTGGCGCATACGCGCCGTATTCTTGCATGTATGCGATCACAGGGCCGGGTCCACTGCCAACAGCGAAGCATCATTCAGAAAGTAGAATCGCCAGCTTGACCACGGCCACACGCGATCGTGGCCCGGGCGTCCCGCCCGTGGATCAACATGGCCAGGATGGCCATGCCG
>JBAUWE010000737.1:0-2139 GCA_049583595.1 Terriglobia bacterium
GACGTTCCCGACCTCGGGCTCCTGCAATTCCTGGCGCCTGATGCCAAACCGAGGTAACTATTTGGGCCGGCCAATGATTCATGCTACATGCGCAACAGTTCCAATTCCGCTTGATGGAAATCTGGGAAATTGGAGGAAGGCTGTCCCAGTGACCTTTTCCGGAAGGGCGCATGCGGGGCATCCTCGTCATGCAACTGTATATGCGATGTGGGATGCCGCACACTTGTATTTGGCGTTCGATGTCTATTCCTCCAGGCTTCAGGCGAGAGTTCGTGAACATCACGGAGATAAACTCTGGTGGGATGATGGTGTAGAATTCCTGATTGATGCTCAGCGGCACGGCACCAAAGAATACCTGCCGGATGACTTCTGTTATCACATCAATATTTTGAACGCTGTGTATGAGGACAGGGGTACGGCTTCAGGGGAGCCTGATTGCACATGGACGGGATCTGCCCGGCACGCCGTCAAGATCTTTGACGATTATCATTACCTGATTGAAGTGGCGGTTCCCTGGGAAGAAATTGGAGTTGATGCCGTTGTCGGCCAGACTTCAATTGGCGCTGACTTTTGTGTGAACGGAACAGATCCTGAAACGGGGAAGTACTCATATTTCGATTGGTGTCATCTCAGTGCCTTTCACGATCCGTCCGGCTTTGGAGAACTTGTTCTGCAGGACCCGCTCTCTTCCTGATCCGACATTTTCAACTATTAAGCTGCCCGGCATTGGGTGTCGCCGGCCTACAGATGGGCGTCCTGTGCGATAACATAAAGTGTATAGCCCTTCTCACAGACGGCCCCAAGGTGCATCGTGACGAGTACACCAGAACGGTGTGCAAAGATTTCCAGGGGGGCAGAGGAGTGATCGTCAAAATCGTGGAGACGTCCAATCAGATCTCTCTTGCGCACATCGCTCCCAAGCTGGATTAACGGCTCCCATATGCCGTCCCTGGGACAGGGGATGTAGTCCTCCAAGTTCTCGGCCCCGATGATTCTAGGTGGACTCTGACGGTCACGATCAATCTTTACAACGGCGTCCGGCAACATACCATAATGTCGTAGAACGTTTTTGATGCCCTCATACGCATGGAGAGTTCCCTTGGGGTCCGTTGACTCCCCCTGCCCGAATTCGCCTCCGACAGTGATTTTACCCTCAGATTCCGCTTCATCCGTGAGCAGTCCGGTACCAAAAATATTTGAGTAGACAAGGACGAAGGGAGTGTCAAAAAGCTGTGCCACACGGGCGATTTCGGCTCGCTGCGCAGGGTCAGGAATGGCATGGAAGGACGTGCAAAGCGCAAAGCCTCCTTCTCTGCCTCCGGAATGAATGTCTAACACTACGCCGACCTGAGGGAAGATTCGAGTTTTGACAAAATTCGAAATCCGGTAGGAAATGGAACCCCGTGGGTTGCCAGGAAACGCACGGTTCATATTGACCCCGTCCAGGGGAGAAACCCTCGTATTAGCCCTGCACGCGGGTTCACTCAACTGGGGTATCAGGATGACGCGCCCGCATAAATCCTGCGGTTTGAGATCGGCGCAGAGCCGTTTAATCGCAACCTGTCCTTCCCATTCATTGCCGTGGGTGCCACCGAAGACAGCAACGCCGCGTGGCAGCTCGCCGCCAGCAGGAGTCCGGGAACCATTAATCACGGTGAGAGGAACCAGGGAACCTCCATAGCTTGAGTCGAAATTAAAAAAGATCTGGTAGTGATGCTTACCCGGCCTGTCGAATGGAATTTGTGAAGGATCGTAAATGACGGTTGGCATTTGGATCGATACTCCTTTGTTGATTACTAGTGCGATTATTCAAAGCCTGCCAAAAGCCCGAAGACATCGTAAACAGCGACGCATTTGACATCCATCGCCTCTTGATCTGTCGTTGGCCGTGTCGTTCCCAAGCTCATAGCGGAATAAGAAGATATAACAAATAGCAAAGGACAATCTACAGAAAGCGCATTTCTGCTGTCGGATATATTCATTCATCTGGACACATTCTTGCCGATCTATTGAGGCCGTTTACAGAACCGTGGTATTTTGAAGCGCATGATTGCGGAAATTGCCACGGAATCTTTTGAGGTCTTCGCGAATTATCTCGACCACCCGGAGTGTTGTGCTTTTGACACAGAAGGAAACCTC
>JBAUWE010000738.1:0-9842 GCA_049583595.1 Terriglobia bacterium
GCGCAGTCCTTCACGGATTGCCCATTCCGCGCGCTGCCTGAAATCCTTGCGCCGGGGGACGTGCTGGTGGTGAACAATACCCGGGTGTTTCCGGCGCGATTGCTGGGAAGGCGGCGCGGCACGCAGGCGCAGGCCATCGGCAAGGGCAACCCGGCCGCGCGCGAACATCTGACCGCCGAAGTTGAACTGCTGCTGACGCGGAACGAATCGGGTGACGTGTGGCAGGGCCTGGTGCATCCGGGGCGAAAGATTCGCACCGGCGAGGTGCTGGTTTTCGGCGGGGGAGAGCTTGAAGCGGAAGTCCTGGGCCGCGGCGAACGCGGCATACGCAGGGTGCTGCTGCGGGCGCGTGAGGGCACTGTGGCCAGCACGATTGACCGCCTGGGACACGTTCCGCTGCCGCCTTACGTCAGCCGGCCCGACGAAGCCGCCGACCGCGAAACCTACCAGACGGTTTACGCCAGGGTGCGCGGCGCCGTTGCCGCTCCCACGGCGGGCTTTCACTTTACCGAGCGGATCTTCCGCGCCCTGCGGGAACGAAGAATCGAGACTGTCGAAATCACGCTGCACGTGGGGCCGGGAACGTTCCGCCCGGTCCAGACCGAGCGCGTGGAAGATCACCAAATGGAGTCGGAACAATTTGAGATTTCCGAGGCGGCGGCCGCCGGCATCAACAGGGCCCTTGCGGAGGGCCGCCGCGTCATTGCGGTGGGCACCACCAGCGTTCGCACGCTGGAATCGGTGGCGCTGCAGAACGAGGGGAAAATCGTTCCCTGCCGCGGGGAGACCGACCTGTTCATCGTGCCGGGATGTCGGTTCCAGGTGGTTCGCGGGCTGCTGACCAACTTCCACCTGCCGAAGTCCACCCTGCTGATGCTGGTCTCGGCGTTTGCCGGCCGCGAGCTGGTCACCCGGGCCTACCAGCACGCCATCAAGGAACGCTACCGCTTTTACAGTTACGGCGACTGCATGCTGATCCTCTAACCTTGAATCCCGCGTAATTGTTTGCCATACGTTGTCATTCCGAGCGAAGCGAGGAATCTGCTTTTGCTCTGGCGCAGAAGCAGATTCCTCAGGCCGGAAGAGCGCCGGCCCTCGGAATGACGGGCGCCGCGCCGCGTTCTAGAAAGTTACGAGGGATGCAACACTAACAAAATGTTTTCCGAAACGAGCTTTGGGTCTTGATGATTCTATAGCCCAGCTTCTGGTAAAAGGCGTGCGCGTCTTTGCGCACGACGTTTGAGCGCACGTAGACGGACTTCAGTCCTCGCGCTTTGGCCCAGCCCTCGGCGCGTTCCACCAGGACCTTGCCCGCTCCCTGGCCGCGGAAATTCTCATCAATCACCAGGCCACCGATTTCGATTTCGGGGTCGTTTTCCAGCAGCCGTTTGACGAAGACGTGAATCCAGCCGGCGATGATCCCACTTTCGGTTTCCCCCACCCAGACGGCATGTTCGGGGTCCGCGAGCAGGTGGCGAAGGCGGCGCCGCATGTCGCCGGCGGAGCCGGGATAGCCCAACTGCCCGGAAAGTTCGGCCAGGCGGCCGGCATCTTCCATCTGCGCAGCCCGAATATTCACCTTGAGAGGCCGTCCCTTTACAACTCGTATTTTTCTCTTCAGCTCTTCTGTCCCTGCCATACAAGCAACCTATCGATGGACGCGCACGCGATAATTCAACACGGACTGGCCGTCCGCGGCCACCGGCACTCGAAACCTCAGGGAGAAGGCCGAGGTTTTCTCATACTTGTAATTCGATTGCTGCACGCTCCACGTCCCGGTGATGGGTTCGTTGACGTCCACGGTAATGGACTCTTTTTTGTGGTTGCGAATGGTGACCTGGAAGGCCGTTTCATAGACGTTGTTGCCGAGGCGCTGGAAGTCGGTCTGCTTTCTTTCCGCGGTCACGTCAAAGGCGTTTCCGATGTAGAGATTCAGCTCTTCATCTTTTGGCGTGTGGGAGATGCGGTCCTCGCCGGCAAACTGCATCCGGCCTTTGGAGTCTGCCTGATAAACGCGCACGACGCCTTCCGGCAACGGCACTCCCAGCGAATTGGCCTCGGAGTTCTTGAATTTCAGGTGCGCCTGCACGGGCTCCTTTGTGGGCTGTCCGCCCTGGTAGGGGCTGTAGAAATAGGATTGCTGGCCGTTAATCTCATAAGTCTTCTGCACCTTGATGCCGCTGGCCCGCACAAAGGCAATCTGCTTGCTGCTGTTGTTGGGCAGGGTGACGGGGCGCTGGATCGTGTAGAGGTGATATTCGGAAAGTCCCTCTTGAGAAATTCCCGGGGCGGCAGCTTTCGCCTCCATCATCATCACGCGCCCTGCCATGGGCATAATGTTCTGCATGGCCTGGTGCACCTGTCCGGCGACGAGTTGCAGTTGAGTGTTGCGGAAATCGATGCCGCTGCTGTTTTTTACCGTAATCCATGAAGTCAGGTCCGCCACCATTGCTTCCGAAGGCAGGGTGAGGACGTAATCGGCGTTCCAGTCAACGGATTTGGTGATGTAATCGGCCTCAAGCTTCTTTTCGCCCGCGCTGCGGTTATCCAGCAACCACAGCAGCGTGGGCTTGCTGTAGAGGTTGGGGGGCAGGGAGGGGAAAACGTAATGGTCGGCGGGCATGCCGGTAATGATCTGGTCACCCACCTTCCAGATGAGGCCGTTGTTGTCTGAAAGCAGCGTGGCATTCATTCGCACTTCTTTTGTGGAATTGTTTTCCGTCACCTGCCGGACCAGCGTGACCTGTTTCCCCACATAAAACTGTAAAAGCTTTTGCGGGCTCAGCAGATCGTACCGGTAGTCCTGCTCCAGCACCGTCCACTGTTTGGGTGCAGTGAGAGAAACGATGCGGACCGTCTCCGGCTTAATCTGGGAGGCCACGTCGGCAAAGCGCAGTTCCAAGTTGCCGGCCGGCAGCCGCACGTTGCGAACGTCCCGGACCAGGGCGACGTTCGAGTTGTAGACGGTAAGATTCAGCGACTGCTGGTCGGCCTCGGTGGAAGTTGTTACGGTCTGGGCCATGCCCAGGCTTGCCCCAGCCAGGACCGCGGCCATCAGCATCGCCGCCGCCTGCGCCCTTAAACGTGAAATGGACATCATTCACCTCCCCCAATCCGGAATTTCCCCATCGGCGCATTCCGTCTGCAGCCCGGAGAAGCGTTCTAAACAGAAGATTACACCGTGACGACCCTGGAAGCGATATCATTTGGGCTGGATGCGCGGAAAGGCAGGGGTTTACCTTACGCGGAGGTTGTATTTGCCATCCAACAGATTGCTGAAAAATGCCACCCGTCATGCTGATCCCCCAGAACGGGAGAAGCATCTGCTGGGTCTTACTGAAAATGAAAGCAGATCCTTCGCGGAGTTTACCCTGAGCCCCTTCTCCCGCTTTGCGGTCTCAGGGCCGTTCGCAAATTGAGGGCGAACGGGCTCAGGATGGCGTGGCGCAGGGAGTTACTCAGCAACCTGCTCAGGGAGGTCGGCATGAAAAAGTGGATATGGATGGCGTCCATCTGTGGGCTGGCCTTCCTTCCAAACCTTGCTGCGCAAGGGCCGCCGCTCAAGCTGGTGGGGACCATCCCCATGCCGGGCGTGGCGGGCCGCATCGACCATCTCAGCGTTGACCTGAAGGGCCGCCGGCTGTTCGTTTCCGCCCTGGGCAACAATACGGTGGAAGTTCTTGGCCTCGTCTCGGGCAAAGACATCCAAAGCATCACCGGCATGCACGAACCCCAGGGCGTGTTTTACGTGCCGGAGTCGAACAGGATTTTTGTTGCCAACGGTGGCGACGGCGTGGTTCGGGTTCTGGATGGCAGCAGTTACAGGCAGCTTTCAACCGTCCAACTTGCCTCCGACGCTGACGACATTCGTTATGACCCGGCCAAAAAGCTGATCTTTGTCGGTTACGGCAGCGGAGGAGGTGGAATCGGTGTCCTCGACGCCATGACGGGCAGGGAACTGGGGACCATCAAGTTGCGCGGGCATGCTGAGGCTTTTGAGGTGGAAAACGGCGGCGCCAGGATTTATGTGAATGTTCCCGAGGCAAGGGAAATTGCCGTGGCGGAATGGGACCGAAGGTCCGTCGTCGAGCGCTGGCCCGTGGAAAAGTATCGTGACAATTTCCCCATGGCGTTTGACCGCACGCAGCACCGGCTCTTTGTGGTTTGCCGCAGACCCGCCGAACTGGTGGTGCTCGATTCGCGTTCGGGCAAGGTGGTGGCGCACCTGGCCGTGGCGGGCGATGCCGACGACGTTTACTACGATGAAGCGCGGCGTCGGCTCTACGTTTCCGGCGGGCAGGGCTCGATCAGCGTGGTGGACCAGTTGGACGCCGACCATTACCGGCTGAGAACATCGATTCCCACGGCGCCCGGCGCCCGAACTTCGCTTTTTGTTCCGCAACTCGACCGTTTCTACCTGGCCGTGCCGCGCCGTGGCGACCTTGCCGCCGAAATGCGCATTTACGCGGTGAATCCTTAGCAGGTTGTTGAAAAATTCCCTGGGCCACGTCATCCTGAGCGCAGCCCTATTCTGTGTGGAACGGGGCGGAGCGAAGGATCTGCTTAATTCATTTTTCGGTAAGAAACAGCAGATGTTTTGCTGCGCTCAGCATGACGATTCGGTTTTTCAACAGCCCGGTGGGGCAATTTTGCGAAAGAGCCGTCGCGCCAGTCCGGCAAAAGGGCCCGGAATTCCCGCCTCAGTTCCGTGGTTTTCGTGCGGGTGGATGTTTTATCATGACAGTATTGACCCCCATTTTGAAAAACGGCGGGTTGAAGTGTCTCCAACTTAAGATGCGAGGAGGAAAGATGAAAGGGCATATCTCCACCAGGGTGCTTGTGGGACTCGTGGCAACTCTTTTGATCGGGATGGCCGGCTTCGCGCAGCAGGAGAAACCAGTCAAGACCATTAAGGGCGAAGTTGTGGATTTGTGGTGTTATATGGACCACAGCGCGCGCGGGCCCAAGCACAAAGCCTGTGCCGTAGCCTGCGCCAAGATGGGAAACCCCATCGGCATTGTGGATTCCGAGGGCAACGCCTACATGGCCGTGGGGGCCGGGCTGCACCAGCCTTACCGTGACGAACTCATCCAAAAGATGGCCCAGGACGTAACGGTGAAGGGTACCGTGGTCGACCGGGGCGGCCTGAAGATGATTTACATCAAGTCCATTTCCTGACTTCCCCGAAAAACCGGGAGGCGGATAGGAAACACCGCCTCCTTTCCTCTGAAGGGATAGCGTGGACCTCCGAGGGTGAGGTCCGCGGGATTTTGCGGGCATTCTGTAAGAGCCGCAGACCGCGAATTCGGCGGTCTGCGCTGCTCCGCTCAGGCATATTGCCGGGCAACTCCCGTAGTGCGACTGAACAACCAGACGGAGACGAAGGCTTCCCCGTCACCTCATGGCCCCCTCAGCAGCCTGTTAACCGTTGAATTGATTGGCGATAGCGCCTAAATCCACCTCTGGAAAGCCGCTGAAGGCCCAATCGGCGTTCTCCAGGTGCTCCGTGGCCCGGCTGTGGGCCAGGCCCATGCACCGCATTCCGGCGGCGCGGGCGGCGTCAATTCCTCCGGGAGCGTCTTCGATGGCCAGGCATTCCGATGCCAGCAGGGGGCTTTCCTGAAACTCGGGAAGGGTGTTCATGCCGGCGAGGGCCTTCAGGTAGACCTCCGGGTCGGGCTTTGATCGCTGGCAGTCGTCGGCGCTGGCGATGATCCGGAAATGGTCCCGCAGCCCGAGCTTCGCGAGAAGATATTCAATTTCGCTTCGGGCGCTGCCGCTGGCAATCGCCAGGGGATAAGACTCGGCGGCCTGGCGGACAAACTCCACGGCGCCGGGCAGGGTGGGCAGCCCGTTCTCAATGATGGTTCCGTACACCTGCGACTTCCAGTTGACCAGTTCTTCCACGCGCGCGTGGTCCACAGCGCAGCCATGGCTGGTGAAAAGGTGTTCCACAATGCCCCGGTCGTCGAGCGCCAGGTAGGTCCGGTAGTATTCTTCCTCGGAAACGGCCCAACCTTCCTGGGCTGCCATCTCATGTGTAAGCTTCATGATGATGGGCTCGGAATCGACGATGATGCCGTCAAAATCAAAGATGATAGTGCGCAGCAAGAGATGTGCTCCAAAGTCAAAAAAAGTAAGGAAAACGGCCGCAACGTCCGTTCCCCGTCCATACAGGATACAACAAGGGACGGTATGATACACTTTCAGGGTGTGTCCAGCAAGGATACAGCGCTACTGGTGTAACCTCAGGATTGGGTGCCAGAAAGAATGTATCAGGGCGGTAACTGGCGCATCCAAACAAGAGATAGCTGAACTCAAGAGAATTTGAGCCACCATGACTCATCATCTGAGTATTCCCGTTGCGTTTTTAGCTGGGCTGGTTTCGTTTCTTTCGCCCTGCGTCCTGCCGTTGATTCCGGGCTACATCTCCATGCTTTCCGGGCTTTCGATGGAAGAACTGCGGGGAGAGGCCACCGACAAGGTCAGCGCGCTGATCCTTCGCAACTCAGTTGCATTCGTCGTCGGCTTTTCGGTGGTTTTTATCATCCTGGGAGCGTCGGCGACGGCCGTGGGCAGCTTTTTACGTTCCCAGCGAGGCGTTTTTGATATTGTGGCGGGCATCATCATTATTGCCTTTGGCCTGCACCTGACGGGACTGATCAAAATTCCTTTTCTTTATCGCGAAGCCCGAATGAACGCTCTGACACCCAAGCGGGGACTGGCGGGCTCATTCGTGTTGGGGTTTGCGTTCGCCTTTGGGTGGACCCCCTGCATCGGTCCCATCCTCACCGGAATTCTGGCGATGGCTGCCATCAAGGACACCGTGTTCCAGGGCATGTTTCTGCTGGCGGTCTATTCGGCGGGGCTGGCCATCCCCTTTCTGCTGACGGCTTTCGGCGTGGGCAGGTTTATCAAATTTTACGGCCGCTTTCGAAAGCATATGCAGGTAGTTGAAGTGGCTTCAGGTGTCTTGCTGATTCTCATCGGAGTGCTGATGGCAACGCACAAATTGACGATGATCTCGGGCTATCTTTCTTTTCTCAATCGGTTTACCCTGTAAGGGTGGGCGCGAATGGGGCCTTTGAGCCTGTTCATCCGCCATCGCGCATGATAAAAGCCACAAGGTGCCGCTCAACGCCGCAGGAATATTGCCGGGGTAGGGAAATCGCTTGCATCCGATTCTTTTCAAGATAGGTTCTTATCAATTACCAACTTATGGTGTGCTGCTGGCCACCGCGCTGCTTGTAGCTCTTTACACTGTGGTGCGGTTGGGACGGCGCGAGGGGCTGGATACGGGCCGTCTGGTTGACTTCAGCACATGGATTATCGTCACGGCTCTGCTGGGCGCGAAGATCCTGATGATCCTGACCGAGTGGAGCTTCTACACCCAGCACCCGGGCCAGATATTTTCAATGGCGACGCTGGAGGCCGGCGGGGTCTTTTATGGCGGATTTATTGCCGCAACGGTTTTCGCCGCCTGGTATATCCGGACGTATAAGCTGCCGTTCTGGAAGGTCTTTGACGTTTACGCCCCGGCCATCGCTCTGGGCCAGAGCATCGGCCGGTTGGGATGCTTTTCAGCGGGATGCGACTACGGGGTTCCGAGCCATTCGTTCTGGGCCATCACTTTTTCCAGTGATTTCAGTCATCAAATGACCGGAGTGCCCCTGGGGATTCCGCTGTTTCCGTGGCAGATTGTGGCTTCCATTACGATGCTCTGTATTTTTGGGATCCTGGTCTGGAGATTCAAACACAAATCGCGCGACGGGGAAATTTTTCTGCTCTATATCGTACTCTATGCCGTGGCACGGTTTTCGCTGGAGTTCCTGCGAGGCGATCCTGACCGCGGGTTTGTGTTCAACCACTTGCTTTCCACCTCGCAATTTATTGCGCTTCTGGTGCTGGGTTTTGCCACATTTTTAGCGTACCAGTGGTACGGCCCCGGCGGGAAGGCGGAAACGGTGGCGGGGAATGTGAAGGCCAAGGCTCATTAGCATTCCCGGCAACGAGGGGTTGCCGGTCCGAAACGGGTTCAGGGTGGAAAGCGAACGGGCCCTGACCCTGCAAAGAGTTTTGGAGGAAGGGAGAAAGTTGTGAAGAAGGGCAAAGTTCTTGTTGGCGTCGTTCTGGGAATCGTGGTTGTCGTGGGTCTGTTCTTTGTGAACAAATACTGGATTACGCCCGCAACCACGAAAGCCGCAAAGGCCAGCGGAGAATTTCCGCAGGCGCCGCAGTTTCAACTGACTTCGCTTTCGGGCGAAAAGGTCGACCTGCAGGCATACCGAGGCAAAGTGGTCCTGCTGGATTTCTGGGCCACGTGGTGCGGCCCCTGCCGGATTGAGATTCCCGGTTTCGTGCAGCTCCAGAATAAGTACGGAAGCCAGGGGTTGGTAGTGATCGGGGTTTCAATGGACGACGGTCCGGCGCCCGTTCGGAAGTTCTACAGTGACTTTCACATGAATTACCCGGTCGCCATGGGATCCGACAAGCTCGGCATGCTTTACGGCGGAATCTTCGGCTTGCCCACCACCTTTCTGATCGGCCGCGACGGGAGAATTTACGCCAAGCACGAGGGCTTGACGGACCTATCCTTTTTCGAGACAGAAATCAAAGAGTTGCTGGCTGTGCCTCCGGACCGCAAAGTCGCTGATTTCAAAACGGCAGGGTATACGGCTGCAAAGGAAATCGCGACCAGTACTCCGGCGGAGGTGAATTCGGTGGTTCCCGGGGTCGACGTTTCAAAGCTGAGCCCCGCCGAATTAAAGGAATTTGAGAAGCTGCTGACACAGCAGAAGTGCCCCTGTGGCTGCGGCTTTACAGTGCTGAAATGCAGGCAGGTCGATTCTTCCTGCCAGATGAGTTTGCAGGCAGCGAGAGACGCCTACCAGAAGTTCCTGAAGTCGCACCACGGCTAGCTTTGGGAGCAGCCCGGCGGCCGCATGGGAGCGCCCCACCGAACGCCTGGCGCGGATTTTCTGCAGGAGTCGACACAGGGGAAATTCAGAGATGCGATTGATTGCAGCTTGGTTATTGGTTTTGCTGACAGCCGGCGCGGCTTGTGCCGGCGGCCCGCCAGAGGTTGTCTCCGCAAAGGCGGTTCTGGCCACGGATGCAGTCCACCCGGGCCAGGCGGCAAAGCTCGCGGTGCTCGCCCGGATTGAACCCGGCTACCACATCAACGACCACAAACCTTCGCTCGATTATCTGATTCCTACCCGGGTGGCGTTTGACTCGGCCCCCATTTTGAAGGTGGAGAAGGTCGTGTATCCTCGCGGCAAATCAGTAAAGTTCGATTTCCTGGACTCACCGATTTCGGTTTATGAGGGCCAAATCCGCGTGGGGTCGCTGCTGAAGGTGGGCGCAGATGCCAGACCTGGAGCCTACACGCTGCGCGGGACGTTCAGGTATCAGGCCTGCAATGACCACGCCTGCCTGCCTCCTGCGAGTGTTCCGTTTGAGGCTTCCATTCGCGTGGCGCCGTCTTCGGTTCCCCTGAAACCCGCCAATACCGAGATCTTCAGGACTATCCATTTCAAATAGTCGCCCGCTTCATAAAGTTTCGCGCGGCAGATGATCCGGTCCGCGATCAACCACTCCCTGACAGACCTGCCTCGTTTCCTGCCCTGACTTCCGGGACATTCTTCCTGGCAAAACCTTCTTCCGCTTGGATTCACGTCGCATCCGTGGCAAAATCCAACGGGTCGCTGATGGCCAATCCCGAGGGCGTCGGGCGAAGTCGCCTGGAGTCCACAGCTCTTCCGGCTGGGGCCATTGCTGGCTTTTGTTTGTTGACAGTCTCAATTGCGGAGCGGACATGAGGAAATTACAGGGTTCCCTGA
>JBAUWE010000739.1:0-9400 GCA_049583595.1 Terriglobia bacterium
GGAGGCGCCTTTGAGCTGCATGTCGGGAGTGACCGGATCAGACCTTAAGAAGCGCATTGTGCGCGTCATGTCTCAACATCGCAGGCGCCCGCTCGGCGCGGCCATGAAAGCTCTGCTCGCCACCGCCGCACTGGTAGCGGTCGTCTTGCCTTTAAGCTTCGGAATGGTTCGGCCTGTGCATGCTCAGTCGGCGACAAAGCCGAATCACGGCATTGTGGACACTTGGCAGGGAACGCTCCATGTACCCAATCACGATCTGCGCACCGTACTGAAGATTAAGGACACTCCGGCAGGCAAGCTGACCGCGATGTTTTACAGCATCGACCAAACTGGCCGGGGCATTGAACCCAGTTCCATCAGCTTCAAGGACGGCGTTCTGCAATACGCCATCGATTTTATTGACCTGAAATACACAGGCAAGATGTCCGCAGATGGAAACTCGATTAGCGGAACTTCGACGCAGGGGGGACACAGTCTGCCGCTCGTCTTTGAGCGCGCCACTCCGGAAACGGCGTGGACGATTCCGCCGCCACCGCCGAAGATCGCACCGATGGCCGCCGACGCCAAACCCGGCATTGAAGTCGCCACCATCAACCCCACCAAGCCCGGCACGAAAGCGAATTACATTGTGTGGCGGGGAAACCAGTTGGTGACCGTCAGCTTCACGCTCGATGACCTGATCAAGTTTGCTTACAACGTGCAGGACAAGCAGATAATCAATGGCCCAGGTTGGATGAAATCAGACAAGTTTGACATCACTGCCAAACCCGACGTGGCCGGTGCGCCGAGCAGCCAGCAATTGAAGGAAATGGTCAAGGTGCTGCTTGGCGATCGCTTCCAATTGAAAACGCACACTGAGCAGAAGACCATGTCCGCCTACGTTCTCACCGTTGCCAAAGACGGCCCAAAGATGACGAAAAATAACAGCCAGGATGGTTTGCCGGGTCTCTTTTTCGGCCCTCCGATGCCCACCCTTCGCGTCCGGAACGCCACGATGGACGACTTTGACAACCTGATGCAATCTGTTGTGCTCGATCAGCCGGTCGTCAACAGCACCGGCCTCACCGGCCGTTGGAATTTCAACCTGCATTGGACCCCGGATGCATCGCAGTTCATCCAGGCGGGCTTTAAGATTCCGCCGCCCAGCGACTCCGCAAAGGCGGCCCCGCCGCCTTTATTTACGGCCATCCGGGAGCAACTGGGCCTGCAGCTTGGAGCCGAGAAGACTTCTGTTCCCGTTCTAGTCGTTGACCATGTCAATCATCCTTCGCCGAACTAAGGATCGGCAGAGAATGCGCGCACCTCGCCCGCTGTGTGTGGTGGGGAGCCTGCTGTTATTGCTCGCATCGATTCCGGCATGGGCGGCGGATTATCACGGCCAGGTGTTCTACCAGGGCGTGCCCGTGCCGGGAGCCAGCGTGGTGATGGCGCAGGGCTCGCAACACCTCTCCACCGTCACCGACGATCAGGGATTTTACAACTTCCCCAACATAGGCAACGGTTCGTGGAAAATCAAAATCGCGAAGCAGGGCTTCACCACGCTGAACGCGGATGTCACCGTGGCTCCCAATGCTCCGCAGGGCCATTGGGAGCTGAGAATGCTCACATTCTCGCGCCTGATGGCCCTGAGCCGGGCCGGTAAGCCAAGGGTTCAGCCGAAGCTGCTTCGGCGGCCTGGAGAGGAGCCCAGCCAGGAATCCAGGAATTCTGCTGTGCCACCGAACAACGAAACCGCCGAAATTTCTTCCGGCGGCCTGCTCGTTAACGGCACATCGAACAACGCGGCTGCCTCGAAGTATGCCCTTTCGGCATCCTTTGGCAATCACCGGCCCAAATCGAGAGGACTCTATACCGGTAGTTTGGGTGTAACGGTCGGCGATTCAGCCTTCGATGCCCGTCCCTATTCGCTGACGGGTCTGACTTTGCCGAAGGACTCGTACAGCCGCGTGACAGGCGTGGCTACGTTCGGCGGTCCGATTGAGATTCCGCACCTCTTCTACAACGGGCCCTACCTCTACGTGGCCTACCAGTGGACACGCGACAGCACTGCCGCCGCAGATTCCGGTCTGGTCCCTACTGCCGCGGAACGGAACGGAGATCTCTTCGGCCTGCTCAATGGCGCTGGCCAGCCTTTGAGCATTTACGATCCGGCCACGGGCCGGCCTTTCACCGGACCCATCCCGGTCAGCCCCCAGGCAAAGGCTCTCCTCGCACTGTATCCGCTGCCCAATCTGCCTGGTAATGGGCGGTACAATTACCAGACCCAGGTGTTGAACAGAACCCACATCGACGCCCTTCAGTCACGCCTCAGCAAATCCCTTGGCCACCGCGACGACCTCGATGGAGGCTTCGCTTTTGAACGCTCGCGCGTGGACAACGCGAACTTCTTCGGCTTCCGAGACGCTACGGATGTCTTGGGTCTCGACGCGCATATCCACTGGTCTCACCAGTTCAATCATCACATTCTCGGCGACTTCGGTTTTCACTTCACTCGTCTGCGTACGAGAGTGAGGCCGCAGTTCGCCGGCGTGACCAACATCTCTGGAAATGCAGGCATCACCGGAAATTCGCAGGCCCCCCAGGACTGGGGCCCGCCGGGTCTCATATTCTCCAGTGGCATTGCCGGCCTGGCGGACGCCAACAGTGAGTTCAATCGGAACCGCACGGATTCTGTTTCCTTCAAAGGGACATGGACCCACCTGCGCCATACGGTGAATTTCGGAGGTGACTTCCGCCGCCTGGAGTTTAACCAGTTCACCCAGCTGAATCCTCGCGGAACCTTTGCATTTACCGGCGCTGCGACACAAGCTCCCGCCGGCGCTGGCGCAGGTCCCGGGACGACCGGCTCGGATCTTGCCGACTTCCTCCTCGGCATCCCGGACACCAGCAACCTGAATTTCGGCGATCCCAGTAAATATTTCCGCAGCTCGGTGTACGACGGCTATCTCAACGACAAGTTCCGCGTGCTGTCAAATTTCACCATCAATGCCGGCTTGCGGTGGGCGTATGGCTCGCCGATGACTGAACTCTTCGGCCATCTGGTCAACCTCGATATCGCACCAGGCTTTACGGCAGCGGCTCCGGTGCTGGCCAGCGACCCCCGCGGGCCGGTTACCGGGACCCCATACCCCGCCTCGCTGGTGCGGCCGGACTATCGCGGCTGGGAGCCGCGGATCGGCATCGCCTGGCGGCCGTTCATCGCTTCTTCGACGGTCGTCCGTGCCGGCTACGGAATTTACGATGACACTTCAGTCTATCTTTCCAGCGCGGAACGGATGGCGGAGCAGGCGCCGCTCGCCACCAGTATCAGCGTCGCGAACAGCTCTGCATGCCCGTTGACGCTTGCCCTCGGATTCCGCAACTGCGCCGCAACGACCACCAATACTTACGCCATGGCGCCGGACTTTCACGTGGGTTACGCCCAGGACTGGAAGCTCTCCGTGCAGACCGATCTTCCCGGCGCGCTGGTCCTGAGCGTGACTTATCTCGGAATCAAAGGCACGCACGGCGCACAGGAGTTTCTGCCCAATACGTATCCGCCGGGCGAAACCAATCCCTACCCAGGGCGCCCCGTCGGTTTTGTTTATCGCACCTCCGGCGGCAACTCCACGCTCGAGTCCGGAGAGGTGCAGCTTCTCCGCCGGCTGCGGGGTGGATTCACGGCCACGGTGGACTACACATGGGCAAAAGCTATGGATGACGACGTTCAGTTGGGTGGCGTAGGGTACGTCACAACACCGGCAGCTACGGGGCCCTTGAGCGCGTTTTCCAGCACATCCTCTCCGTCCGCCATGATTGCACAGAACTGGCTTGACCTGAAGGCCGAGCGCGGTCGGTCCAGCTTTGACCAACGCCATCTGCTGAAGGCATCGTTTGAGTACACCCCCGGCATGGGACTTGGTGGAAGAAGGCTGCTGAACGGGGGGCTCGGCAGGCTCCTCAAAAACTGGACGATGACCACGGACATTACCGTAGGCAGCGGTATGCCGGAAAATCCAATCGTCCTCGAGACCATCCCGGGCACCGGCGTCAGCAATATTGTGCGGCCCGATCCTACCGGTGCGCCGATTTATGGCGGCGCGCCCGGATATTATCTGAATTCCGCTGCCTTTGCCGCGCCGCTTCCTGGACAATGGGGTACAGCGCGGCGCAGTTCTATTACGGGTCCGGCCGAGTTCAGCCTTGACAATGCGGTCATGCGCTCCTTCCATGTCCACCGGAACTGGATCCTTAACGTGCGTGTGGAAGCTACCAACACGTTGAACCACGCAACCTGGACGGCATGGAACACCACCGTCAGCAGCCCGCTCTTCGGCCTTCCCGTTGCCGTCAACCCTATGCGGAGCCTGCGGATTGCTACGAGGCTGAAGTTTTGATCATGCGACTGCACCCAAGACGATCGCTTTCGCTGGCTCTTGCCGCCGTCCTTGCCTGCACGGTCTCCGCCACTGCGCAGAAGATCGGCACCAACGCTACTCCTGGGCAGGCCGGAGTTTTCAAGCTCAAAGTCAACTCCCAACTCGTGGTCGAAACAGTCGTCGTTCAGGACAATAAAGGCGCCTTTGTCCCCGACCTCACGGCCGGGGACTTCAAGGTCACTGAAGATGGCGTTCCTCAAACCGTCCGAATCTTCCAGCATCAGATTCTGTCGAACCTAAGCACGTCTCTGCCCGCCACTCCTCCGAACGACGCGGAAATCACTCTCTACAAGCGGCTCGTGCCCATGCGGATCATTCCGGAGGACCCGAACCACTCCCAGTACAGCGATCATCGGCTTCTGGTGCTCTACTTCGATATGACGGCCATGCCTTATACCGATCAGCAGCGCGCCCTCGACGCCGCCAGGAAGTTTATCCGCACCAGAATGTCCGCTTCCGATCTGGCCGCCATTGTGTGGTACACCGGCGGCGCCATCCAGGTGCTCCAGAACTTCACGGCCAACCGGATTCGGCTGCTCAGCATTCTTGAAACGATGATTGTCGGCCAGGGCCAGGGTTCGGTGGAATCGGTGAATGACGCCAGCAGCGCCGATACCGGCGTCGCTTTCGGACAGGACGATAGTGAGTTCAACTTATTCAACAACGACCGCCAGCTGGCCGCTCTCCGGACAGCGGTAAGAATGCTGGGAGACATCAAGGAGAAAAAACAACTCATCTATTTCGCCAGCGGTATGCACCTGAGCGGTCTCGACAATCTGGCCCAACTCCATGCCACCATCGAGGCCGCCCTTCGAGCCGGCGTTTCCTTCTGGCCCATCGACGCCCGTGGCCTGGTCGCGGAAGCGCCGCTCGGCGATGCCACGCAGGGTTCGCCTGGAAACGCTGGAATGTACTCCGGCGCGGCAGCCCGGGCGGTGACTCGTGACTTCCAGCAGTCGCAGGACACCCTGTATACGCTCGGCGCCGATACGGGCGGCAAGGCCCTCTTTGACAACAACAATCTCACCCAGGGCATCGTGCAGGCGCAGCACGCTATCGGCAATTACTACATCATCGGTTACTACGCCACCAACACAGTTCAGAACGGCCGCTACCGCCGAATCAAAATCACCCTCAATTCGCCCCTTGCCCACAAACTGGAGTACCGGCGCGGTTACTATGCGGGCAAGACGTTCCAACACTTTACGAAGGCGAATAAGGAACGCCAGCTCGAAGACGCCATGATGCTGGGCGACCCCATCACCCAGCTCACCATCTCGATGGAGGTCGATTATTTCCAGTTAAACCGGGCGCAGTATTTTGTTCCCGTCACCGTTGATATCCCCGGCCGCGAGCTCGTCCTCGCCCAACGGTTCGGCGCCAGCCACACGGTCATCGACTTTCTGTGCGAGATCAGGGACGCGGCCACCGGCGTCACCGTGAGCAATCTCCGCGACCACGTCGACATCAAGCTCACTGACGAGACCGCCGCGCAGCTCGCCCGCCGTCGCGTCGAATACGACTCCGGCTTCACCCTGTTTCCCGGCAGATATTTGATCAAGTTCCTCGCGCGCGACGATGAAACCGGCCGCATCGGCACCTTTGAAACTTACTTTGTCATTCCCAACCTCAATGTGGTCAAGAAGCGCGTCGCCATCAGTGCCGTCATCCTGGGTAGCCAGCGTGTTGATGTGGGCGGTGCCCTGTATAACGCTGTGCGCGGCAAAAAACTGGCCAAAGACAACGCCGCCAATCCGCTGGTGCAGAACGGCAGCAAGCTCATACCTGCCGTGACACGCGTATTCCATCGTGATCAAAACCTCTACATCTATTTGCAGGCTTACGACAACGATCCTGCGCCACCACCTGGGACGGCACAGCCATCCGCAGCGGTGTCGAAGCAACCCCAACCCTACTTCGTCTATGTCAGCCAGTATCTCGAAGGGAAGCTGGCCCTTCAAACCGGCCCCATTGCAGTGACCGCGATATCTGGCACGCGGCTGGGCGTCATCCCGATCAATTTCCAAATCGGCCTCGGCACCCTTGCGCCGGGTCAGTATCGCTGCGAGGTCACTGTCCTTGACCCAACCGGCCACCGTGCGGCATTCTGGCAGGGCCCCTTTATGCTCATGGAATAATCGCAACGCTTCCACACGCAGGCCAGCATCTTCACACATTCGCGCAAGTCTTCCGTGCGGTCCATGAGGGTCTGGTTCCAATCTTTCCTCCGTTCCTCAATGGCTTTGCGGTCGCGATCCTCGCGCCCAGGCTCCAAACGATCCAGGCTGACGCGTAACGGCCTGACCCTGCCCAACCTGCTCGACGCCGAGCGTCTGAACAGGCTGGAACCGGTGACACAGGTGGTAGAATGTCAATCCTCGGCGGCGTCCTGAAGAAAGGTGCAGGGTGAGTTCACTTCTTTTCTGTTACCTCAAAGGGGACGGCACTGACAGCCACTCGCTGGTGGAGGTGTTGGATGGATCGAAGGAGATTTATCAAGTCGACGGCTACGGCGGGAGCATGGGCAGGGCTCTCCGCAGGGGGTTTCCCAGCCCTTCTGGGGCAAACCCCGCAGAAGTTTCGTACCGCTCTTATTGGAAGCGGGTGGTGGGGAATGAACATCTGCCACGTGGCGATGAAGTCCGGCCAGGTCAAAATGGTCGCCATGTGCGACGTGGACGACAACCAGTTGAACTCCGCCGCCGAGAACGTGACGAAGCTCTCCGGCGACCAGCCGAAGAAATACAAGGACTATCGCGAGTTGCTCCGGCAGGAAAAGCCGGACATCGCCATCATCGCGACTCCCGACCACTGGCATGCTCTCAATGCCATAGCCGCGGTCAAAGCGGGTGCGCACGTCTACGTGGAAAAACCCATCAGCCATACCGTGCTGGAAGGCAGGGCCATGGTGAAAGCGGCGCGTGAATCCGATCGCGTGATGGAGGTCGACTTGTGGCGGCGAATGTCACCCGACCACGTCGAGGGAATGAAATTCCTGAAGGCCGGAAAAGCCGGCAGGATCGGCTGCGTGCGTACCTTCGTGGATTACCCCGGAGGACCCGGCCACAAGACGCCGGATTCCGATCCGCCGCCCGGCCTCGATTGGAATATGTGGTGCGGGCCGGCTCCGTACCGCCCCTTCAATCGCGCCATCCATCCCAGGGGCTGGCGCCAGTTCCTCGAATATGCCAACGGCACGGCCGCTGACTGGGGCGTGCATTGGATGGATCAGATCCTCTGGTGGACGGAAGAGAAATACCCGCGCAAAGTTTACTCGACCGGTGGCCGCTGGATCCACCGCGACTCCGGGGACGCGCCGGACACGCAAGTGATCGCCTTCGAATTTGAAACCTTCACCGCCTACTGGGAGCACCGGCTCTATGCCGGCAACCGCGCGGAAAAAGCTAACGTCGGCGCTTACTTCTACGGCGACCGTGGCACATTCCACATGGGCTGGACCGATGGCTGCACCTTCTATCCCGATCCCCAAAACACGCCGTCGGTCCACTTTGCCCAACATCTCGATGAGCCCGACGACCAGAATATCGCTCTGCTTTGGGCCGACTTTATTGAAAGCATTCGCGCCCGTCGCCGCCCGGTCCGCGATATTGAGATCGGGCAGCGTGCTACGAATATGGCCCTTTTGGGCATGCTCTCGCTCAAGCATGGCCGCAGCATTGAGTGGGACGGCGAAAAAGAAGAAATCGTGGGCGACCCGCAGGCCAACACGCTGCTGCGCCGCGAGTATCGCGCGCCGTGGAAGTATCCGGCAGCGTAAACCCGGCAGAGCGGGTGGCGCAGAGTGGTTCTTCAACTCTGCGGCCTTTGGCGGGCGGCGCAGACGTCGACTTCTGATGTCTGCGAGCAGCGAAGTTGAGCGGGGTTAAAATGCTGCGGCGCCACAACCGGGAAGCCGTTATGGCGAACGGCAGTGGTCAAGCCTGGAGATTTTATTCTTTGCAGGATGCTACAATCGGCGCCATGGTTCGGGTGCCATGAAAGCAAGCGGAAACGTCCCGCACCGCGGGACCGCAGACACTACAGAGTGAGCGTCTGCGCCAGCCGCGAAAACTCACCCTAGAGGTGGTACAAAAAACCCGGTCCGCTCATGTGATGTAAACTCTCTCACTTCAGTTGGTACCAAAAACCGGGCGGGTCAGTCCCGGGTCAAGGAGGTTGTATGCGGTCGCAGGTCAGTACAGAACTTCACCACACGGGACGGATCGGCTGGCTTCGCGCAGCGGTGCTAGGCGCAAACGACGGCATTGTTTCGACCTCCAGTCTGGTGCTCGGAGTTGCTGCCGCCCATGGATCTCACAGCAATATCCTGATTGCAGGGATTGCCGGCCTGGTGGCGGGAGCCATGTCCATGGCTGCAGGGGAGTACGTGTCTGTCCACTCGCAGCGAGACACCGAGGAAGCTGAACTGCAACTTGAACGTACTGAACTCAGGGATGACGACCAGGGCGAGCAGAAGGAACTGAGCGCAATCTACATTGCCCGCGGCCTTGAACCTTCGCTGGCGAAGCAGGTGGCGGAGCAACTGATGCGCCACGATGCGTTAGGCGCACATGCCCGCGACGAACTCGGCATCTCGGAGACTTTCCGTGCGCGTCCGATTCAGGCGGCGTTGGTATCGGCGGGCAGCTTCGCGGTTGGAGCAGCGATGTCTCTCATCGTCACTGCCATGGCCCCGGCGGCGGGTTTGATCCCACTGGTCTCCGGAACTTCACTGGTGTTCCTGGCACTTCTCGGCGGGTTGGCCGCACGCGCCGGCGGGGCGGGAGTGACGATGGGCGCCATACGCGTTACGTTTTGGGGCGCCATGGCCATGGCGCTGACCGCCGGCATCGGGGCACTGGTGGGAACCGTTGTGTGAGCGGCGCCGTCTGCCCTTCACACTTTTGAGTCGTGGGGCAATGGGGTCGAAAACATTGCGGAATGGTTGCTGACTGCTTCCACCACGCGTATGTGATGTACGC
>JBAUWE010000740.1:0-2392 GCA_049583595.1 Terriglobia bacterium
GTATACGACTATGATTTGACATCACTTAAGTTAGCATCACGCGTATGCCGACGGATAACGATAGAAGCAATAGTCTCCAGGAACACAGGTCTTTTCCGGTGGAGAATGGGGGGATCACCGAATTGCAACTCATCCTCATTCCAACTAGTTTGATAGCACATACGGAATTACTTCCTGGGAGGGAAGCCAAAGTGGACAGGAATAACACACGTCGGATGGCGGTAGCCCCGCTGAGTCAGCAGCTTGCCGGCCATGCCCCGATCATTCCAGCCGAGTGCTGCGGCAAGGCAGACGGCAGAGGTGAAGAAGCGGTTACTGGGGTCCATCGCCTAAGGCATTTGCTGTGCAGGCCTCGGCCGGCGGAGGGGCAGACCCTTCTTGAATTTGCTTTGGTCATTGTGGTCTTTATGTTTCTGATCTTTGGGGTTTTCGATTTCGGCCACTTGTTCTTCGTCAAAATGAACATTCAAAATGCCGTTCAGGAAGCTGCCCGATTTGCCTCGACGGGGAATCACCTGCCGGATCCAAACAATCCCGGCAACAACCTGTCGAGAGTGGATTCGATCATTTCCACCCTGCAGCAAAGCTCATTGGGCGCGGACATCACGAACATTCAGATTTCGAGCCTGAAGGGCGGCAAAGACAGCGCCGGTGGTCCGGGAGACATGATGACCCTTGCGGTGACCGCCAACGTGCCTTTGCTGACTCCGATGATTGCGGCACTGTTCCCCCAGGGCCGATACGTTTTTACGACCAGTGTAACGATTAAGAATGAGCCCTTTCCAGCGAGTGCAACGAAATAGATGAGGGTGAAAACATGAAGGTGCGACTTTTCGGCGGGCAGACCCTGGCAAGACGCCAGGAGAGCGAGCGTGGACAAGCTCTGTTGGAGTTCACACTTTGTATTTTTGTGCTACTGACCATGGTTTGTGGGCTCGTCGACGTGTCGCGTATTCTTCACGAAAAACAGGTGATGACCGGGCTAACCCGGCAGGGTTCGAACCTTGCATCCCGCGGAACGGACCTGCAGGACACGGTTACGGCACTTGTTACCCAGGGTAGTTCATTGGATGTAGGCACCCAGGGAAAGATCATCCTGACTTCTGTCGCCGAGGGCGCCAACGGCATTCCTCAAGTTACGGGGCAGGCGGAATCGACGGGCGGCATCGCGGCCACCAGCGCGATAGGGAACGGAGTAGGCCAGTCAGCCAACGTCCCCACGGCGGCAAATCCCGTGCTTCAAAAAGGTCAGACGATCTATGTGACAGAGGTGTTTTACTCTTTCCAGACGATCACTCCCCTCGGGAATTTATTGAAGCTGGCCACCTCTTCCAGGTTATACGAGGTGGCATATTTTTGAGGAGGCTCAAGTGGATCTCGATCGAAAGCTCAAGCTCGCCGGTGATGACCGCGGGCAAGTGTTGCTGTTGTTTGCGTTCCTGCTCCCCCTCTTAATCCTGTTCGTGGGGTTCGGGATTGACTTCGGTTTTGCCTATTACACAAAGGCTGAACTTTCCAAGGCCGCCGATGCGGCGGCGCTGGCGGGGATGCGGAACCTCGGCCGGGGGCAGGCTGAGGCGCAGGCCATGGCGAATAGCGAGTTCGACATGAACTTCAATACCACCTCAACGCTTTTCGTTGCGCCTCCCACGGTGGCTATCAGCTTTTCCACGGACTCCACCGGCGATCCCACTGTGACCGTCACTCCCCAGGTAGCGATGAAGACCTTCTTCATTAAACTTCTGCCGGCCTATAAGACTCTGGACATATCTTCTGTCTCTCAGGCCACACGCCCGCCTATTATCCTGTCGCTGGTGTTAGATCGATCCGGATCCATGAACAATAATGGCGGGGCACAGGCTTTGGGCCCCGCAGTGCAGGATTTTCTTGGCTATTTTCTCGAAAATACCGATCAGCTGTCAGAAGTGAGTTTTTCTTCGACCTCAACAGTCAATGTCCCCATGACCAAGAATTTCAACTATGCGATTACCAATTCCGTGAACGCAATGAGCTTCGGGGGCGCGACTTTTGCACAAGGTGGACTGCTGGATGGGCAGTCTCAGATCAACGGGGTGGCATCCCCAGGAGCAAACGCCGTGAAGGTAGCCGTATTCTTCACTGACGGCTGGGCCAACACGAATGAGGATACTCTGAGTTGTCCACAGAATAAGTTGCTAAACTATGGCGGTTGCGCTCCTCTTGAGCAGGCGGCCGGGTGGTGTAGCGGAATCTCTTTCCTGAGTCCCGGTAATGGTTCCCAGACCAGCTGTGGGGCCAATTCTTTTCCTTCACAGCTTGCAGGAAGTTCGGTATCCCTTACGCAAACCCACATCTGCAACGACGCGATGTATCGCGCAGAACAACTGGCTAACACGATGAGGAGCCAGGGGAT
>JBAUWE010000741.1:0-14644 GCA_049583595.1 Terriglobia bacterium
CATCTGCGCCGCCGCCAGAAGAACCGCGGACCTCGCAACCGGAGGTTGACACTACCAATCGCCGGGTGCCGCCCTGAAGGGCGGCGCTACAACTGCGATGGTTTTCGACGCGCCGCACTAGAATTTGCCACGGCGATGGGAATTGCCTAGAATATTTTGAAGTCGCCCGAGGGGCGGCAATTTGCGCACGGGGACCATCGCGTGGCTTGCCCCATCTGTGATAAACGAAAAGCGAAGCGCTACTGCCCGGCCAGGGTGGAGACGATTTGTACGGTCTGCTGCGGCACCGAGCGCGAAGTGTCGATTGACTGTCCTTCCGACTGCGCCTATCTGGTGGAAAGCCGCAAGCACGATCTCGGCCGGCAGGAAACGGACTGGGCGAGCGTTCCCTTTGCCGATACCAAAATTTCATCTTCATTCGTGGCCCGGCACGAGCGGCTGATTCTGGCGCTGGGCTACGCCATCTGCCTGAACGCCAGAGACAATCCGGCGGTTACCGATGCTGATGTGATTGCCGGCGTCCGGTCACTTGCCGAGGCCTATCAGACCCTTTCCAGCGGTATCTATTACGAGAAGCCCCCGGACTATGCCGTTCAGCGCGGACTTTACGACGCCTTGAAGGCCGCCATCGAAAACTACAAGCAGACAGAAAGCCAGAATGCGGGGCTTGCCGCGGTCCGTGACAGCGAGATCCGGGACGCACTTATTTTTCTTGCCCAACTGGGGGCTACGCGCACCAACGGCCGTCCCAAAGGCCGCGCTTACCTTGACCTTCTCCGCAGCCAGTTTAAATCCGACGAGTTTAAAAAGTCTTCTCCGGGGCTGCTGGTGGTTCCGTAGGGGAGCGCCTCTCCACGCCCTGTACCGGACGGTACGGGGCCACGGTTTGTTGCGTTGAGTTTTGGGCCAGACTCAGGAAAGAACGCCATCCGCAGAACGCCGGCAGGGCGTGGGGCCGCGATGGCGACCGCAGAAGGACCATGAATCAGGTTGAAGATGTTCGCGCAGCTGCCGATATCGTCAAAATCGTAGGCGATTACGTTCAGCTGCGCAAGGCCGGCGCAAACATGATGGGTCTGTGCCCCTTTCATCAGGAGAAGACCCCGTCTTTTGCGGTTCATCCCGGCAAACAGATTTTTCATTGCTTCGGCTGCGGCGTCGGCGGCGACGTCTTCAAATTTATCATGCTGGTGGACAACCTGACGTTCCCTGAAGCTCTGGAGCGTCTGGCGGATAAAGTGGGCATCACCCTGGTCCAGAGCGGCTCCAGGGGGAGTGATACCAAGTCGCATGAGCGAGCGGCCCTTTACAAGATCCATGAGGCTGCGGCCAAGTTTTATGCCGGTCAACTGACCGGCACCGGTGAAGGTCGCGCGGCCCGCGCCTATCTTCTGGACCGCGGACTGCAGGACGAGGTGGTCGGCCGGTTTCTTCTGGGTTACGCTCCGCGCGAAGGCCGCGGGCTGACGCGACACCTGAGTTCTCTGGGGTTCGATGACGGGATCGTGGAAAAGACAGGACTCGTCCTGAGCGATGCGGGGGGGAACCGGCGCTTTGACCGCTTTCGGGGCCGGATTATTTTTCCCATCGCCAACGAAAGCGGGAAGGTGATCGCTTTTGGCGGCCGCGCGCTGGGCGACGAGCAGCCGAAGTACCTGAATTCTCCCGAAACGCCGATCTATACAAAGAGCCGGGTTCTTTACCACCTGGACAGCGCCGGGAAGGCGATCCGCAAGCAGGATTACGCCATTCTGGTGGAAGGCTACATGGACTGCATCGCGGTGGACTCTGCGGGAATCGAAAACGTGATTGCCAGCTGCGGCACCAGTTTTACCGACGCCCAGATCCGCCTGCTGACGCGCTATTCGCGCCGCGTGGTGGTGAATTACGATCCTGACTCCGCGGGGATAGCGGCTACGGAGAGGTCGTTGAACGCTTTGCTCGAGGCGGGTTTTGAAGTGAAGGTGCTGGCGCTTCCGGGCGGCCTGGATCCGGACTCGTTTATCCGGAAACAGGGAGAGGCTGAGTACCGGCGGCTGCTGGCGGCGGTGCCGGGGTATATCGATTATGTCACCGACCGCGCCATCGCCGAGCACGGACTGGGCAGCCCGCAGGGCAAACTTGCCGTGGCCAACGCGGTGCTTCCTTATCTGGCCCGCATGCCGAACCCGCTCATGCGCAGGGAGATGACAGACCGGCTGGCCGCGCGCGCCCTGCTGGACGACCGGCTGCTGCGCGAGGAACTGAGACGGGCCGCCGTGGAGCGACGGACCGACGTGGTGAGCCGGCCCCGCCAGTTCAAGGCCTCGGATGCGGAAAGGAAGCTGCTGCGAGCTTTTCTGGAGAGTCCGGAAGTGCTGGATGAACTTCTTCCGGGGCTGGTGTCGGAGGGAGTTTTGAAAGGCCTGGTTGCCGAAGATGTTTTCCTCAAGCTGCTGGAAGCGCGAAACGCCGGCAAGCCGGTGGACGTCCATACTCTGGGGGAGAGCCTGAGCGCTGAAAATCAGCACCTGCTCCACGAGAGCCTGCTGGCCTCCGACGAAGTCCCCAGCCAGGAGGATGCGGCAAGATTTTCCAATGCGTTGCGGCGGAGAAAAATTGAGCGTGAACTGAGCGCCCTGAACCCTGTTATTGATGCCGCGGGCAAGGTGCAGGATTGGGCGCGGCTTGCGGCTCTGAACGAGAGCAAGGTACTTTTGATGAAGGAATTAGCGCGGGTGAGGGAAAACTTAGGAATCGAGAACAAATCTTCCATGAAATAGTATAGTATTACTTCTAATTAGCGGCGGGATTCCCCGCCGAAAGGCTGGTTTCGCGACTGTGTTTCAGGGGTGGACGAGATTGCAAAAGTGCTCGGTTACTGCAGGTTTTCCGTTCAGGAAAATGAGTGACTCAAACCAGAAATTGCTTCTAAGCGGAGGCCGAAGCTTTGGCATTTGACGACAAGTACGATCAGGTTGGCAAGCTGATGACGCTCGGTAAGGAAAAGGGGTACCTGCTTTACGACGAGGTGAACGACCTTCTTCCTTCCGATGTGCACTCCGCTGAAGACCTGGATGACCTGCTTTCGATGTTTGACCATGCGGGCATCGAGGTCCTGGAGTCACCCAAGGCGAAGTCCGAGGACGCGAGCTCTGACAAGGGGGAGGAAGAGCCCTCCGAAGATGTGGAACTGGACCTGACGCCGGGGGCGCTGGACAAGACGAACGATCCCGTTCGCATGTACCTGCGCGAGATGGGGACGGTTCCCCTGCTGACGCGCGAAGGCGAAGTGGAAATTGCCAAGCGGATTGAGCGCGGGCAGTTGAAGGTGTTCAAGGCCCTGTCGCGCTCGCCCATCGTCATCCTGGAAATGTTTGCCCTTCGCGAAGAACTGAAAAGGGCGCAGCGTTCGATCAAGGAAGTGGTCGTCTTCGACGATGAAGAACTCACCGAGGAGCGTGTGGCCGGACGCGCCCGGGACCTGATGGCCACCATCGACGAGATGGATCGGCTGAACAAGCGGCTGATGCAGTTGAAGGCCAAGCGGGACTCCTTCCCGCGCAGCCGTCGTGGCAAAGACTACCGCCGCTATAACCTGGCCGTTCACCGCCACCGGATCCTGATCTCCAAATTGTTCCGGTCCATTGAATTCACCCACGCTGAGCGCAAGCGGCTGATTGAATGCATCCAGGATGCCTCCGACGAAGTCCGTCCCGTCGAGCGCGAGGTTTTGAAACTGGAAAAGCGCCTGGACGCGGCGCGGAGCGGCAACGGGAAGGAACTGAAGAAAGACCTTCGCCAGGTGAAGGCTCGCCTGGAAGAAATCGAAAAGGGGAACCAGGCTACAGCGGCGCAACTGCGGCGGACTTATCAGAACATCCTGATGGGCGAGCAGGAGGCCGAAATCGCCAAGCGCGAGCTGATTGAGGCCAACCTGCGCCTGGTGGTCTCCATCGCCAAGAAATATACCAACCGCGGGCTGCAGTTTCTTGACCTGATCCAGGAAGGCAACATCGGGCTGATGAAGGCCGTGGACAAGTTTGAATACCGCCGGGGATACAAGTTCTCCACCTATGCCACCTGGTGGATCCGCCAGGCCATTACGCGCGCCATCGCCGACCAGGCCCGGACCATCCGCATCCCGGTGCACATGATCGAAACCATCAACAAGCTCATCCGGACGTCGCGCCAGCTGGTGCAGGAATATGGCCGTGAGCCGACTTCCGAAGAAATCGCCAAGCGGATGGATATTCCCGTTCTCAAGGTTCGGAAGGTTCTGAAGATTGCGCAGGAGCCCATCTCGCTGGAAACGCCCATCGGTGAAGAAGAGGATTCCCACCTGGGCGACTTTATCGAGGACCGCGGGGTGATTTCTCCGGCCGAGGCGGTGATCAACATCAACTTGAAAGAACAGACCGAATCGGTGCTGAAGACCCTGACGCCCCGCGAAGAAAAAGTGATCAAAATGCGGTTCGGCCTGGATGACGGCAGCGAACACACCCTGGAAGAAGTCGGCCAGAGCTTTGCCGTCACGCGCGAGCGAATCCGCCAGATTGAAGCCAAGGCGCTCCGCAAGCTGCGGCATCCTTCCCGCAGCCGCAAGCTCCGGGCCTTCCTCGACGCCGCCCTCCACGAGTGATTTCGGGCTGCGATCGGGCCCACGGTTTTGTCACAGAGAATGTTTGTCCCGGCGGTCTGGCGCAAGCTTTCCTGTTGGCGCCTGGGCAGCCCGTAAGAGCACGGTCGCAAGAGTAAGGCCAGCAACTTGAGCTTCCTACGGAGGATACTATGGCCGACACTGCTTCCTCTCTCGAGACCCCACAGGGCACTCCCTCGAAATCGTTCCTCTCCCGCCTGATCGGCGTTTTCATTGAGCCGGGTGAGACGTTTGAAGACATCGCCCGCAACCCTGGCTGGATGGCGCCGCTGGGGGTGCTGATCCTGGTTTCATTTGCCGTCGTGGAAACGATGCTGCTGAAGATCGGCGCAAGCCAGATTGCCCTGCAGGGCATTCAACGGAGCGGACGGGCGGCAGCCATGGATCCGGCACAGATGGAACAGATTGCCGAGAGATCCGCGGCTGTCCTGCGCATCGTGATGCCGGCCGGAGTGTTGTTGGGGGTCCCCATTTTTTTGCTGATCGTCGCCGGATTCGGACTGCTGGTTTTGAATGGCTTTTTCGGCCAGCACGCAAAGTTCAAGCAGGTGTTTTCTGTAACCTGCTACGCTGACCTGCCGAGCATCCTGGGTGGAGTGATGGCGGTCGCGATGGTGCTGTTCGGTGATGTCGGAGGCTTCAATCCGCAGATTCCGGCGCCTACCAATCCCGGATATTTCATGGATCCCCTGACGACGTCACACGCTGTTATTGCCCTGGCGAGTTCGCTGGACGTGATAATCTTCTGGTTTATGGCGTTGCTGGCCATCGGCCTTTCGAGAGTCGCGCAGAAGAAGGTGAAGACCGCCACAATCTTCCTGACCTTCTTTGGAGCGTGGGTGCTGCTGGTGGCTGCCAAAGTCGGGTTTGCTTTCATCTTCTCGGGACATTAGGTCCCGGAACCCCGGTCGAACATTGCCCCGCCTGTCAGCCTGTGCTAACAATAATTCTTTGGCCCAGTCTGCAACAAAATCCCTTAGATGGATGAACGCCGGACATGCGTCCCGCGGGATGGGTTGGAACAAGCACGCCATGGGACTGAAGTTTACCGTTGTCTCAAAAGACGAGAGCACCCGGGCCAGGACGGGAATCCTGCACACGCCGCACGGCGACGTGGAGACGCCCATCTTTATGCCGGTGGGCACCGCCGGGGCCGTCAAGGCCATGACCCAGGCGCAGCTGGAAGAAGTGGGCGCGCAGATTATTCTGGGCAACACCTATCACCTTTGCATGCGCCCCGGACACGAGCGGGTGCGCGAACTCGGCGGCCTGCACCGGATGATGAGCTGGCCGCATCCCATCCTGACCGACAGCGGCGGCTTCCAGGTGATGAGCCTGAAAGGACTGGGGAAGGTGACCGAAGACGGCGTGTGGTTCCGCTCCCACCTGGATGGCAGTCGCCACTTTTTTTCGCCCGAAAGCGTGATGGAGTCTCAGCTCGCGCTGGGCGCCGATATCCTCATGCCTCTGGATGAGTGCGTGGATTATCCCGCCAGCCACGAGATGCTGAAACGCTCGGTCCGGCTGACGGGGCGCTGGGCGGAACGCTCCAGGAAATTCTTTGCGGAAAACGCAGGCAAATTGCAGGGCCGTGATTTTGCAGAGAGCGGAAGAGCCGAAATCGGACCGAGCCTGTTCGGGATTGTGCAGGGCGGGACGGACGGGAGCCTGCGCCGCGAAAGCGCCCTGGAAATTGTCGAGATGGGCTTTGAGGGTTACGCCATCGGCGGCCTTTCGGTGGGCGAGCCCAAGGATGATCTGTACGGGATGACCGAACACGTGGCGGGATTCCTTCCCGAAGACCGGCCCCGTTACCTGATGGGTGTGGGAACGCCTGAGGATCTGGTGAGGTGCGTGGCTCTGGGTGTCGACATGTTTGATTGCGTCATGCCCACCCGGAACGCCCGCAACGGCTGCGTGTTTACCTCAGAAGGCAAGCTGGTGATCAAAAGTGCGCGGTATGCGCAGGACCCCGGTCCGCTGGACGCGAGGTGCGGGTGCCTGGTGTGCCGGCGGTACTCCAGAGCCTACATCCGTCATCTGTTTGCAGTGGGTGAGATTTCGGCTTGCATGCTGGCCACGTACCACAACTTGTGGTTTTACCTTGACATGATGAAGAGAGTTAGGCAAGCTATCAGGTTTGGAGGGTTTGGGAAATTCCTTGCAGGGTTCCTTGCGGGCCCTGAACAGGTGTCCCGTTCGGTATAGCGTAGAGGCGAACTCGAAAGCGTTAGTCGCAAACCCTGCTGGTCTCTGCATTAAGTGCGAGATAATTCATCCTTAATTCCAACTTTGATGGCTCGATTTTGTTCGAGTGTGTGCTAATTAACCGGATTGTTTTGGCGGCGGATCCCGGCGGTGGCGGGGCTCTGGCGCAGTTTCTCTTGCTGTTCGCTCCTCTCTTTCTGATCTGGTACTTCCTGGTTATTCTCCCCCAGCAGCGCAACCGCAAGAAGACTCAGGCGATGTTGTCCAGCCTGAAAACCGGAGACCGCGTGATGACGACGGGCGGAATCTACGGGTTGATTACCGGCTTCCGCGGCGATATTGTGCAGGTGCAGATCGCCCATCAGGTGAAAGTGGATGTCTCCCGGACCGCCATTACGGGAGTTCAGTCTGAGGGGGACGACGCGTCCGGGCAGGAGAAAGGCAGCAAAGGAAAGAAGAAGTAACGCTTCTGCAGGCGGCTCCTGGAGGACAAAGGATTTAAGCAATGGACCATAATCGGATTCGGAACCGTACGATCTTTATTCTTGCCGTCGTTGTCGCCTGCGTCCTGGGACTCACCGGTTTTCCCAAGAACGTCACCAAGCTGAAAGCCAATCTTGCCAGCCGCATTCATCTGGGACTCGATTTGAAGGGCGGCACCCACATGGTGTTGCAGGTGCACGTGGACGACGCCGTCAAGGTGACCACCGACCAGGCTCTGGAACGGTTGCGCGATGAAATGCCCAGCCGGAGTATTTCCTACAGTTCCATCGAGCGGCAGGGCATTTCATCCATTCTGATCAAAGGGATTCCGGACGCCAAGTCGGGCGACCTCGATGCGCTGGTTGCGCAACAATTTTCAACCTGGAACCTGCAGCGCGTTCCCGGCCAGGTGGATTCGCGCCTGCTCAGCATGAAGGTGAGCGAGGCCAACACGCTTCGGAACCAGGCATTGGAACAGTCCATAACCACGATCGACCGTCGTGTCAATGCCTTGGGCCTGGTGGGGCCGGAAGTGGCCCAGTACGGTCAAGGAGACTATGAACTGGTCGTCCAGTTGCCAGGAGTCAGTGATCCCACCCGGGTCAAGAACATCATCCAGGCGCAGGCGATGCTGGAACTGAAGATCGTGCAGGGAGGCCCGTACTCGAGCCGCGAGGCCGCGCTTTCGCAATACGGAGGCGTGTTGCCACCGGGGACGGAACTGCTGCCCGGCAGCCCGGATTCTTCCATCAGCACTTCAACCAGCGGCGGACAGGTCTGGTACCTGCTGAGCCAGGTGGCGGCCATTACCGGGCGCGACCTGACGGGCGCTCAGCCCTCAACGGGCCGGAATGGCCAGCCCAGCGTCAATTTCACCCTGTCACGCGACGGGGCCGTGCGCTTTGGCGAAGTCACCAGCAAGAATATCGGCAAGGGACTTGCGATTGTTCTCGACAACCGGGTTGTTTCCGCGCCGACCATCCAGAGCCAGATCACCGATTCAGGCGAGATCACAGGTTCCTTCACGCCCCAGCAGACCTCGGATTTGGCCCTGATGCTCCGTTCCGGAGCGCTTCCCGCCACCATCAGCTATCTAAACGAAAATACCGTCGGCCCGTCGCTCGGTGCGGATTCCATCCGTGCCGGTATTATCTCTTGCATTGTCGGTTTCCTGGCCATCATTATTTTCATGCTGGTCTATTACCACGGGGCGGGGATCAACGCCGACGTGGCGCTGATTTTGAACCTGGTTATCCTGATGGCGGCTCTCGCTTACTTTGGCGCGGTCCTCACGCTGCCGGGCATCGCGGGCGTCATCCTGACGGTCGGCATGGGGGTGGATTCAAACGTCCTGATTTTTGAGCGCATCCGGGAGGAATTGCGGCACGGCAAGGCCGCCGGGGCCGCGGTGGCCTCGGGATTTGAGCACGCTTTCCGGACGATTATTGATACTCACGTGACCACGGTTGCGGCCGCGGCTATCCTTTTTGCCTTTGGAACAGGGCCGATCCGAGGGTTTGCGGTTACGCTGACAATTGGTTTGATTGCAAACCTATTCACTTCGGTGTATGTTTCTAGGACCATTTTTGATTACGTGCTGTCGAGGCGCCAGAAAGGTGCAGCGCTCAGCGTTTAAATATTAGGGAACATTAACCATGCTTCCGGTGTCTATAGTTACAGGCGGCGGACCAGGATAAAAATGGAATTCTTTCACGAACCAAATATTGATTGGCTGGGCAAGAAGTGGTACTTCATCAGCCTCTCGCTGGCCCTCCTGGTTGCCGGGCTGATATCGATTGCAGCACACCACGGGTTGCTTTACGGCATCGAGTTCCGGAGTGGTACCGAAGTCACGGTGAAATTCGCTAAGGCTCCTGACATAGGCGCTATCCGCAGACAGCTTGCCAGTCAAAACTGGAAGGGATCATCGATCCAGCGGATCGGAGCGACTTCAGATAATTCGGTGATGATTGAGTTGCCGCTGGCAAAGGGCGCGGCTGAAGGTGCTGCCCTGGATACCGGAAAGGCGGCCATCGTCGAGGCCCTGACGTCATTGTACGGCGGGGCTCAACAGGGCAAAACGGACTTTAACAACGCCTCTGCCAAGACCATCGAAGACCAACTGCTGGTTGCCGACCCACTGGGGCAGGCCTCCAAGGGGATGGAGGCTGCCACCAGCACCTACCAGAAACTTGCTGAAGCCATGGTGAAATTCCGCGACACCCCTCCGCAGAGCGGTCTGATCGCGAATTTCCAGCAGTTGAAAGAGGTTTCGGGCGTTACGCCGGCGCTTCTGGATGTGCTCCAAAAGGACTTTTACCTGTCGGGATTTACCGTTCGCAACACCGAGATTGTGGGTCCCAAAGTCGGATCCGACCTGCGGCGCGAAGCCGTGTATGTTACTCTGGCCGGGCTTGCTGCGATGTTGGTTTACATTTGGTTCCGTTTTGAGTTAATTTATGGCGTGTCGGCGGTGATCGCCGTCTTTCACGACGTTCTCATAACGATCGGCTTGTTTTCTCTTTTTAATAGAGAGATTACGCTTTCTGTTATCGCGGCCCTACTGACGCTTGTGGGTTATTCGATGAACGATACCATCGTCGTGTTCGATCGAGTTCGGGAGAACCTGCCTTCGAGCAAGCGCGGGAACTTTATGGATCTGGTGAACCTCAGCATTAACCAGACCCTCAGCCGAACGATCCTGACATCCGGGCTGACGTTTCTTGCGGTCCTTTCCCTCTACCTGTTTGGAGGGGATGTCATTCACGGCTTTGCCTTTGCCATGGTGGTGGGAGTCCTGATCGGGACCTATTCGTCCATCGCCATAGCAAGTCCCATCCTGGTGTTCTGGCAGACCCGGACGGGGAGCGGCCGAGTGCGGGAGAAGCGTAAAGTATATGAGCGGGAAGTTGCTGGTGCCAAAAGATAATAAATTTCTCCGGTTGAAAGCCCGGGAGGTTTGTCCGGTCCGGAGCTCGTCGAAGAGAGGGGGTGGGTATTATGCTTGGTGACTCTCTACTGGATTCCTCTGCAAGCCATGATTCTGTGCTGAAAAGCGTGCATTGGCTGGTTTCGTTTGCGATAGGGATCGCAGGATTTCTGGTCGGCTATTTCGGCTTCCCTTTGATTGAGACGCCGGAATTGAAGGTGCTGATCACCCAGTCGCTGATCATTGCAACGATCTTCTTCTGTTACGCGTTGATCCTCTGTTACGTCTGGTCGGATTCGAGGCATTTCAAGTTTCCGACATGGCCCTGGATGATCGTCGTGTTCCTGTTCAATCTGGTAGGCTTCATGGCGTACCTTTGTTATTCAGCGGCCAAAACGGATGACTGGAAAAGGGCCACGCTGCCCATCGCTTATATTTTTGAAGTGATCGTCATCGGCGTGATGATTATTGTTCCCTTGATGCAGACGGATGCCTTGCCGAAGGCGCAGTTGATGAGTTTCCTGGCCGCGCCTCCGCCACCGCCTCCACCGCCTCCGCCGCCTGCCCAAGCTCCCCCCGTGGTGGTTCACCACGTGAGCGTGGCAGACCTCATGAAGGCCCCCACCGTTATCCCGAAGACCATCGCGAAGATCAAAGAGCAGCCGGTCGTGCAGTCGGCCGGAGTGGTCGGCGGCGTTTCGGGTGGCGTGCCGGGTGGCTCGATGAGTGGCGTTATGGGAGGCATCATCGGCGGGGTCACTGCCGGCCCGCCCCCTCCACCTCCGCCGAAACCGAAGACGCCTCAGCGGATCAGGGTGGGTGGTCAGGTGGAACAGGCCAAGCTGATTTTCAAGCCTTCGCCGGAATATCCCCCCCTTGCCAAAATGGCCCGGATTCAGGGGACGGTGAGGCTCGAGGCCATTATTGCGAAGGACGGAACAATTCAGGACTTGAAGGTTCTGAGCGGTCACCCCTTGCTGGTTAAGTCCGCTCTGGATGCGGTAAAACAATGGCGTTATCAGCCGACGCTATTGAACGGTGAACCTGTGGAAGTAATTACGGAAATCGACGTGAACTTCACCCTGGCCGGGTAGTCGGCGGTATTTAAAACTCTTTGAGGAGGAAATAGACAAGCATGTTAGGAGCAAAACTTTTCATTACAATGTTGCTGTTTCAGGAAGCGGCGGCCGCTCCCTCTTTTAACCCCCTGGATATGTGGAGAACCATGGGGTGGTCAGCCCGGGCGGTCGTTATCGTGCTGTTCTTCATGTCTGCGTGGTCAATCGGCGTTGCCATCGACCGCTGGATCGCTTTCCAGGCGGCCCGGAAGCAGTCCCGCATTTTCGCACCCGCGGTTGCCGGTGCCTTGAAAGACGGCAGGGTGGATGAGGCGATTTCGATTGCTGAGCAGAACAAGCGAAGCCACCTGGCCAAGGTGGTGACAGCAGGCCTGCAGGAATTTCAGGCTCATCAGGTCTCGGCTGAAATACCCGGTGAAATGATTGAAGCTTCAAAGCGCGCGCTGGAGAGGGCCTCGGCCATCGTCCATGCGGAGTTGAAGCGGGGCATTTCCAGTCTGGCTACGATCGGATCGACGGCGCCTTTCGTCGGGCTGTTCGGAACCGTGCTGGGAATTATTCACGCATTTCAGGGGATTTCATCGAGCAAGTCAACCGGCCTCGGCGCGGTCGCCGGCGGTATCGCAGAAGCTCTGGTCACCACCGCTATCGGTCTGTTCGTCGCTATCCCGGCCGTTTGGCTCTACAACTACTTCACCAACAAGATCGAAGGTTTTGACGTGGAAATGGACAACTCCTCGTCCGAACTGGTGGATTACTTCATTAAGAGCTCCGGAGGTAAGAAATAATGGCCCGGAAACGCGTCGCACTGGATGCGCTGGCGGACATCAATGTGACGCCGATGGTGGACGTCATGCTGGTGCTGCTGATCATTTTTATGGTGATCACTCCCCTGCTTCAGAAAGGCGTTTCCGTAGATCTGGCGAAGACTCATAACCCGCGTAAGATGCCCGACGCCGAAAAGACCGATGCTGTAGAGTTGGCGGTTACGCGGGACGGTAAAATCTTCCTAAATGCTCACCCTGTTGACATGGCAGACATCACGACGCAAGTCGAAGATCTCATGTCGAACAAGTTGAACAAGGTGGTTTTTATCAAGAGTGATTCGCGGGCGGAATACGGGACCGTGGTTTCTGTTGTGGATGACGTCCGTGCGGCTGGGGTTGAACAGTTGGGCCTGCTGACCGAGGAGGTGCAGCCCAACGTGAACGTTCCGCTCCAACCAGCCCTTCCGTGACGTCCTGATCAAGAACCGCCGGCCCGAGGCCGGCTGAAAGAGGGTATTTTTATGTCCATGGCCGTTGGCGACAGCAAGGACGGCACGATGATGAACCTGAACGTGACGCCCTTGATTGACGTGCTGCTGGTACTGCTGATTATTTTTATGATCATCACGCCCTTGACACCCAAGGGGCTGGATGCGCTTGTCCCCAAACCGGACAAGAGCAAGCAAAAACAGGAAGTGATCGAGAGAACCATTGTGGTGTCAATTGACATGCGAAGGAACGTGAGCATCAATCAGACCCCGGTTGCGATTGGGGAGCTGGGACAGCGTCTGGTGGACATCTTCAAGAACCGGAATGATCACATTCTGTTCATTAAGGGTGATCCGAAGCTGCCTTTCCAGGACGTGGCTCAGCTGATTGACATTTCAAAGGGCGCCGGAGCCGACAAGATCGGGCTGATTACCAAGTCGATCGAGTCGCAGCAGTAAGGTTCGGCGATCCTGTAAATATTGACCGAGGGAGGATGGAAGATGCGACGGAACAAGCTGGCACAGTTGTGTGCGGTGTTGTTGCTGGCGGTCGTGGCGGGCGGTTGTAGTGCATTAAGCGCGCTGAAAGCTCGAGACCAGCTCCACAAGGGGGTGGACTCCTATCGCAACGGGAAGTTTCAGGCTGCGATTGAGCATTTTAAGAGCGCAATTCAGCTGGATCCTTCGCTGGTCAATGCGCGCTTGTACCTGGCCACCGCCTATGCTCAGCAGTACGTTCCCGGCGGGGACTCGCCGGAAAATATCAAGACCGGACAGCAGGCCATCTCGGCTTTTGAAAACGTCTTGACGCTGGACTCAAAGAACACCACGGCGCTGGCTAGCATTGGTCAGATTTATTACAGCATGAAGGACTTTGATAAGGCGAAGGAGTTCCAGAGAAAACGAATCGAGATTGAACCGAACAACCCTGAGCCTTATTACTGGATTGGTGTGATCGATTGGGCGCAGGCTTTCCAGGCCGATGGGCAGGTTCGTAAGGACCTGAACATCATGATGCCGGACAAACGTGGCAATCTTCCGCCTTTGCCTGAGAAGTACAGGTCTCAGCTGGAGGAGCAGAACACCAAGCTCATCGATGAGGGAATCCAGGCTCTCAATAAGGCGCTGGAATTGAAGCCCAACGACTTTGCCAGCATGGCTTACTTGAACCTGCTGTACCGCCAGAAGGCCGACATCGAGAAGAGCAAGGCGGACCGCACGGCAGACCTGAAGGAGGCCGATAGCTGGCAACAGAAAGCTATGGAACTCCGGAATGCTGCGCCTGCGAAATCCGCTTCCCCGGGATCATAAACTTTCGCATCCAGTCCGCAGCTTACAAGGGGCCCTTCGCTTCATGTTCAAGAGGCGAAGGGCTTTTTTGTTGGTGTCGGCCGGGTCAGCTTTTGCCGCGCACGCCGCTGGCGGACGGAGTGCCGCGCTGGCACCCATTAGCGGTTTGGATCGGGTTGCAACTTGCCCGTTTGCGCCTGCCAGAGCTGCTGTCACGGACGATTGATTGGCGCAGCAGGGCGCCGGCCTGCTTGAAGACCCGAACTGCAGTGGCCTAGAATGGTATGGGTGACTATGACGCAGTTTGAAAGGGTTCTCAAGAAGGTCGAGTCCTATCGTCCCGGCGACGATCTCGCCGTGCTGCACAACGCCTACCGCCTTTGCCTGGAGAAACACGAAGGCCAGAGGCGCCTGTCAGGCGAGCCTTACATATCCCACCCCCTGGAAGTGATGAACATCCTTGCGGATCTGCGCCTCGACACGGTGTGCCTTGCGGCCGGTATGCTGCATGACGTGATCGAAGACACCGAAACCAGCATCGAGGGACTGGACGAACAATTCGGTCCCGAAATTGCCCACATTGTCGAGGGCGTTACCAAAATCAGCCGCATCCACTTCCTGAGCCCTGAGCAACAACAGGCGGAAAACTTCCGCAAGATGCTGCTCGCCATGGTGGACGATGTGCGCGTCGTGCTGGTGAAACTGGCGGACCGCCTGCATAACATGCGGACGCTCGAACACCTGCCGCCTGAAAAGCGCCA
>JBAUWE010000742.1:0-6129 GCA_049583595.1 Terriglobia bacterium
AGATTGACCTGCCCGGGGCGGACGTTGAGGAAACCTGCCGCCAGATTGAACAGGCGCTGGCCATCGATGCGAGCGAGGCGATCCTGATCAGCGCCAAGCAGGGAACGGGCATTGAAGAGGTGCTGGAAGCGATTGTCGCCAGGATTCCTCCGCCGACCGGCTCTCCAGAGGCACCCTTGCAGGCCCTGATTTTTGATTCCTGGTTTGATAGCTATCGAGGCGTCGTGGTCCTGGCGCGCGTGGTGCAGGGAACTCTGGTGCCCGGAATGAAGATCCGCCTGTGGTCCAACAACCAGATCTTTACGGTGGAGCAGTTGGGCATTCTCTCCCCGGCGGCGGTTCCTGTCAAGAGCCTGCACGCCGGCGAAGTGGGTTTTGTGATAGCCAACATCAAGCGGGTGGCAGACACCAAGATTGGCGACACGATCACGCAGGAAGATCGCCCCGCCGGCGAACCTCTTCCCGGCTTTGAGGACATCAAGCCGATGGTGTTTGCGGGGCTTTATCCGGTTGAAGCCAGTGAATATGAGTCATTGCGGGATGCGCTTGAAAAGCTGCGCCTGAACGATTCGTCGCTGTTTTATGAGCCGGAAAACTCTGTTGCCCTGGGTTTTGGTTTCCGGTGCGGTTTCCTGGGGTTGCTGCACATGGAGATTGTGCAGGAGCGGCTGGAGCGGGAATTCAAGCTGAACCTGATTACCACGGCTCCGGGTGTTCGCTACCGGGTGACCACGAAGGACGGACAGATCCATGAAATTGATAACCCGACGCGCATTCCTGAGCCCAACGAAATCGCCAAAATCGAAGAGCCTGTTATCACCGTGCTGATCCTGACCCAGAATGACTATTTGGGAGGCATCCTGTCCCTGGCGGAGGAAAAGCGCGGCGTCCAGAAGGGCTTTGAGTACGTGGCCCAGAAGCGCGTGTTGCTGACCTACGAACTGCCTCTAAACGAGGTGGTCCTGGACTTCTATGACCGGCTCAAGTCCGTCTCGCGCGGCTACGCTTCGCTGGACTATCATTTTTCCGGATATTGGGAGTCCAACCTGGTTAAGGTTGATTTGCTGGTGGGCGGCGAGCTGGTGGACGCCCTCTCCTTTGTCTGCCACCGGGACCACGCCCAGACGAGGGCGCGCGCCCTCTGCGAAAAGATGCGAAAACTGATCCCTCGCCAGATGTTTGAAGTGGCCATCCAGGCTTCCATCGGATCCAAGATTATCGCCCGCGAAAACGTTGCCGCTATGCGGAAGAACGTGCTGGCCAAGTGCTATGGCGGTGACATCACTCGGAAGCGCAAGCTTCTCGAAAAGCAGAAGGAAGGGAAGCGCCGCATGAAGCGCGTTGGAAAGGTGGATATTCCCCAGGAAGCTTTCCTTGCAGTCCTGCGCGTCAACGAATAGAATCTTCCTGCTCTACCTCGTGTGAGGCCCCGATGCTTGAACAAATCTTCAAAGGCCCCAGCGGCGTGCGGTCGGGCTGGCGGTTGTTGATTTTCATCCTGCTTGCAGCAATTCCTCTTGTCACGATCCATGTCGTCTTGGCTGCCGCCGGCTTCAGGCTGAACCTTGCCCATGGCCTCCCACCCACGGGGATTCTCGTGGCCGAAAGCATAGAATTTCTTTGCCCGCTTTTTGCGGCGTGGGTAATGCTCCATCTGGAGAAGAAGAGCTTTCGTGACTACGGGTTGCCGGGTCATGGCGCGTTTGGGCGCGAATTCTGGGTGGGTGCAGGCATCGGGCTTGTGGCCTTGTCGGGCCTGTTGGTCGGAATCCGGCTCTGCCACGGTTTTTATTTCGGCAGTGTGGCGCTCGGCGCAAGGGGAATCCTTTACTTCGGTGTGATGTGGGCGATGGCCTTTCTTGTCGTGGGCTTCGCGGAGGAATTCCTGTTTCGCGGCTACACGCTGGCGACGCTTTCCGACGGTATTGGATTCTGGCCCGCGGCGATCGTACTCTCCGGGCTGTTCGGGGCGGTCCACCTTCACAATCTCGGCGAGAACCCGACGGGGGCGCTATCGGCCGGGCTTGTGGGCTTGCTGTTCTGCTTCAGCCTTCGCCGCACGGGTAGCCTATGGTTTGCCATCGGCTTGCATGCTGCCTGGGATTATGGTGAAAGCTTTATCTTCTCAGTGCCCAACAGCGGTACTCTGGCGCAGGGCCACCTGCTGAATTCTCATTTTCAGTCTGGCGCTCCTGCCTGGCTTACGGGAGGGTCAGTGGGGCCGGAAGGCAGTGTGTTTGTCTTTGTTGTGCTTGCCATCCTGTTCGTTGTTGTCGATCGGATGTATCCTGAGGTCAAATTTCGGGCGCGTTCTGCCGCGGCTGATCTGAATCCGCCGCCGGAAGCGGGCGCCGTTTTCGGCGGACCCGAAACCGCGCCAGAGGGGGATTGATATGGAACTGAAGACCGTCAAGATTGACAAGCCTTCCGACATGAATTTCATCCTCGGGCAGTCGCACTTTATCAAGACCGTCGAGGACCTCTATGAGGCGCTTGTCCAGACCGTTCCGGAAATCAAGTTTGGCATTGGCTTCTGCGAATCGTCCGGTCCCGCGCTGGTTCGCTGGACGGGCAACGATCTGAACCTGATCCGCCTGGCCCAGGAAAACGCCCTCGCCCTTTCCTGCGGACACGCGTTCATCATCTTCATGGAAAAGGCCTATCCCATCAATATCCTCAACGTGGTGAAGACTGTCCCGGAAGTCTGCCAGATTTTCTGCGCAACCGCTAACCCTGTGGAAGTGATCGTGGCAGAAACTGAGCAGGGGCGCGGGATCCTCGGCGTGATCGACGGCGCCAAAACCAAGGGCATCGAAACCGAAGACGACATCAAAGCCCGCAAGGAACTCCTGCGGAAGATTGGGTATAAGTTGTAGGGTTTTGAGTCATGCGGACAGTCTTTGTTGGGGGGAGGCTACGCTTGCTCCTTCTTTTCTGCCACCTTTGCACCGAGCTCGCCTCGAGCCAACCGAATCGAAAGCTCATCGCCAACTTCCAGCTGTGCGGTATCGCGCACAATTTTGTTCTCTGCGTCGCGCGTGATGGAGTAGCCGCGGTTCAGAACGGTCAGCGGGCTGCGCTCATCGAGCAGTGACTTGTAATGCTCCACGCGATGCCGGCGCTCGGTGAGTATCCGGCCCAGCCGGTCCTGAAGTTCAATGTCGCGTTCATGAACGGCGGCAAGCCTCAGCCGCAGCGTTCCGTGAAGGTCATACCGCGTGACGCCGGAGGAAGCACGCATCCAGTCCTCGCGACTGGCATGCCACCGCTCGCCGGCCAGCATGCTCATTTCAGATTGCAGCCTGCCGAGTTGAGACTTCTGTTGCTGGATCTGCACCCAACGGACTTCCAGCAAGCGCCTGGGTTCAAAGCGAAGCAGCTGAGCGGTAAGCTCCAGCAGTCGCTGCCGGGCTGTGTGAATACGCCCGCGAAGCGAACGTTCCATTTCTGCCAGAGACTCGTCGATTCGTTGGACGCGTTCCTGGATTCGCAGGGGCAAATGCTGAAAGGCGCGGTGCATGCGCAATTCGGTCAAGCCGGCCCGTGCCTCGGAAATCCTGAGCCGCATGTTCTGCGAGATATGACGAACCCGGGAATGAAGCTCTGCCAGGAAATCCTCACGGCGTTGGACTGCCACTTCGGCAGCTGCGGAGGGCGTGGGCGCGCGAAGGTCAGCGACGAAGTCCGAAATGGTGAAGTCGGTTTCGTGGCCAACGGCGGAAATAACGGGTATTTTCGAAGCGGCAATGGCGCGAGCCAGGATTTCTTCATTGAAGGGCCAAAGGTCCTCCAGCGAGCCGCCGCCGCGGCCCACAATCATCACGTCGACGACAGGGTGCCGGTTGAAATATTCAATGCCTTCCACGATCTCTGCCGCTGCGCTACTGCCCTGGACAGTGGCCGGGTAGAGAAACACGTTCATGTTGGGAAATCGCCGCTTGATTACTCGCAGAATGTCGCGAACCGCCGCTCCGCTGGCCGAAGTCACAACACCAATGGCGCGGGGAAGAGCGGGCAGAGGCTTCTTGCGGACCTCGTCAAAGAGCCCCTCGGAGGCGAGTTTTTTCTTCAACTGCTCAAAGGCAAACTGCAGCGCACCCAGGCCTGCCGGTTCGAGGTATTCAACGTAGAGCTGGTACTCGCCGCGCGCTTCGTAAACGCTCAGCCGGCCCCGTGCGATCACGGAAAGGCCATCCTGTGGTTTGAACTTGAGATACCTTGCCTGATTGCGGAAACATACGGCCCGCAACTGGGCGGAGGTGTCCTTGAGCGTAAAATAGTAGTGACCTGAGGCGGCGGCACGGAAGTTTGAAACCTCACCTGTCACCCAGACGTCGGGAAAGCTCGTTTCCAGCAGGTCTTTGACGGCGAAGCTCAACTCTGCGACGGTATAGAGCTTTCGTTCCGGTATCAGGTTTAATGGAATCTGGTTCATCTTTTTTCCCGCGGTATTTTGGGGACCTTGCTAGTGCCGCGTAAAATGCGAAATCAGCCACAAAATCAGAGTGACCACTGCACTGAGAAGGACGCAGGTGGTCAACGGGAGGTAGAAGCTTGTATTCCTGCCGTTGTACCGGATGTCTCCCGGCAGGTGCCCTATCCCAAGCCATGAGAATTTTGAGCCCAGCATCAACAACAGGCCGACCACTACCAGCACGCCGCCCAAGATGACCAACACCTTTCCAATTTCGACGGGAAAACCATTGTTCATCAGCAATCCTGCGCTGAATGGCTAGGCCTTCTCAGTCCCTTCACCTTCCTGCAAAAAGAGGCTGGCGGCGCCGAAGATGCCGACGTCTTTTTGCAGTTTGGCGGGCAGCAAAGGCGTGTGTATTGCCTGGCGATTGATGGTGTAATGGGGAATCGTCTTGCGGATCTTATCAAAAAGAGGCTTGCCAATCCGAGAGACGCCGCCGCCGATCACAATAGCGTCCGGATCGAGCAGGGTGATCATTGCGGCCAGCCAAACGCCCAGAAAGAACCCGGTCTCTTCGATGATGAATTTGGCCACTTCATCGCCATCGGCGGCTGTTTCCTCGATCATTTCCGGGGTGATGCGGCTGAGGTGGTTCTGGGTGCGTTCGCGCAGGAGGCTGGGCAGCGTGTGGTGCTGCTCCAGTTTCACGCGGGCGCGGCGGGCCATGGCGGGTCCGGCCGCAAGCGCCTCAATGCAGCCTGGCGTTCCGCACCCGCAAATGTATGGGCTGTGGTGGTCAATGGTGACGTGGCCTCCTTCCGCCGCAATGCCGTTCTTGCCGTGGTAAATCTTCTTGTCGATGATAATGCCGGTTCCTACTCCCGTGGAAACGGTGACGTAGAAGACATCGTTATGCCCAACTGCGGCTCCGAACAGCACCTCTGCCAGCCCCGCAGCGTTAGCGTCGTTTTCAAGACGGGCGGGGATCTGGAATTCCTTTTCTACGCGCTCAGTGAAATTGATGTTAGTCCAGCCTGGCAGATTGGGTGGATTGATCACCTCGCCGGTGCGTGGATTCAGTGGGCCGGGACAGCAGATCCCGATTCCTTTAACCTGGTCGGCCCCCCCCGCCTGGTTGATCAGCCTCCTGATAACGGTCAGCACCTGGCCAAAGCTGGTTTCGAACCCTTCCTTGGCCTTTGTCGGAAGCGTAACCGTCTTATCGAGGCGGCCCTTTTTGTCCACCAAACCTCCGGCGATCTTTGTTCCACCCACATCAATGCCGATGATCTTCTTGTCCATGACGATGAGGCCTCTGTTAATCGTTATTCAACAAACACTCCCTGATTAATGCGCCGCTCCATTGTACATCATCGCAAACCGGTGGCGGGTTCATCCCGCCATATTGATAATGCAGTTTGCAAAGCTCCTCTTCATCTTTCTCCTGCTTTCACGGGTCTCCTATGTTGCCATGGCTTTGGAATGCCGATCGGAACCTTGTTCAATACTTATGCCTGCCGGGTTCTTTCTACACAAAATGAACAAGATCTTCCTTCCGACGACCTGAATGTGGGTTGAGCCGCTTGAAATACCACAAAGAGGCCTCAAAAGACCGGATGAACCTGTGTTTCCAGCTATCGTCAGAGTAGATAATCACGAAGTAAATAGGGAGTATAACCCATTGTAGAATTCTTTAACCTTCGGTAATATGC
>JBAUWE010000743.1:0-12231 GCA_049583595.1 Terriglobia bacterium
CAGGACGAAAAGGGCATCCAGGTGCCGTTTCCTGTGGACCAGGAAGGCGCAGAGTACATTTTCTTTACTGCGGTTTCGGATTACATGATGGAAGCCGACACGCTGAAGGGCATCGCCACGGTCATGAAGGCGACGGGCGATAGCTGGACGATTGGCACGGGATACTACGACGGCATTAATTACGGGCTTTTCTATAGCGACCAGGTGATGGAGCACGCCCTGCAGAAAATGCAGGCAGAGGCGAAGCGTCTGAAAGCCAAGAAAATCCTGATGGGTGAATGCGGCCATGCTTCACGCACCGCCAAGTATTTTTATCCCACCTACTGCGGCGGCAAGGATGCGCTGCCCGTCATCAGCATTCTGGAGTACACCCAGCAGGCGCTGAAGGACGGCCGGATCAAGCTGGATCCTAAGATCGTCACGGAACGCGTCACTTATCACGATCCCTGCAATTTTTCGCGGACCGGCTGGATTGTGAACCAGCCACGCGAAGTCCTGAAGGCCTTTTGCCCGGACTTCGCGGAGATGGCGCCCAACGGCCGCGAGAACCTCTGTTGCGGGGGTGGCGGTGGAACGGTTTCGATCGACGAAATCCGGGCCTACCGCACCACGGTCAGCGGCAGCCTGAAGGCCGAACAGATCCGTCGCACCGGCGCGAACTACTGTGTGGCTCCCTGCGCCAACTGCAAGAAGCAACTGCGCGAGTTGATGGAGGACCAGGGCATTGAATGTGAAATCATCGGCCTGCATGACCTGATCTACAAGGCAATTATTTTCCCGCCCGATCGTGAGCCGGCAGAAGAAGAGGCGGCGGACTCTTCGGACGATGTGGTTTCACTGCCAAAGGGAGGCACGTCGTGACACCCTGGATTGACTTTGCGCGCGGTCCACTTTTTCGCCTTTCATTTGCCCTGATGGTACTGGGCCTGCTGCGCATCTTCCTCGTGACCCTGCTGGGCGTCAAGGAGGCTTACCAGCGGAACCCGGACAAGATTGTGTCCTGGAAAGAGATTCGCCGCCAGACCGTGGGCTGGCTGTTCCCGGTCGCGCGTCTCTGGAAACAGCGGCCCGTTTACAGCACGCTCTCATTCCTCTTTCACATCGGGATGATCGCGACGCCGCTCTTTCTTGCCTCCCACGTTCTGCTGTGGCGCAACGCGGTGGGATTCGGTTGGCCGGCTCTTCCGCAGCAAGTGGCGAACTGGCTGGCGCTGCTAGTGCTCGTTACGGGGACGGGCATCTTTCTGGGCCGGGCGCTTCACCGCGGGGCGCGCAAGCTGAGCAAGTTTCAGGATTATCTCTGGCCGCTGTTGATTATGGCGCCCTTTGCCACGGGCTACATCGCTTCGAACGCGGCGATCAGCCCGCGGACCTACCAGGGCATGATGCTTGTCCACTTGTATGTCGGCGACCTCATCCTGCTGATGATTCCTTTCACCCGGCTGGCCCACTGCGTGCTGGCTCCGCTTTCGCAGCTGGTGACAGGCATCGCCTGGAAATTTCCGGCGGGCGCCGGAGATCGTGTGGCTGAGACTCTGGGTTTCGCGGACCGCCCCACCTGGGTGCCCAAAGCGCGACTTGCCACAGAGCCAACCATCGCCGAGCCGGCCAAGAAGGGAGAGACCAGGAAATGAAAGCGGCCATCCTGACCGACACCACCAAATGCATCGGATGCAGCGAGTGTGTGCTGGCCTGCAAGAAAGTCAATGATCTGAAGAGCGACGTGCCCCGGCGCTGGGACACCGATGACGGGCTTTCCGCCAGGAACTGGACTTCGGTGATGGGCGAGCCTGACAACAAGTTCGTGCGCAAACAGTGCCGGCATTGCCTGGAGCCGGCCTGCGTCTCTGCGTGTCCGGTGGGCGCCATGCACAAGACCGAGCTGGGGCCGGTTGTTTACGACAGCTCGAAGTGCATCGGTTGCCGGTATTGCATGATGGCCTGTCCTTTTGGCGTCCCGCGCTACGAGTGGGCCTCGCTGGTCCCCTACGTTCGCAAGTGTGTTCTGTGCTACGACACGCGGCTGAAGCAGGGCCGCCAGCCCGCCTGCACCGAAGTGTGCCCCACCAAGGCCACCATCTTCGGCGACCGCGACGAACTTCTGGCGGAAGCCCATCGCCGGCTTCGTGCGAGTCCAGGGAAGTATCACAACCGGGTCTGGGGCGAATCTGAGGTGGGCGGAACTTCGGTGCTCTATATCTCAGACATCGACTTGTCCTTCCTCACTTACGGCGAGCATTTTGGCGACAAACCGCTGACCCAGACCACGCGGTTGGCGATGGAGGCCGTTCCGTTTACCTTTCTGGGCGTGGGCATGGCCATGACAGGCCTTTACTGGATTATCCAGCGGCGCATGGCGCTCCAGGCGGAGCAGGCGGGGGGGAAATTGGACGGTAAGACGGAGCCGGAGGAATAGATGGAAAGAGTAGCGCGGCTCAAATTAATTCTCTGGATGTTCGTGGGCCTGGCCGCGGCGGTGGCGACCGCCCGTTTCCTCTTTGGCCTGGGAGCGACAACCCATCTGTCCGACGGCACCCCTTGGGGCTTGTGGGTGGGCTTTGACGTGATGGGCGGAGTGGCGCTGGCCGCAGGCGGTTTTGTGGTTACCGCCACCGTTTATATCTTCAAGCTGGAGAAATACCATCCCATCGTCCGGCCCGCGGTGCTGACGGCGTTTCTGGGCTACGTGGCGGTGGTGGTGGGGCTTCTGTTCGATCTCGGACTGCCCTGGAACATCTGGCACATGATGATCTACTGGAATCCGCATTCGCCGCTGTTTGAGGTCGGCTGGTGCGTGATGCTCTACCTCACCGTGCTAACCATGGAATTCTTTCCTGTGGCGGCTGAGGACTTCTCCGCCCTGGCGCGCGCGCGGCGATTTCTGGTCCGGTTTCGCATCCCGCTGGTGATCGTGGGCATTGCGCTTTCCACCCTTCATCAGTCGTCTCTGGGTTCCCTGTTTCTGATCATGCCCTACCGCCTGTTCCCGCTCTGGTACTCGCCGATCCTGCCCGTGCTCTTCTTCGTTTCGGCGGTCGGGCTGGGGCTGATGATGGTCATTCTGGAAAGCCATTTCACCGCGTACCTCTACCGGAGGAAGCCGGAAACGCACTTGATGAACCCGCTGGGCGTGGCAGCGCGCTGGGTGCTGATTCTGTACCTGGTCCTCCGTTTCGGTGATTTGGCGGTTCGTGGGCAACTGCACGGCCTCCTGGGTGGGCAATGGCAGGTAAAGCTTTTCTGGTTTGAAATTGTGCTGATGCTGGCCATCCCGCTCATCCTCTTATTCACCCCGCAATTCCGGGAGCGGACCAGTTGGCAGTGGGTGACGGCTGCCATTGGAACATCGGGCATTGTTCTCAACCGTATTGACGTCGGAGGTCTGGCGGACCTGAGCCGTGGAAGCAGGCTTTACTTTCCCCAGTGGACCGAAATCGTAGTCAGCCTTGGAATTGTGGCGGCAGCCACGCTGGTCTTCCTCGTTATGATCGAGCACTTCAAAGTGTGGGAGGAGCGCCCTGCGGACCCAGACGCCAATCCGCGCAAGCTGCCCGGGTTTGACAAGGTCGGACTAACGTGGCTGGGCACGCCGGTCATCGCCGGCCGCGTTAAATACTCACTGGCTTTTGTGATCGCAGCAGGTGCCGGTTTCCTCTTCCTTGGCAACCCCCGTGCTGCCAGCCAGGGCGTTGAACCAACGCCGGTGCATCGCGCCCGCGGTGACGTGATGTATCTCAAGACCGGACTCGTAAATCATCAGAAACTGCCGGTGAAGTCTGCGGATGGCGAAGAGGGTGTCTTGTACCTTGACGCCGACCTTACGGGTTACGGCGTAACGTTCTACCACCAGCGGGAAGTTGATCGTAACGGAGGCCAGAAGTCGTGCGTCTTGTGCCATCACATGAATATGCCGCGCGACAGGAATTCCGGCTGTTACGAGTGCCATCGTGACATGTATCTGCCGACCGATTCATTCCGTCATGACTGGCACGCTTCTCCAGCCGGGGCGAACCTTGCCTGCGTGGAGTGCCACGCCCGCGGATACGCACGGACCTCTGCACACGTCAAACCCTGCGTGGACTGCCACAAGCACCTTATTCCGAGCGGGGCCACGATCAAAATCAAGACTTACATGGCCCCTTCATACGTTGACGCCATGCACCAGCTTTGCATTGGTTGCCACGCCAGAGTTGCCCTGAAGGAGAACAAGCCTGAAGTAGCCCGTTGCGTGGAATGCCACAAGGGGAAGTTGAATTATGCCGACGCACAGAACCTGCTCTACCGCCGCCGCGCCCTGACGGGGCGGTTGGTAGTGCTGCCGCCGGCCAAGGCAAACGAGGCCAAGTGACCTCGCTAGAGAGATTTTATGCATTGACACCGAAAGGAGATTCGATATGAGCAGACTCGTACCACCCCATGGAAATCCTGAGCTGAAGCCGTTGCTCCTGACCCAGGACGAAAGGAAGGAGGAAGCCCGGCGGGCCACAGGCTTGAAAAAGGTGCCTCTGACCAGCCGCGAAACCGGCGACCTGATCATGATGGGAATTGGCGCCTTCACGCCGCTCGATGGCTTTATGGGAAAAGACGACTGGAAAGCCTGCTGCGAACGCTTTGCGCTGCCGAGCAGAAAAGATCTTTTCTGGCCCATCCCGATCACGTTGTCCGCCACTGAAGAATTGGCGAAGTCAATTTCCATCGGCGAGGAGGTGGCCCTTTGGGACACCGAAACGAACGAGCTGATGGGAACCATGAAAGTCACCGAGAAGTACGGGATTGATAAAGAGCTCGAGTGCAACGAAGTTTTCAAGACAGCGGATCCCGCACATCCCGGCGTACAGAAAGTGATGGAACAGGCCCCTGTCAACCTGGCCGGCCCCGTCAAGGTGCTCTCCGAATCGTTCTTCCCGGAAGAGTTTAAGGGGATTTACCAGACCCCCGCAGAAGCTCGGAAGCTCTTCGAGGAGCGGAACTGGCAGCGGGTTGCGGCGCTCCAATTGCGCAATCCCATGCACAACTCGCACGCTTACCTGGCCTGGGTGGCCATCGAAGTGTGCGACGGCGTTTACATCCATCAGTTGCTGGGCAAGCTGAAGCCGGGAGACATTCCGGCGGACGTTCGCGTGCGCGCCATCGATGCGCTTGTGAACAATTACTTCCGCAAGGAACGCGTGATCCAGGGCGGTTATCCCATGGAGATGAGGTATGCGGGACCCCGCGAGGCCCTCCTGCACGCCCTGTTCCGGCAGAACTATGGTTGCTCCCATCTGATCGTCGGTCGTGACCACGCCGGCGTGGGCAACTACTACGGCCCCTTTGACGCCCAGACGATTTTCCATGAGGTGCCGGCTGGCGCGCTGGCCATCCAGCCCTTGTGCATGGACTGGACGTTCTACTGCTTCGAGTGCAAGAGCATGGCGTCGATGAAAACCTGTCCGCATGAAAGCAAGGCCGTCATCGACGAGAACGGGGATTACAAGGGTGGCGCCCGGCTCCTGCTTTCCGGCACCCTGCTTCGCAAACTGATGAGTGAGGGCAAACCGGTCCCGGCGGAGTTCTCGAGGCCGGAAGTGATCGCCATTCTGAAAGAGTATTACGACCACCTTGAGGAAAAGGTGGAAGTGAAACTCCATAACGCGGCCACCGGCGGGACGGCGAAAGAGTAAGGGTGGTAACTGCCCGGCCGTACTCCCCGGTCCGCACAGAGTGGCCTTTCGGAGGGCTTCACGATGGAAGCGTTGCCTTACTTATCCCTGGTAGCGGCAGGAGCGTTTGCCGCTGGCATCGTGGGCGCGCTAACCGGCGAAGGGGGAGGCATCATTCTGGTCCCCATGTTGGTGTTGCTGTTTGACGTTAACATGCACAACGCCGCGGGTGCTTCCCTCATTGCTGTTACTGCGACCTCAACGGCAGCCACGATTGCCTTCCTGAGCCAGGGCTACACAAACCTCCGGATCGGAATGTTTCTCCAGACGACGGCGATCGGTGGCGGCATCACAGGGGCTCTCCTGGCAGCTCTTGTGCCCGTGCCGGCGTTGATGGCCATTTTTGGAGCGGTGCTGCTCTATTCCAGCTACATGGCTTTTCGGCGCAAGGAGGAGAGCGAGGCCGACCGCCCTTCCGATCCCCTGGCCGTGCGTCTCAACATGGAAAGCAGTTATCCGGTGCTCGGTGGCTGGCAGCCGTACCGAGTTTTCAGCGTCATTCCCGGCGCGCTTCTGATGGGCCTGGCGGGAATCATTTCGGGACTACTGGGGATTGGCGCTGGCGCCGTCAACGTGCTGGTGATGGACCAGGTGATGAGGCTTCCTTACAAGGTGTCCACCACCACGAGCAACTTCATGATCGGAATCACCGCTGCTGGCAGCGCCGGGATTTATCTCCACCGGGGTTACATTGACCCTGTGCTGACCATGCCGGTTGTACTGGGAATCTTCCTCGGCGCAGCTGTGGGGGCCAGGCTCCTGATGATCGTGAGGGCCAAGCCCCTGAGGATATTTTTCAGCATTCTGGTACTCCTTGCAGCCCTCGAGATGATCTACAAAGGACTGGCGAGAGGAGTGTTGCATTGAGGCGCGGCAAGTTCGTGGAGAGTGATTTGTGAAGGAGATCTCTGATGTCGACGTCCCTGATTCTGACCCTGATGGCGTTCGGTGCGTTTGCCACGGGTCTGGTGGGAGCGTTGACGGGCCTTGGCGGCGGAATCATCCTGGTTCCGATGCTGGTGCTGATTTTCCACATCCACATACGTTACGCCGCGGGGGCGTCGCTGATTGCCGTGATCGCAACCTCATCAGGAGCAGCGGCCGCTTTCCTCAGCGAGGGTTACACCAACCTGCGTGTGGGCATGTTTCTCCAGCTGACGTCCATCGGGGGTGGCATAGCGGGCGCGTTCATGCTGGCGCTCGTCCCGGTCCCGGTGCTCATGACGGTATTTGGCCTGGTGTTGCTTTATTCCGGCTATCTGTCGTTTCGCAGGAAGGAAGAAGTCGAGGAGGGCCGCCCTTCCGATGGTCTTGCGGTGCGCCTGCATATGGAGGGCAGCTACCCCGCCGCCGGTGGCTGGGAGTCCTACAAGGTGTACCGTGTGGTTCCCTCTTTTCTCCTGATGGGCGTGGCGGGAATCATTTCAGGACTGCTGGGGATCGGCGCCGGTGCGGTCAACGTCCTGGCCATGGACCAGGTGATGCGGCTTCCTTACAAGGTTTCAACCAGCACGAGCAACTTCATGATTGGGATCACGGCAGCCGCGAGCGCCGGCATTTACCTTCATCACGGTTATATCGACCCGGTGCTGGCGATGCCGGTGATGCTGGGGGTTTTTGGAGGGGCCGTGGTCGGAGCGAGGCTCTTGATATTCCTGAGGGCAAAACCGCTGCGGATCTTCTTCAGCGTGGTCGTCCTGATTATGGCGGCGGAGATGATCTATAAGGGATTGGCGCAATGGTAGCGATTCGCCGTATGGAAAAGCTGATTGGGATTGTGCTGTTGGCAGGAGTACTGGCCTCGGCAGCCATCGTTCTTATTGGCGGCGTCCTTTACATGTGGCGGCACGGCGCAACGCCGGTCCACTATCGCATTTTCCGCGGAGAACCGTCCGACCTTCGGAGCCTTTCGGGCATCTGGAACGATTTTGAGGAAGGGTCCGGCCGGGGCGCCATCCAGTTCGGCCTGATGCTGCTGGTGGGTATCCAGGTCGTCCGTGTTGCATTAACGGGAATTCTCTTTTTTCTAAACCGGGACAAGGTTTTTGTGGTCATCACGTTTCTGGTCCTGGCCATGTTATCGTACGCGCTCTTTTTCGCAGGGGAATAATCACCCCGGCCGTCGAAGGGAGATTGACTCAAAGGAGGTACTCGTTATGGCCATCGTAACAATATCGCGGGGTTCGATGAGTGGCGGAGAAGCTTTCGCCAATTGTCTGGCCTCCAGGTTGGGGTACCCGGTTCTGGGTCGCGAAGTCCTTGTGGCAGCTGCGTCAAGACTGGGTGTCACAGAAGACGTTCTGAGGGAGAAAATCCAGACGAGCGCCGGTGTTTTTGAAAAGCTGACCACAGACCGCCATGTCTATCTGGTTGCGCTTCAGTCCGCCTTGGCTGACCAATGTGTTTCCGGTGACCTGATTTATCACGGGCATGCCGGCCACTTCCTGCTGAAAGACGTGCCCAATGTCCTTCGGGTGCGACTGATTGCTCCAATGTCTATGCGGCGCCGCGCTGTGATGGAACAACAGGGACTCTCTCCCGAGGCGGCGCAGGATTACATCCGGTACGTCGATCAGGAGCGAATTGAGTGGACCAAGTTTGTCTACGGTGTGGATTGGCGCGACCCGAGAAATTACGACATCATCATCAACCTGCGAAGGGTGAGTCTTGCCAGCGCCTGCGCCATGGTGTCCGGCGTATTGCAGACGCCCGTCTACGCCACCACGGAAGAAGTGAAAAAGCATCTCAGGGATTTTGCCCTGGGCTGCAGGGTGAAAGTCGCACTGGTTGCAAAGCCGATATGCAAGCGCTGCCGTTTTGACGTCCACGCGGACGATGGAGTGGTTGACATTTGCTGGCAGCATGCCCCTTTCGGAACCTCACAGATGTCTCCAGAGGCAATCGAAGCAGAGACCCGGCGGACCGCGGAGGGCGTTGAGGGGGTGCGGAAAGTTAAGCTGCGTTTTAACGAGTCGGGCAGTTCCGGCAAGGCAGCATGAACGGCAAAGGGCTGCAACCGGAGAGAAGATGAACTTCAGGAAGAGGCTTTAGGGAACGCGTGATGGTTAGCGCCGGACGGCGTGGATTCGTGGCAGCGCCTGCTGCTGGAGTCTTGAGATGACGACCTGGTCCTTTACCTTATATCTCCTGCTGGGGTCACTGGTGGCCGGGTCAGTGGGAGTGATGGTCGGGATGGGAGGTGGAATCATTCTCGTGCCGATGTTGATTCTGCTCTTTCACGTCAATGCGCACTATGCCGTGGGCGCATCTCTGGTTTCGGTGATTGCGACTTCGTCCGGCGGGACGGCCACCTACATCCGCGAGGGATACACCAATTTACGGATCGGAATGTTCCTGGTGGTCGCGGCGACGGCCGGAGGCGTGCTGGGAGCCCTGATCTCGGGGCGACTGGCCCCAGCCACCATCACGACGGTTTTCGGCGTGGTACTGTTATTCTGTGGCGTTCTCTCATGGCGCCGCCGGGAAGAAAACGAGCCGGATGCGCCCTCTGACCCGCTCGCGCGGCGGCTGCATCTGGAGGGAAGTTATCCGGCGATCGAGGGCTGGCACCCTTACCACGTCTACCATGTGATTAGCGGTTTCCTCCTGATGCTGCTGGCCGGAGGCCTTTCGGGTCTCCTGGGGATCGGAGCGGGCGCCGTCAACGTGCTGTCCATGGACCAGATCATGCGGCTTCCTTACAAAGTTTCAAGCACGACAAGCAATTTCATGATTGGAATCACGGCCGCGGCCAGTGCCGGCGTTTACTTCAGCAAAGGCTTTATTGATCCGGGACTCACCATGCCGGTCATGCTGGGCGTTTTTCTGGGTGCGATGGCGGGAGCAAAGTTCCTGACCGCCATCAAGGCGAGGCTCCTCAGAGTGTTTTTCAGCTTGCTTGTATTTTTTATGGCGGCAGAGATGATTTATAGTGGGCTGATAGGGCGCTAGGGGCCCGATCCGCAGGCATGTGGATGCCTGATTAAGAGGAACCAAAGGAAAAACCCATGGCAATCATAACAATTTCGCGAGGTTCGATGAGCGGTGGGCTGGCTTTTGCCGAATGCCTGGCAACGACCCTGGACTATCCATCGCTTGCAAGAGAGATCCTGATTCAGGCTGCCGGCAAGCTGGGCGTCGCAGAGGAGAAACTGCGCGGAAAGATTGAAAAGAGCGCGCGGTTCTGGGAACGGATGACCTCAGACCGCCGCATCTACCTGATCGCATTGCAGTCCGCCCTGGCTGACGCTTGTGTTGAGGGCAACCTTGTTTACCACGGGCACGCCGGTCACCTGCTGCTGAAAGACCTGCCAAACGTATTCCGGGTCAGGCTGATTGCTCCCATGTCGGCAAGGATCCGCGAGGTGATGGAGCGCCAGGGACTAAATTACGCCTCCGCTCGTGACTATATCCGCCTGGTGGATGAAGATCGCGTCAGGTGGACCAAGTTCGTTTATGGCCTGGATTGGCGTGACCCCAGGAACTATGACATCGTCATCAACCTGGGAAATATGTCGATTAGCACGGCGTGTGCGATGGTTGCGGCGGTCGTGAAGCTGCCGGCTTTCGCCACCACCGAGGAAGTGAAAAAACGGCTGCGAGATTACGCGCTTGCATGCAGGATCAAAGTTGCCCTGGCCGCGAATGCAAAGGCGGGCGCCATCAACTTTGAGGTGCGCGCGGACGATGGAAACGTAGAAGTTTTTGGAGAGATCGGGACCACCGGAGTGCTGATCCGGCAGGCGGGGCCAAGCGAAGAGGAAGTTCGGTTGATCGCGAGGACCGTAGAGGGCGTGAAAGAAGTGGTTGTAAACCTTCGAAAGTTCCCCGAATTTGCTGAGCCGTAACCGGTCCGGTCTGAGTGGCCCGCGCAATGTGAAGCAGCATTGGCTGAAGGCGAGGAAATTGTCTTGAAACCCAAAGAGTCACGTAAGAGCTTTCATTATAAGGAGCGGTTAGTTTGGGATGCGGGAAGGCGCGCGGGCGTGTCGGTTGACGGCAAGCCTGTCCTGCAGGTTTCGAGTCCGCCGGAATTCAAGGGCGATCCGGCCTGTTGGTCCCCTGAGGACATGCTGGTATCTGCCGCAGACGCCTGCCTTCTGATGACCTTCCTTGCCTATTCGCAACGGGAAGAACTTGAACTGGTAAAGTATGAGAGCGAAGCGGACGGTGCACTGGAGTTTGCCGATGGAAGATATCGCTTTTCAGAAGTAACGCTGCGCCCACGGCTTACCTTCAGGACCGAAGAGGACGCGGAAATTGCCAGGATGGTTCTTGACCTGGCGCACCGTGACTGCATCATCACGAATTCCATTTCAGCCGCGGTCAGGCTGGAGCCCGAGATTTGCGTGGAGCCGGCGCCTTGAAGAGATGTGGCTGGAGAAATTTGCCATGGCTTGGCAGACAACGGCGGGTGCGGAGAACAAGCGGCTGCCCGTTGCGGAGCGGCTTATGACGGAGCTATTCCCGATCTTTCTTAAGCTGGGCGGGCGAAGCGCGCTGGTCGTCGGCGGAGGGAAGATGGCCGCGCTGCGAGTGCAGCAGTTGATCAGGGCTGGAGCCAGCGTTACCGTCATTGCGCCGAAGGTCGGCGCGGAAATCGAAGGGCTGGCCAAAGCCGGGTCGATGGTCCTCGTCCGCCGCGGATTTGAGCGCACTGATATCAATCGGAGCTATTTTGTTGTCATCGCTGCAACCAATGACTCCAAAGTGCAGCGAGCGGTTTCAGAAGAGGCGGAACGTCGCGGCATTCTGTGCAACGTGGTGGACAAGCCTGAGTTTTGCAACTTCTATACGCCGGCCATTGTCGATCGCGGCGAATTGAAAATTGCCATCAGCACCAGCGGGCGGAGTCCTTCTCTGGCGGGGAAGATGCGCGAATACCTTGAAGAAGCCATTCCCGAAAACGCAGCCGATCTGACACGGACCGTAGGCCTGTTGCGTTCGCGATTGAAGTTGGAAATTCCCGGAGACCTGGCAGCGCAGAAAAAGCTGGTGGGTGAGTTCGTCGAAAAGGTTTTAAAGAAATGAAACATGCGGCCAAATCCGCAGGCAAGATCTACATTGTAGGGGCAGGCCCCGGAGCCGATGACTTGATCACCCTCAGGGGACTCCGCGCTCTGCGCGAGGCGGATGTGGTTCTTTATGACGCACTGATCGGCTCGGAGCTGCTGGATCAGGCCGCTGAATTTGCTGAATGCGTCTACGTGGGCAAACGCTGCGGGCGCCATTCCATGAAGCAGGAAGAGATTACTCGCCTCATCCTTGCCAAAGCACGGGAGGGGAAGACGGTGGTTCGCCTGAAAGGCGGTGATCCTCTTATTTTTGGACGTGGCGGAGAGGAAGCCCTGGCGTGTGCGGAAGCGGGAATGGATTTTGAAGTCGTTCCCGGCGTTTCCGCGGCGCTGGGTGCGGCCGGCTTGGCAGGCATTCCGCTCACGCACCGCGGCATCTCGTCGTCCGTTGCTTTTGTCACGGCCCATGGTGCGCGCAGCGGCCAGTCACCCGACCTCAGTTGGATCAACGTCGC
>JBAUWE010000744.1:0-3065 GCA_049583595.1 Terriglobia bacterium
TCATCCACCAGGAAGCCACGTCGCACCTGCACCGCGCCATTCAGCAGATTCATTCCCTGGGCAAGAAGGCCGGAGTGGCCATTAACCCTTCAACTCCTGCCGGTCTTCTTTCGGAGGTCATTGGAAATGTTGATCTGGTCCTGGTGATGACCGTCAATCCAGGGTTCGGGGGGCAGAAATTCATCATGGACACCCTTCCGAAGATTCGCGAAGTCCGCCGGCAGATTGAGGAAAAGGGTCTCAAAAGCGAAGTGGAAGTGGATGGTGGGATTAACGTCGAGACCGCGCCCCTGGTGGTTGAGGCCGGGGCTGACGTGCTGGTTGCGGGATCCTCCGTTTACGGGTGCAAGGACGGAGTGGCGGCAGCCATCCAGGCGCTGCTGTCGAGTGTCTCCGGTTGATGCCTGGGGCATTTAATTTGTCCCGGATGTCCGGATTAAGATTCCCTGCGGCGTTCGAAAGGGTTCCAGCCATGAAGGTTTGAGTTCGCTTTTTGACTTTAAACTTTGACCTCCATTATAGTCACCCATTGGTTTTGCTCAGCCTGTAAGAGCTGCTTTTCACGAGGCCTTCCCGGAGAAATAAGAACCATTATGAAGATAGCGGTTTTTGGACTTGGATACGTAGGTTGTGTAACGGGAGCGTGCCTTGCCCAGATGGGCCACACGGTCCATGGCGTTGATGTTTCCGGGGCAAAAGTCCGTTTGCTGAATTCCGGCCAGTCGCCGGTGCTGGAGCAGGGACTGGACAGCCTGGTGGCAAAGATGATAGCCGAAGGCCGACTCCGTGCCACTCTCGATCCGGCTGAGGCGCTCAGTCGGGCTGATATTTCGCTGGTGGCCGTGGGCACGCCTTCCAGCAGGGACGGCAGCGCCAATCTGGATCACCTGGTTTCAGCCCTTGGAGGCATCGGACGGTTTCTGCGTGGCGCGAAGAAGTTCCATGTTGTTGCCATCCGGAGCACGGTGCCGCCGGGAACCACCGAAAACCTGGTGATTCCGACGCTTGAGAAAACGAGCGGCAGAAAAGCAGGCCTCGATTTCGGCGTGTGCTTCCATCCGGAATTCCTGCGCGAAGGCTCTTCCATTCAGGACTTTTTTAACCCGCCCAAAACGGTGCTGGGCACTAACGATTCCCGGACAGCCCGGCGGATGTCCCGCTTGTGGAGGCCAGTCAAGGCGCCTGTATTTGTGATTCCATTCAAAGCGGCGGAAATCCTGAAGTACGCGGATAATACCTTTCACGCTCTCAAGGTCTCTTTTGCCAATGAGATCGGCTCGCTCTGCAAACATTTTGACATCGACAGCAGAGAAGTGATGCAAATTTTTGTCCAGGACACCAAGCTCAACATTTCGCCCCTTTATCTCAGGCCCGGTTTCGCTTTTGGAGGCCCTTGCCTGCCCAAAGACGTCAGAGCGCTGGGGTGGCTGGCCCGAGAGAATGGATTGCACCTTCCCTTGATTGAGAACATCCTTCCCAGCAATTCCCGCCATCTTGAGAGGGCTGTTGAACTGGTTCTCGCCGCCAAGCGGCAAAGGGTCGGGGTTCTCGGGCTGGTTTTCAAATCTGACACCGATGACCTGCGCGAAAGTCCTGCCTGCGAATTGGTTAAAAGGTTGATCGCGGCCCGAAAAAAGGTGAGGGTTTACGATCCCCGTGTACGGTTTGACCGCCTGCTGGGAGCCAATCAGACGTTTATCCGTAAAGAGCTTCCCCTGCTTCCGCGGTTGATGACGCAATCCTCCGCAGAACTGATAAGGACCAGCGACGTTATTGTCCTGGCGGGAACCCATCCGGAATTTGAAGCCGCGATCAGGAGTCTTAAGAAAGGCAAGATACTGGTGGACCTGGTTGGGCTTAACCCCGACCTGGGGAAGGCCGGCGTTCACCTCAAGAGCCTGGCGTAGTAAGGTTATATTTCGCGGCAGGATTGCATTGCGGAGGGAATAGTCCAACCTGGCAGCTGTTTTTTTGCGCGAGAACTGCCTCTGAGGGGGGGCTCAGCCTGCAAATATTGCGGTTGCGCGAGTATCAATTTCCGGTGCTCTCGCTCGATAGTATCCGCCGACTTGCCATTTAAGCCTTGACATGTAATGAGAAGAATCATAAAGTTTTAATGTTTTAAAGGGGCCATAGTGCCACTGTAAGTATGGCTTATCTGCGCTTCACGCACAAAAGGTAGGGGGGAAGTATGTTGACGCGAAAGAAGTTGATGCAACTTGGGTTGACGGTGATCGCGGTGATGGGGATCGGACTGATGCCGATGCTGGCGGGATCAGCGGCGGTGGGATCGATTGCCGGGAGCCGGAACGCGACTTTGAGCGGAGAGGCGTTGGTGCCGAACACGACGATCTTCAGTGGCGACAAACTGCAGGTGAGGGATGGAGTGGCGGTGGTGGCGCTGGACGCGGGGAACCGGATGGTTTTCGGGCGTGAGACGGAAGCATCGTTTCTGCGGGAAGCGAAGAATGTGACGGTGTTGCTGAGCCGCGGGAATGTATCGATGTACCATCCCGGAGCGAGCGCAGGGGTAGCGGTGAAAGCCGGAGACGTGACGGTATCGCCGGGGGCGGGGAATAAGACGCTGGGCGAAGTGGCGATGCTGGACGGGTCGCTGGTGGTGACGGCGAAGCAAGGGAATCTGCAGGTGGAGCGACAGGGCCGTACGGAGCAGGTATTGGAAGGGAAGACGGTGACGATGCCGGTGACGGCAGCGGGGCCGGCCCCGAGTCCTGCGGGGCCTCCGTCCGGGAATGCGCACATCACGACGGCGACGACGCTGGGCGTGCTGGCCGTGGGCGCGGGATCGGCGGCAGCGGTGCTGGCGGGACTGGGAATGTCGCGGTCGAACGACGCGAGGGACGCGGCGAACGCGGCAACGACGGCGGCGAACAACGCGACGACAGCGGCGAACGCGGCGACGGATGCAGCGAACGCGGCGGCAGCGGCGGCGAACGCGGCGGGATGCGCGGAGAACGTGGAGAACGAAACCACGAATCCTGGGACGCCGAGTCCGTACACACCGCCGGCAGGCTACAGCTGCCCGTAAACAAGAGGCAGTGAGG
>JBAUWE010000745.1:0-10794 GCA_049583595.1 Terriglobia bacterium
GCCCACCACCTCAATTGGCTTTCGCGGTCGGCATCCAGGGCTTCGATGCCGCGGACCAACTCCGCGGCGGACATTGTCAACCGATCAAGGCACCGTCGCAAAGTCGTGAGCGTGGTGGGATGGGAACGGGTCGCAGACTCAAGATCCTGCTGAAGCTGAACGAACTGGGCTGGATCGTATTTTTCCGGAATGGCGCCCGCAACATCCGCGACAATCCGAAAGGTATCGCTTAGACCCTCGAATAAACGTTTTTCCAGGATCTTGTGATCGGCAAGTCCGAGCAGACCCGGCCGCAATGTCATCAGATAGCCTGCCAGGTTCCCACTGTCCACCGACGAAATGTAGAGGGACGGCAGTGGCTTAAGAGACTGCGTGTCATACCAGTTGTAGAAGTGGCCTCGGTATCGGTCCAGGGTTTCCATAGTGCGGAGGGCCTTGGCGGTACGTTCGAGGAGTTGTCCGGCCGAAATATAGCCAAAGTCGTATGCGGACAAATTCGCCAGCAGCGTAAGTCCCATGTTGGTCGGCGACGTGCGATGCGCCACTACGGCAGCGGGATGCTCCTGATAGTTGTCGGGCGGCAGCCAATGATCTTCAGGGCCGACGAAAGTCTCGAAGAACGCCCAGGTTTTCCGGGAAAGCTTCCTAAGAAAGAGGATCTGATCAGCCGTCAGCTTTGTTCGCCGGCGAGAAAGAGACCGGCTGCTCCACCAGGCAATGGCAGGAGAGGCAAACCAGAGGCCTATGATGGACACCGCCGCGCCGAGCGCGGCCGGCCTCAAAACGGCCAGATAAATCCCAGCAGCAGTGGCCAGGACGGGGCCAAACCACATTGTCTTCCAGGAGGCAACGAAGTCCGTGCGGCTTTGGCGGTCCGCATCATTCGAAGGGTTCCACTCCAGAAGTCGTTTGTGAGTGATCCACATTCGCCCGAGAGTGCGTCCAATCGCATCCAGGCTGAAGAAAGCTTCATAGGGCAGACACGAGAGTTCAAACACTGTCTGAGCGGCGTGCCGGCCGGCAGAGCGCACCGTGACCGCAAGATGCTGACGCAGCAACATGTCGTCCGGTTTCTGAAACAGATCCAGAAAAAAGGCCATCATAGGGGGGATCAGGATAATTCCTATTAAGGCGAGAGTCCATAGCCAGGTCGGAGACAAGACGGTCCAGGCGAGGAGCAACAACAAGGTCAACGCTGCCGATACGAGGCTCCTACGCAGATTGTCGAAAATTTTCCATCGCGACAACGCCGAGAGCGGATTCTTTCGGCGGCTTCCATCGAAGCCGGGAACGCCAGGCATCAGCCAGCGGGCAATTTGCCAATCCCCTCGAATCCACCGGTGGCGACGGCTCACGTCCGCGCTGTAGCGGGATGGATATTCCTCGTACAACAGTACATCGCTGAGCAGTCCCGCCCGCGCGTAGCAGCCCTCCAAAAGGTCGTGGCTGAGGATCCGGTTCTCAGGAAATCTTCCCTTAAGGGACCGCTCGAATGCATCAACATCATAGATTCCTTTGCCGATGAATGAGCCTTCACCGAATAGGTCCTGGTAGACATCGGAGACAACCCGGGTATATGGGTCGATGCCGTGCTCGCTCCCGAACAATCGCGCGTATCGCGACCGGTTAATTCCCGGCAGGCTCACGGCCAGCCGAGGCTGAAGGATGCCGTACCCTTCATTGATCCGCTGCCTGTCTTCGTCGTACCGCGCCCGATTCAGCGGGTGCGCCATGGCGCCCACAAACTGCCATGCCGAATCGCGGGGAAGCTGCGTATCGGTGTCAAGGGTGATCACATACTTTACATTCGATAACGCGGCAATATCCCCAACGATGAGGGAAAAGCGATCAGTGGTACCGCCGCGTAGAAGCGAATTCAAATCCACAAGTTTGCCGCGCTTGCGTTCATACCCCATCCAGATCCGATCCCGAGGGTTCCATCGACGTGGACGATGAAAGAGGAAGAACATATCGGCTTTTGGGCCCCGGTACTTTTCGTTCAAGTCTTGAATTCTCTTTTGAGCCAGCCGTAACAATGGTTCGTCCGCTGGAAGCGTTTCCTCGGATGCGTCCCGGAAATCCGTCAGCAGACTGAAGTGCAGGTGCTCGTCTCGATTGGCCAGAAATCGAACTTCCAGGGCCTCGACCAGATCCTCTATGTTTTGTGCGCTCGTGAGTATCGTCGGGATCACGACCAGAGCGCGCGATTCCGAAGGAATTCCTCCGGAAAAGTCCATTCGCGGCAGCAAGCGCGGCGGCGCCAGTAATGTCGCCAGCCAGTTCGCCAGCGCCACGGCCAGATGACTTGCGCCCAGCAGCAAGGGCAGACCTATCAGCGCGATTAGCCAATTCGGGGATCCCATGGCATGCGCCTTGGCCAACAAAACCCCAGTGAAAATAGCCGTAATCAGCGTGATTATGCCCAGATAGAAGAGCAAAGGGAACTGTCGGCTTATTCGCCGAAGCGTTTCAATGGGAGATCGGCGCACCTGCGCCACGCCTTCGAGTTGCCGCAATCCCTCGTCGATCAGGTAGAACCCGACGTGGGCGGTTCGATCGTCGCTGCCTTTGCGAGCAGCACCCTCAAGCGCCAACCGGATCGCTTGGCGCGCCACCTCGCTTTCGGATCGCCGGCTGCTTTTGGCTATTTTTTCTACGACGTGACGGTAGCGATCCCGGGTGGCAAAATCCATCTTTCCGTAGACGTCGCCTGGATCCTCCCCCAGGGTCTGCTCCACAATGCTCATCGTCTCCACGAATTCGCGCCAATCCATTGCGACCAGGAAACGGAGGCTGCCGATGCTGTTGCTCATCAGGACCTGGTCGGCAGCCTGTTGCTGGTTCTCCGAGCGCACCAACTGTTCGATGGTCAGCCCGGACTCGAACAGTCGCTGTTCAATCCATGTGAGCGGCAATGCCAGAGCGGGACCCTGGCCCTGTAATCGGCGCGTGAGCTCCGCAACGAACGAACTCACCATCGGAGGGTTCGACCGTGCCATGTCGCCGACCACCAGAATAAGGCTCTTGGGGTCCTGCGCGGCGATCTCCGTCATCTGGTCGGCCCAATAGTCGGCGCGGTTTCGATCAATCCTGTCGGCGGCGATCCGGGCGGCAACCCGCCGAAGATTCTCGATCAGGGCCAGGCGCAGCATGATAGGGATGGCCCACAATTCGCCAAGCTTCAGGGTGGTTACCGACTGGTAGGCGGCCACGAAACTGCTGAGATTTTCCGGATCCACCCGGCCATCGCCATGCGAGATAATCTCCAGCGCAATGTCGTACACGCGTGGAAGCCCGGCCGATGGGCCGTTCAGCAAGCGCGGCAGCTCACGGCTATACCCCTTGGGCAAGTGTCGCCTGGCCATGCGAATCTGCTCTTCGATCACATAAAAGTTGTCAATCAGCCATTCACCGGCCGGGGCAATCCGGCGGTTGGCTTTAACTGCTTCCGTCAGCAGATTGCGGGCTTCAATCAGAACATCTTCATTCTCAGCCAGACGCATCAGAAGTCGGTTCGAAGCGCGTCCCGAACTCAGCTTGTACAAGTCCGCCAGCACCTTGCCGTGCCGCTTCATCTGGTCTCTGCTGAACAGTTCCGATCGATGCGGTGGCTCGTCGCCGGCGTACGCTTGTGCCAGGCCGGTTCCGCCCAGACGCGCCCTCAAATGGCGCAGGTTCCGAAGAATCCTCTTTCCGCTCCCCCTCACTGTTAGTGCCTCCTTCTTATGACATGCCATGCGCTGTGTACGGCATACGGACTTTGTCGAAACCGGAATTACAATTGAAACAAATTATGGGCAGTTACCACAGCGCATAGCCGCCGATGCAGTTGTAATCACTCAGGAGCGGTCGCATCCGCAGGCTCCTCCTGCACTGGCTTTGCCTGCCAACGCTCCTGCAACGCAGGCATATTGTTGCTGTGCGTTAGAATCACAATCTCGTCGTCTTTGCGGAATGTGGTTTCTTCATCCGCATGTGAAAACTTGCCATCACGGTAATAGCAGATGACTTTGGCACCGGCAGGCAATTTCAGATCTTTTGCCGCGACCGTATCTTCCTCTTTTGCAACAAAGGTAAAAAACCGGGCCTCGTGCTTGATGACCGTGGAAAGTTCGACGTTTTCGCCGCCGCCCACCATATCCTCCAGATAACGGCTGATTGTGCGGGAGGGGATGATCGTGTCCTTCAGACCCAGCTCACGGCAGATAACCTCGAACTGCGTATCGCCGATGCTCGTCACCACGCGATTGAAACCGAGGGAACGGCCGACGAGACTGGCGATAAGGTTATTCTGGTCGCTGTCGGTTAAACAAAATAAAAAGTCGGTCTGCTTAGGATTGACTTCGCTCAGGATGTTCGGTTGGCTGCCATCGCCCTGCAGGAAGCTGCAATCCATCTCTTCGGATAACTCATCGATCTTGGCCTTGTCGGTCTCGATGATGACGACTTCGTGGCCCTTTTTAATGAGCGCTTTGGCTGTTTCGACGCTCACTTTTCCGGCGCCAATAAAAACAGTTCTCATGTTCCCTCCATTTTCCTGCCGATCCATGTCCCTGGATACAGCATCACCAACCACGCAACGATTTCAAGTCTTCCCATCAGCATGTCAACGCACAAAATCCCTTTGAGCAGTGCGGGCAACGTTGCACTTGTCAGCCCCACGGAAAGCCCCACCGTTCCCGTCGCCGAAACCACTTCAAACAAGGCGTCGAGCGGGCTGTATCCCATTGCCACAAAGGGCAGCCAGGACAGAGCGACAACGGCGACGAACAGCACGATGAGCATCAGCGCCGCACGGATCTCTTCATCCTGCAGTCGCCGGCCTGCCAACCGCGGCTCTATGACGGCGTGTTTCGGCAGGCAGGTCCGCAGGAGAATCAACCGAAAAACACTCACCGCGATCAACAACCGCAACAGCTTGAATCCGCCCGCGGTCGACCCTGCGCCGCCGCCCACAAGCATCGAGAAGATCAGGACCAGTTTCGAACCCGCATCGAGTTGCGAACACGGCATCGAGGAAAAACCCGCGGTTGTCTGCGCGGAAAAAGCGAGCAAGGGCGCGTGATGGAGTACTTGTGGCCAAGATAGGCCGGCGCTTAATCGCATGGCGGCGCCCACCACCAGCGAAACGACCAGACCCGCTATTACCACGGCCTTGATTTGCAGAAAGTCTACCGCAAGGCGCCGCTTTTCCGTTAACATTCGGTGATAAAATGTCAGCGGGACCGCACCGGCGAGACAGAGCAGGGTAATCCACACCTGTGCAGGCCAACCAAAGATCGCGAGACTGCTGTCATTCGGGGCAAAACCCCCGGTCGAGACCGCCGCAAATGTATACAGCACCGCGTCGAAAAACCCAACCCCCGCCAACAGGCAACCGATGATGCCCAAGGCGGTCAAAACGCCATAGACTTTCAATACCCGCTGTGCGTGGGCTCGCGTGCCGCCAACCAAATCGTCGGCGTCATTCTCTGTGACGGCCAGCCCCTTGGCCACCAGACCCGGTTGCATTACCAGTGCCAGTGAGAGGACGACGATGCCCAGTCCTCCGTACCACTGCATCCAGGCGCGGGCAAAAAGAAATGTCGGCGGCGCACCAACGAGCGTCGCCTTCGTGCTCAGACCCGTGGTGGTCACGCCGGAGACGGCTTCGAAGAAGGCATCCAAAAAACCCAACCCAGAGCCCATCATCGGGTAGGACATGACGAGCGGAGTGAAGAGAAACATCAGCGCGACCAGCACCATGCCCTCATTGGCCTGCACCCTGGCAGGTGCCCGTAACCGGGCCAAGACGGCCCCAAAGGCTGCGATTCCGCCGATCACAATGCCATACCGCAGACTGATGAGCGTGTCGCCAAAGATCAACGACATGACAAACGGCACCAGCGACAGCGCAGCGAGCACGAGGCACAGTTGACCGAAATACTTGAATAGCACACGAAACCGGACAGCGTACCTGAGTTCTCTTGCCTGTTTAGCCGCCAACGAATCCTGTCTCCTTTATGCCATATTGAATCTCTTCTTTGGCCACTATTCAAGACCCCTTCAATTAATTTTCCATGATACCCAGGATGTCATTCCCTTCCACTATAAAATAAGTGGGTCTATCAATCGTGCTGTCTGGTCCGGATGGTTATGCTTGTCCACCCAACCGGCACCGAGGTACGTGTCCAAAGTGACCCGCAAAAGCTTCATTCTTAATGGTTAAACTCATAATTTAGTCCTTATCTCGCGCTCTGCCTCAAGCCAGTCTCTATTTGCTTGGCCGTCGCGGCGCCCTCGCTGCTCGTAGAGCTCATAGGCCCGCGTGGCGATCTGCGGTGTTACATCGACAGGTTCCCTGCCCAATAGGGGCGCGGCAGTCGGATCAAAGACACGATACGCCAGTAGCTTCACGCGGTCGCTTACGAGGAACCAAGCCAGAGCATAGCCCCAAACGAACAGTGCCCAACTCCAGCCGAGGGGTGTCATAAAGAGCCCATATACCGCAATCAGAATCGCCACGATTTGTGCGCAGAGCACAACCCCCAATAAAATGCGTGCAGGGCGTATGGACCAGAAGGGGCCGCGCGTGCGCGTCAGGAAGATCGTCATTTGTCCGGCCACGGACAGCATCAGGTACATCATCGTCTGGATGTGCGCACGGTCGAGGTGATAGACACGGTCGCCGAGGTAAAACAGGCCGAACGCCGCCACGGGTCCGATGACGCCCAGCACCGTGGCGATCCCCAGCACGAGGCGCATGTTCCATGCCTCGGGCTTGTTCTCGTAATGAACGTTGTCATAGGCGATGGACAGGATGGCCCCGTCGTTGAGCAACGCCAGCATCACGATCATCACGGCCGTCAATGGATAAAAATTGAAGATCAGGATGGCCAGGGTCATGAACAACAGCACGCGCAGCGTCTCGGCGATGCGGTATATGGCATAGCTGTTCATCCGCTGGAAGATTTTCCGGCTCTCCTTGATGGCGTCGATGATCACCGACAGGCCCGACGTCATCAGCACGATGGACGCCGCCGCGCGGGCCGCGTCCGTCGCGCCCGAAACCGCGATGCCGCAGTCGGCCTTCTTCAGCGCGGGGGCGTCGTTCACCCCGTCGCCGGTCATACCGACGATGTGGCCGCGTTGCTGCAGGACGTCTACAATGTGGAACTTGTGCTCAGGAAACACCTGGGCGAAGCCGTCTGCTTTCTCGATGGACTCCGCCAGCTGCGCCGTCTCGTGATGCTTCGTGTCGCCGAAGCCGGCGGCGTCGAGGATATTTGTGCCCAGCCCCAATTTCCCGGCGGTCTCCCGGGCGATGGCCACTTGATCGCCCGTAACCATCTTGACGTTTACTCCCATCTGTCGGGCGGTCGCGATGGTCGCTTTGGCTTCTTCCCGGGGCGGATCGAAAAGCGGCAACACGCCGAGAAACTCCCATGGGCCTTGCGCATCCGCCCGAGCCACACCCAGCGAGCGGAATCCGCGCGCAGCAAATTCGTTGACCGCCTTCTCGACAGCGGGCTTGACCTGCCCGGCATTGGCCGACAACTCTAAAATCACCTGCGGCGCGCCCTTGGTCGCCTTGAACTCCTTTCCGTCCGCGTCTTTGACGGTGACTTCGGTGCGTTTATGCACCGGGTCGAACGGCTGGAAATGAACGACCTGGTAGCCTTCCAAGGCCTGATCATTTTTCAGGGCGCCCAGCACAGCCAGGTCGATGGTGTCTTTATTGTCCGCTCTCGACGCCAGCGCGGCGTTGAGAATGACTTGATCGGCGGGGACATTGTTCACGCTGAACGGATCGCCCAGCGTCAGCTTGTTCTGGGTCAGGGTGCCCGTCTTGTCCGAGCACAGCACATCCACGCCTGCCAATTCCTCGATGGCCGCCAACCGGGTCACAATCGCTTCTTTTCTGGCCAGCAGGCGTGCGCCGACCGCCATGGTCACGGACAGCACCGTAGGCATCGCCACGGGAATCGCGGCCACCGTCAACACCAATGCGAACTGAAGCGTGGTGAGGATCGGGTCGCCGCGGAAGATCGCGACGGCAATAATCAGAGTCACCATAGCCGCCGCGAGGATGATCAAGTAATTGCCGATCTTGAGCACCGCGCGTTGGAAATGGCTGACGGTGTGCGCCTCCTGCACCAGTTGCGCCGTCTTGCCGAAGTAGGTATTCGGACCCGTGGCGTATACCATCGCGCCGATTTCGCCCTGGCGGATGATTGACCCCGAAAACACCGCCTCACCAGGTTTTCGCGTGGCGGGCAGCGACTCTCCCGTCAGTGCGGACTGATCCACTTCTATCGGGTCACCCTCCAGCAAGCGCGCATCTGCCGGCACTATGTCGCCCAGGCGCACGCGGATGACGTCGCCCGGTACCAATTCACGCGCCGACGGGTTGGTCCATTTCCCATCGCGTCGGACGCGGGCATTGATCGCAAGCTTTGCCTTGAGCGCGGCGATGGCGTTGCCCGCCTGGTGCTCTTCCCAGAATCCGACCACGGCGTTGGCTAGAAGCAAAAGGAGGATGATGAAAAAATCCGGCCAATGCCGGGCCACCGCCGAAAGGATCACGGCCGCTTCGATCATCCACGGAATGGGACCCCAAAAATAGGTAAGAAATTTCAGTAACGGATTGGTTTTCTTTTCTTCAATCTCGTTAAGCCCATATTGGGTCAGCCGTTTTTGCGCCTCTTCTTGACTGAGTCCGTCCGGTGACGACCCCAATTTTGCCTGCAGTTCCGCCATGGGAAGTGATTTCAGATCGTCCTTCGCATCCGGCTTCGATCCCGGCTTCGACTCGGGAATCTTGGGCTGGTCGTTATTGGGTTTCATAATGGGTATTATCCTTATCTTTATCTTTGCTACGCCGCAGATTTTTTGAGTTGCGGAACATTCGCAATCATTTGGGGTTGCCCCACTTCCAGTTGCGGATTTCCGGCAGGTCCTGGCCGTGCCGGGTAATATACTGCTTGTGCTCGACAAGCTTGTCCTTGAGCTGCTGTTTCAGGTAGATGCCCTTTTCGCCGGTCTGCGGCAGTCGGTCGATGGTGTCCATCACGAGGTGGAAGCGGTCCAGATCGTTCATTACCGTCATGTCGAAGGGCGTGGTGATGGTGCCCTCTTCCTTGTAGCCGCGGACGTGGATGTTGCCGTGGTTGGTGCGGCGGTAGGTCAGCCGGTGAATCAACCACGGGTAGGCATGGAAGGCGAAGATAACCGGCTTGTCTTTGGTGAAAAGCGCGTCGAAATCCGTGTCGGAGAGCCCGTGCGGGTGCTCGGTTTGCGGCTGCAGTTTCATGAGGTCGACGACGTTGACCACCCGGATTTTCAGGTCGGGCAGATGCTCGCGCATGATGGAGACGGCAGCGAGGGTTTCCAGCGTGGGCACGTCGCCACAACAAGCCATGACCACGTCGGGCGCAACGCCCTGGTCGTTGCTGGCCCACTGCCAGATGCCGATGCCCTCGGCGCAGTGCTTGACGGCAGCATCCATGGTCAGCCACTGCGGCGCCGGGTGTTTGCCCGCGATCACGACGTTGACGTAATGGCGGCTGCGCAGGCAGTGGTCCATTACCGACAGCAGGCAGTTGGCATCCGGCGGAAGATAAACCCGAACGACCTCGGCCTTTTTGTTCACAACGTGGTCGATGAAGCCGGGGTCCTGATGCGTGAAGCCGTTGTGATCCTGGCGCCAGACATGGGAGGCCAGCAGGTAGTTCAGCGAGGCGATCTTCCGCCGCCACGGCAGCTTCGACGTGACCTTCAGCCACTTGGCGTGCTGGTTGAACATCGAATCGACAATGTGGATAAACGCCTCGTAGCAGTTGAAGAGTCCATGACGTCCGGTGAGCAGGTAGCCCTCGAGCCAGCCCTCGCATTGGTGCTCGCTGAGCATTTCCATCACGCGCCCGGTGGGCGCAAGAAATTCGTCGTTCGGCACGGTCCTGGCGTCCCACTGGCGCTTTGTCACCTCAAAGAGGGCCTCCAGGCCGTTTGAGAGCGTCTCGTCAGGGCCAAAGACCCGGAAATTGCGCTGCTCACGGTTCAGCTTCGCTACATCGCGCAGGAAAGGTCCAAGCACATGCGTGTCGCCGATGCCGTGAATGCCCGGCGTGGGAACGGCTTCGGCGTAGTCTCGGAAATCCGGCATCCGCAGGTCGCGCAGCAGCATGCCGCCGTTGGCATGGGGATTCGCGCCCATGCGTCGTTCGCCCTTGGGCGCAAGTTCGGCCAGTTCCGGTTTCAGGCGGCCCTGCGCATCGAAGAGTTCCTCCGGCCGGTAGCTCCTGAGCCAGTCTTCCAACAGCTTGAGGTGTTCGGGATGGGTGGCCGGATCGGAGAGCGGCACCTGGTGAGCCCGGAAGGTGCCTTCAACCTGCAGACCATCGACCCTCTTCGGCCCGGTCCATCCCTTGGGGGAATTAAGGACGATCATCGGCCAGCGCGGACGCGTGAGGTTGCCGTTGACGCGGGCGTCCTGCTGGATTTTTTTGATCTGCTCCACCACCTTGTCGAGCGTGGCGGCCATGAGTTGATGCATCTTTTCCGGGTCATCGCCTTCCACAAAGTTAGGCGTCCAGCCGTAGCCGCGGAGCAACTGTTCCAATTCCTCGTGCTCGATGCGGGCGAGGATAGTCGGGTTGGAAATTTTGTAGCCGTTGAGGTGCAGGATTGGCAGCACCGCGCCGTCGGTTTCCGGATCAAGAAACTTGTTGGAATGCCATGCGGTGGCCAGCGGTCCGGTTTCCGCCTCGCCGTCGCCGACGACGCAGGCGACGATCAGATCGGGATTGTCGAACA
>JBAUWE010000746.1:0-7708 GCA_049583595.1 Terriglobia bacterium
GCGTTGTCGTAACCCTGCAGAGTGGGTCCCAGGTGGGCGCTGGCCTCATGACTGGTAAGCTTGGTGGCGTCGTAGGGCGTGCGCGTCAGAAGGATGGGAGCATCCTTTGCCCCCTTCGGTATCAGAATGACCGTGTGCAACTTGACCCCGTCGCGCATGGGGATCATGACGTCGCGCCGGGTGTAATTGAAGCTGCTGGTGACGGGCTTGAAACTGGCCGGCATTTCGCTGGGCAAAGCCGAAGACTGTGGCGACGGCCCGGAATTCTGGGCCGCTGACGGCCCGACCGGGAACATCGCACCGACCAGCGGCAAAAGCAGAATCAGTGTGCAAAGGCGGCCGGCTAATTTCATAGATTTCTCCCAAGCTTGCTCAAGATAGGGCGTGACCGAACGCCCCTTGGCGCACGACCACCCCGATGACAGGTATCGCCCATTGTAGCACCCCTGCCCGGAGCCAAATAACAACGACCAGACCGACGCGAGGGCCCCCAGTTTTCCCCGCTCTCAGGGAATTCTGTTTTTGCCTCACACCTCCCTCGTTTGTGCAGCCATCAAGCAAGCCAGGACCGCGCGCAAAGAGCGATGCTTCTGGCCAATTTTGGCGGCTGCGGCAACATCACTTACCTGGGCGGGGAAGTGAAGGACCCGAGCCGCAACATTCCCCGGGCGATCGTTCTGTCGATTGGCGCCGTGGCGGTGCTTTATCTGCTGATGAGGGTCACCATCATCGGCACCATAGGCTTTATTCAGCCGCGCCTGGTACCAGGTTTTTCCGGAGTCCGAAAACTGATCGCGCCCCCAGGAGCAAGGCGACACCCGCCAATGCGGCGAGGACGCTGGCCCATGCCATGATTCCCGCCAGGCCCAGGGTGCTCTTATACACGCCGGCCAGGAGCATGGCGATGCCGGCGGATACCCCTCCGGTCATATTCAGAAGCCCTGTGGCAAAACCGTAATCCTGCTCCCGCACCACGTCATAGGCAGCGGCAAACCAGTTCCCGATGGCGAGTCCGGAAAGCAGGCCGAAACCTGCCGCGAATATCCTGAACTCGTCCAGCGAAGAAGCCCTGAAAGCCAGATAGACGCACGGCATGCTCAGAATCACTCCGCAGCCAACAACGTAGAATCGCGCCGCGCGAACCCGCGCTGCCAGGCGGTCTGCCATCCATCCGCCCAGCAGCGTGCCCACACCGCACCCCACCTGGACGTACAGGGTCGCGTTAAAGCCGCTGGTGCTGAGCGAAAGCCCGAAGCGCTCGTATAACAGGTCGGGCAGCCACGCGTAGACAATCCACAAAACGCCGCAGAAACAGAAAAACGTAGCCGCCAGCAGCAGGAATAAGGGCGAGTGGAACAACTTTCGCAAGCCGTCAGAAACGGGCCGCGCCATCGTGCGGGCGGGAGGGATTTTGCGGAAAAAGAACAGCAGCACGAACGAATAGGCGATACCGACAAAACAGAGTGCAGCAAACCCGTTTCGCCATCCGATCTGGTCAGCCGCCCAGCCCCCGTACCAGCCGCCGGCAACAATGCCCAGCAGTTGGGCGGACTGATGAATGCTCAGTGCGCGTGAACGTGTGGGCCCGGGGTGAAGGGTGGCAAGGATGGCCATGGCGGCGGGGAAATAGAGTGACTCGGTCAGGCCCATCATCACACGCCAGCCGAGAAACGCCGCAACTGATCCGCTCAGGGCGGTACCCAGCGTGCTGACGCTCCAGAGCACCAGGCTCGCGATCAGCAGGCGGTCACGGCGGAAGATGTCCGCGAGGCGGCCGGCCAGGGGCATGGTGAGCGCGTACGACCATACGAAAAGGCTGCCCACCAGGCCGAGCTGGGCGCTGGAAAATCCAAGCTCTTTTTCTAAAACGGGAAAGATGGAAAAGGCCGCTTTCCGGTCCACGTAGCAGAGCGCAAAGGCGGCAAACAGAAATGCCACCGCCTGCCAGCGCCGGTTTTGAGCAGTGCCGCGGTTCATTCAATCAAGAAAGGATTTTACGCCGGTAAGCTCTTCCACCATTTTCAGATCAATGCCGATTCCCAGGCCCGGCCGCTCGGGGATCGCCAGCATACCTTCCGCGTCGAGCTTCCAGGGTTCCTGGACCACTTCATCAATAAAAGGAGATCCGGTGAGGTACTCCACCAGGTCCATATTGGGAAATGCCGAGGCCAGTTGCAGGTCAGCGGCAAGGCCAACGGCGGTGTTCCACCCGTGCGGGATCATCCGCGCGCCGCTTTCCTCCGCCATCCAGGCAATGCGGCGCGACTCGCTCAGCCCGCCCACTTTGGTCGAGTCCGGCTGGACAATATCGAGTGCGCCTGCCCGCAGCCAGGGCTGGAATGACTGCCGCCGCGTCAGCACTTCGCCACCGGCTATCGGCACGCGCGAGTGGCGGCGCAGCGCCACATAATCATCCAGGGCGTCGGGCGGCAAAGGTTCCTCAAACCACGCAACCTCATATTCGGCCAGCATCTCGGCGGTCCGCAACGCCCACTTGTAATCCTGCGGCCAGAAGGCGTCGCTGGCCCCGGCGTCCACCATCAGAAGGCAGTCGTCGCCCACCGCTTCACGCGCCGCGTGGACGATGGCCTCGTCTGTTGCCGCATCGTGCCGGCCAAAAGGTCCCCAGCCGATCTTGAAGGCGCGAAACCCCTGCTCCTTCAGAGGGAGCAACTCTCCGGCCATGCGCTCAGGCTCCTGCATCAGCAGTGAAGCGTAAGGCCGCACGCGATCGCGGTAACGACCCCCCAGCAGGCGGCCGACCGGCTGTCCCGTAGCCTGGCCCAGAATGTCCCACAATGCGATGTCGATGCCGCTGATGGTGTGGGTGATGGAGCCGCCGCGTCCCAGCCAGAAGGTGTTCTGGTGCAGAATCTCGCTCGTTCGCTCGGGCTCCATCGCATTCCGGCCTTCGTAAAGAGGGCGCAGCACCGCCAATGAGCCGCGAACCAGGTCGTCATTGGTGAATGCGCTGCCCCAGCCGGTCACGCCTTCGTCGGTAAGCACGGCAATCAGGGTGTGGATGCAGTCCTGCGGGTCCGGCTCGTTGGTCCATCCGCCTTTGGGCGTCCGGCCTCGCAGCCCGGCGGCTCGAATATCACGGATCTTCATATTATCGGCGGTTCCTCCATTCGAAAATGTGCGGCGCGGGAGTCCATTCGACGGGATCGTCCAGCGGGAAAACGGGCCGCCGGCATTGGGTGTGTCCCAGGCTCTTCAGGTTGGCGCTGGAAGCGCCGGGTGCATCCACATTAATGACAAGTTCGGCGCCCTCGTTAAAAAAATGCGGCTGGGTGTGGGGCGACTTCACAATCACCGTCTCAAACTGAGAAGGGTCCTGCCCGTGGGCAAGAAAGAGCGATCGATCATAGAGACTCACGGGGCGGCTGGTCACCACCAGTGTGTAATTCTCCCAGTTGAGCACCGCCGTGTCGCCCGCGAACCACTCCTCACCGTGGGATTCACTTCTGAACCGCCCGTCGGAGAGCAATTTCACCCGGGCCCGCTCCAGCAGCAGCGGAGTGAAACGGCGGGCGTCCAGAGCGCCGCCGACGGTGACGCTGATGCTGCCGCCAACACCGGCCTGCATGGCGGCCTTCACGGCCGGGAGATCGACAACAGGCAGCAGGGTGGTGCGGCGGTATCCGGCTTCCACCAGCGCCTGCAGGATGGCGTTGCTGTCGCCCGATGCTCCGGAACTCGTGGCGTCCGCCGCGTCCGTCAGAACCACGCGGCCCCGCGCCTTCGCCGCAAGCCGAACACTTTCTCCGAGGCTGGTCAACTTCGACTGCAATTTCTCACGCACCGCCCAGAAGGCAAGGGCCAATCGGGTGGCTTCGCGAACCGCCTGCTCGCGGTCACCGTCGGTGATGACCAGAGCATTCGAGCAAAGGTCCGGAACATCGGTGAAGGGGTTGCCAATGAACATGCCGGCGGAAAGTCCCCCTGCGCCGTTTTCCACGGCCTGTGCCTTGCGAACCACCGCGCCAAAAAGTCCCGACTCGGTGATCAGTTCGTCACCGCGTACCAGGGCGGGAATGGGCACGCGCGCGGCCACCGGGCTGATTCTGCCGGCCAGCAGCTCCAGAAGCAGCCGGGCGGCTCTCTGGCCAGTCTCGAAAAAATCGACGTGGGGATAGGTGTGGAATAGCGTTACCGCATCAGAATGCTCGAGCATGCGGTCCGTCAGGATTCCGTGAAGATCGAGCGATGCAACAACAGGAACGCCCGGCCCCACAATCTTTCGGGTTTCGGCCAGCAGGTAACCTTCGACGTCGGGCTCATTTTCAGCAGCCAGCGCGCCGTGCAGTGAGAAATAGACACCGTCGATTTCCCCGGCCTCCCGCACGGCCTGCAAAAACTCGGAAGCAAGCCGCTTAAAATCTTCTGCAGCCAGAGTGCCGCCGGAAGTAACCGCCCGGGCGCTATAGCCCGCGACAAGCTCCACGCCCGGCGCGGAATCGAACACGCTCAGCGCCCCACCCATCTCCGACCGGATCGGGCGGTGGTAGGCAAGAAGTTCTGCTCCACGGGTGACCACGAAGTCTTCGTAACGTCCGAGGACAGGATTGAAGGATGAAATCTCCTGTTTGCATTCACAGACCAGAATTCGACCCATCGACCCTGCTCCTTAACGGGACAGTTTGAGATCGGAATGCACAGTGTTGCTCATGAGTGCTGCAAATTCAAGCTATTTGCCCGCGCGAAGTACGGCGACGCCGGCGCCGTCACCGGCGCGACCCGCGTCATCTCAGGAGTGGTCACTGGGAATTATGGGAGGCTACGAGCGGCATTGGGAATCTCAGACGCCCCGGCGGTAGTGACTCAGTTTGATTTGTGGCAAGGGCATCCTCGCCCGTGCTACGGTCAAAAAACACGGCAGGATGGCCGTGCCACAAAATAGGATCCAGACTGCGCCCGCGTCGCTCCACTGCTCGTTTGACTCCCCGCAAGCGGCCGTGGGATAATCACTTGCTTCGCCCTGCTGGAGTGGCGGAACTGGCAGACGCACCAGACTCAAAATCTGGCGCTCCAAAAGAGCGTGGGGGTTCGACTCCCCCCTCCAGCACCAACACGCCGGCGGTCCTGTCCGGCATTTTCCAATCGGCGTAGTAGACCCCAAAGCAAGCCGGCGCCAGATCTAAGCTCAGTTCGATGGGCCCAGCCCTATGACCGAGCCGCGAAACGATCTTGCACTCGGCGAAGCCGTGGGGACAAACTTCCTCGCAGAGGGTGTCCGCCGGACTTCCCCTCTCCTCAGACGTTTTCCGGCGTTCCATCTTACGACTCAAAGCACCGACTAAAGCCGTCCCCTGCGATGGCCGAAAGAGAAAGATATGATGACAATTTCTAGGCCGGCCAAGGGGACAGGCAATGGCTGTGGCACCCCAAGTGGCTCCGAGCCTGGATCTATTTGCGGACGCCGAGGCTCGGCTGTCGGCTGGTCTCTAATCGATATTCTCGTCGCTCTTTCTATCGCCGGCGTTATGGCTGCCTTCGCGATACCCGAGACGCAAAACATCGTTCGCAACTACCGGCTCAACGCCGCCGTTTCGGCGGTAACGGGCGCCATCCAGTCCACGCGCTACCAGGCCATCATGCGCGGCTACCCGTACGCCGTTGAGTTCAACTCCAGCACCAGAAGCTACCAGGTGCTGAACAAGCCTCCCGGAACGACGCAATTTGTGGTGACGGGACGAGAGATTCCCATCAGCGGGCTGGAAGGCGCCACGCTGAGCCAAGCCGCCAGTTTCCAGTTCAGCCCGCGAGGCACCGTCGTGCCAGGCGGCGGAGGGGGGACAAGTGTCCAGATCAGCAACGGAGCAATCACCAAAACCATCACCGTGTCCGCCGTGGGCCGGGTCCAGGTCACTCCTTAAGATTGAAAGTCCGAGGGGCTTTAGCATCCTGGAGGTCCTGGTAGCCAGCACGGTCCTGGCGGTAGGAATGCTGGCAGTGGCTGGGGTGCTTGCCCGGATGCTCTCCACAAGTTCTCGGGCAAGATACATGAGCATGGCCGCCGAGCTCGCCTCCGAGAAGCTCGAGGATTTGAATCGATGGCCGGCGGATGCTCCGGCCGTGTCGGTGACCACAGGTACGTCAGCCGGAAGCCTCACCCAGAATATTCCTTCTTATTTTGACGAAGTGGGCGTATCGAACTCGAATGGAGCGCTGGTCGAATGGGTCAGCGGAACCGGGGATACGGGCGCAACCAACTACACCGTCACCAGTTTTCACTCGAACGGCACTGTCACCACCTTGACAAGTTCGACCGCGCCCGTGGGAATGACTTATCTGCGGCGCTGGCTGATCGAGAAGGATGAGCCCACTCCGGGGCTGCGCCGGGTCACAACCATGATCCAACTGGAAGATAATTCCGTACAGCCCCCGGTTACCTTTCAAATGAGCATGGTGCGGCCATGACCAGTATGGGGGTCAAGGCGAGAATATCGGCGCGGCCCCATGGAGCAGCGGGCTTCTCGCTTCTCGAGCTCCTGGTAGCGATGGCGATCTTTCTCATCGTCAGTGGGGCGGCTTTTGACCTTTTCAGCCGGCATACGGCGGCCTACAGGCAACAGCAGATCACCAACGGGTTAAACATTTCCCTGCGAAACGCCCTGGCCCAAGTGCAACTGGATCTGGTTAACGCCGGGACGGGGGTGACGGTTGGCCCGGGCGTTCCGAGCTGGCCTATTGGGGTGACGGTCACCAACGGGTCCGGCAGCGGGTGCGATCCTTTGAGTACTCAATCGTATATCGCCTCATGTTTCGACAGTTTCAACGTCATTCAAGTTGATCCCAACACCCCGCCCGTTCATCCATACGTTAGCGGCGCCAATTGTGTCAGCACAACCAGCTCGACTGCTTTTGTGGACCCATCCTCCGGCTTGTCGCTTAATGAGACGGCGGCGCTTTTCCATACAGGCGACCTGTTGCTTTTCCTCAAATCTGACGGGTCGCAGATGACCACCGCTCGGCTCACTAGTGACGGGCAGGTGGCCGGAGCAAAGGTCAAGCTGCAGCACAACCCCACTGCCGCAGGCGGCGGGAATGCTGCGGCTGACGATCCCCTGGGAATCAGCGTGAATCCCAACAACAAATTGGGAGACACATTCTGCGGATCGGATTGGGTGCTGAAACTGTCCCCTCTTAGCTTTGCGATAGACCTTTCTAATCCCTCCGACCCCCGGCTAGTACGCCGCACCGGCGGCACATCCGCTGTGGTCGCCGATCAGGTGATCGGGTTCAAAGTTGGCGTCGCATTGTATAACGACGGTTCGACGGGCACCGGCACTTATAACTACGACGCATCAAGCTACGGCTATGACTACACGCGAATTCGCGCGGTGCGCATTTGGGTGGTCGTACGAACCCAGCTCAACACGAATCCCGCGGACAACTTCACGAACACTTTCGACCATGGCCGCTACGAAGTCTTAGGGGGATCCGTGGTTGTCAACCCCCGCAACCTGAGCATGAAGGATTGAGTCCGCCATGTAACTGAAACCTTTTGCGGTAACCGCCCTTTGAACGAGCAACCTGGCCTGGCAGACAAGTTCATTACGTCGCGGGCAGGACACTATTCTTAAGGTGGCGGGTCTTTCCGTCACGGACCGAGGGAACCCAGGTCGGGGTCTCTCCACGATTCGGAAGAAATCACCGGCCCCCGGGGCTGTTTCTTAGAAAATGTTAACTATATTAGAACGCC
>JBAUWE010000747.1:0-1571 GCA_049583595.1 Terriglobia bacterium
TTGCCGCAGTGCCCCGCGCCAATGGGCTTGCAAGGCGTTCAGCAGCTGGCCCAGGACCAGCAGCGCCACCGCCGGCAGCAGCGGCAGGGCCAGCACCGTCACCGGGTATTGCAACGGGTGCAGCCACAGCGCCGGGAGCAGCCCCTCCAGCCCGAACAGGCTGCCGAAGGCCAGTCCGAACAGGGCAGCCGCGGCACCGCCCGCCATGATAAGCGGCGCCAGCGCCAGGCGCCGGCGCAGCAGCCAGCCGGCCCCCAGCAGCAACAGGCCCTGGCCCAGGTCGCCGAACATGTAGCCGAACATCACCGGCACGATCAAAGCCAGCAGGGGGCTGGGGTCCGCCTCGCTGGCCCCGGGCACACCAAGGGCCCGGGCGAATACCTCGAACGGGCGCGCCCAGGCCGGGTTGTCGAGCAACAGCGGTGGCGTAGTGTCCGGCGGAGGCGGCCTTAGGCGCACCAGCGCCGCCACCCCCTCTTGCTCCAGGGCCCGGACCAGGGAGCCTGCATCGCGCTCCCTGGTCCAGCCGGTCGCCAGCGCGAAGCGTTCACTGGCCAGCTCCAGCACCCCCACACGGTTGGTGAACCACTCCAGGCAGGAGATGTCTCCCAACGCTTCGCCCAACCCATATTCCCCGTAGAGGCGGTCCAGCCGGGCGTACAGCTCGGCGATCTCGCGCTCCAGGATTGCCACGCGCGCGCGGATCTGTGCTGCCGCCTGAACAGCATCCCCGCGTAGCCACGGTGGCGGCAACAACAGCCGCCCGCCTAAGGCCTGGATGCGGGCGCCCAAGGCCGCCATCGCGGGCGCCGGTCCCAGGCCCAGCAGGTAGCGCCTGCCGTCGAGGGGCAGATCCAGGTGCAGCCAGGGCCCGTCTGCGTCCAGTGCCGCCGTTTCCGGCACGAAGGCGGCGACCCGGGCGAGGAACGGACCGGCGCCGCTGAGTGCGCCGAAATCCAGCGGGCTGTTGCTCAGAGCCCGCATCACCTCGGCACACAGGTCCAGGCGCATGTGCTCGTCCTCACAGGCCTGCAGCCGCCCAATCAGCGGGTCGGCAGCGGAGCGCCAGGAGTCGATGCGCCCCAGGGCCGCTGCCAGGGCCTCTCTGGGACGCATGCCCCCAGGCGAGCGCGCCAGGCTGCCGCGGGCCCAATAGCGCCGGTAAGTGGGAAGCAAGGCCCGGTAGGCGGCCAGGCTCCGGTCCAGCTCGCTCAATCGCAGCTCCCCCGATGGCGCCTTGCGCACCTCGATCTCCACCGCCCCGGTGCGCGCCAGCACGCCCGTCACCCGGGCGCTGTCGCCACGTGGACACAGGACCTCGAACCAGCTGGCGGGGTGCGGGCGCAGCATCAGGCCGGTTCCTCCGGGGCGAAGGCGGCCCGGGTGGTCAGGGCGGCGCGCAGGCGCTCCAGGGCCAACAATTCCAAGTCCAGCCAGGCGAACAGCGCGGCCGGGTCCAGTGCGCTGCGGCGGAACAGTCGGTGCAGCGCCTGCGTCAGTCGCCAACGCTCCTCCCAGCCTTGTGCAGGTGTGGCGGCGGCGAACCGCTCCTGGTGTCTCTGGAACAGGAT
>JBAUWE010000748.1:0-2049 GCA_049583595.1 Terriglobia bacterium
GTCATAGGCCGGATATTCAAAGATTGGGTTCCTGGGTTCTGTTTCACTTAAGGAATATCCATAAATTGATTCATACTCGCTCACATCTTCGCCCATATTGTCAAGCTGTTGGAGATAATCATGGATACTTTTAGATTCAATGATAGTGACTTTTCCTATCTTTTCTATCATTGGGCTATGCTCTCTTGTGGCATCATGATCAAATTCAAGGATTCTTCTGCCGTCATTGGTAAGGCCGATGGTCCTGAAGGTAAGACTCTTGCCGACCCCCGGAAGATTGAGGACATTCCTGTCAGAGGATAGGAACGGGATGTCAGCATCTGTTCTCAACCGGGCGATGTTATCAACTATATTTTCAACATTTAAAGGCAGTTGTCTTAGGCCTGGAAAAAATGTATCCGGCAGAAGTCCGATACTCTTTTCTTCCATGCCTTCTTGAACCAGCCGTGCATTGGGTGAAAAAAGATGGCTATTTTCCATATATCCTTTAACGGTAAATGAATAATAGGGAAGAATCCCGATATCGTTGAGTACTTTTCGGAGTTTAGCCGTATGCCCCCTTCTTGACGCAGCCGATGTGAAAACCAGCTGGTTGGTTACCATCCACCCGGCTTTATTCAGCTGATCTACACAGAATCTTGTTTCAGGGGTTATCTCCATTGGAGATTCAAAATGGGTCTGGAAAACAAATTGCTGAATGCCTATTTTTGAAGCTTTTTCTTTGAACTCGGCAAGTATGTTTACAAGACCAGCCTGGATTCTCATGGGGAGATAAACCGGAAGCCTGGTGCCCAGTCTTACCCTTAAGATCTGTGCGTATTTTTCTCCATCTTTTCTTTTCCTATTGGCCCTGCGTTTTCTTTTGGCCATATTGTAAATGCTTTGAAAAACTTTTCGAAGGGTTTTATTGGTGCTCATCAGAGCATCACCGCCAGTGATGAGGATGTCCCTTAACTGGGAGTCATTTTCAAAATAATTGATAGAGGCTTCCAAGCGTTCGCCAAATGAGCTCTTGACTTTTAATTTTTCAAGGTCAAAATTCAAATCACCTTGTTGAAAGCCATACATTCTCTGGCAGATTGAACACAGTCCGCCACAGGCACGGCCCATGCTTTTTGGAATTAATATGGCGACGTTGGGATATCGCCTGTGGATACAGTCATCTGGAATGATCCAGCCTGCAACATTGGGTTTTCCGGGCTCCACAATATCTTCTTTTTCCCAGGCATGAATAGTGCCGAATTCATTGATCAGTTCCTTTGAATAGATCATATATTGCCTGATGGCAAGATCCGCACCCAGGGAAACAGGAGAGGCATGGGTGTCCATAAGCGACAGGTAATAGGGGTTGACAAAGAAGGGAATACCAACTTTTTGAGCTTGTTTCAGGTTGTCCATCGTCTCCTTGTCAAGGGAGAACTCAAGCATTTCATTTAGGTCTTCAGGGGTTCTGACTGCAAATTTGAGATGAAATTGATGATCGTTCCACCATTTTTTGGCAAGGGCCATTTTTTCCTTCTGTGACATCCCTTTTTCAAATCTAAACCGCTTGCTTTTTGTTCTTTTTTCATCAATTGTTTTAATGATGGTTTTCAGTATCCGAAGTTTGTTTTTTTCCCGCTGCCGGATGATATCCGGATCAAGACCTGAAGAATATCTGTCCATCCATGATGAAATTTTCAATTTATTTGGTGCAGGATCTATATGCCCTGAAAACTGTCTGAACAGGTGAATCATGTCATAAAAAAAAGCAGGGGTGGCTCCGCCAGTCCCTTTGCGGGCACATTGCATTAGAATGGCAAAGGGATCGTTTTCCACAATTTCGCCCTTGTGATTAAGATCCTTGAATTGCCTGCCGGAATGCTTGATATAATCCAGGATACGAATGGCAGCATAATCTTTGGGTCTCAGCTTATCGAGCTGGCTTTTGCCGATTTTTTCCTGGAGATAGTAAGCATTGACCTGTTTGTTTTCGGAAAGGATCTCTAAGGCCCAGATCTTTAATCTTTTTTTTGCCTGGCGAATGGTTTTTGAAGTATCGATGATATC